>NZ_KB906564.1:0-114423 GCF_000381505.1 Thioalkalivibrio sp. ALM2T
CACCATCAGTACCACCCGGTACTCAAACAGAGGAAGATCCCGCACCCGCCGCAGCGTCGTCTCGTGCACCTGCCGGGTCCGATGACCGCAGCGTTCGCAGTGCATCCACTGCCGCGTCGGCTTCAGGTGCAGCTCCAGCGTGCCGCCGGCCTCCTCCGGCCAAACTGCACGCTCCAGCCGATAGCCTTCCCAGCCGCCCAGCTTCTGCAACGTCTTCTTGTCCAGCATCGCTCTCTCCCGTGTCCTTCCTGGCTCCACGTGAGACTACGATGCCCTTCAGCGGTCGAACACCTCCCCGGTATCCTTCGATGAACCACAAAAAAGCCCCGCCGAAGCGGGGCTTGTGGTCACCGGCACGAAGGCCGATCACTCGATCTTGATGTAGGCGAAGCCTTCCTCGTTCTGCAGCTCGGCCACGCGCACCACACCCGAGGGCACGAAGTTGACGTGATCGTAGATCAGGTCCTCGTCCAGACCGATCTGCGAACGGGTGATCTCGCACAGCTCGAGCTTCACGCCGTGGGTGCTGGCGAGGCTCATCAGGCGCCCACGCAGGGTGTCGCGCTCTTCCTTGAGCTCCTCGTCGGCCTCGAACGGGGTATCGGCCAGGTCGTCATCGGTCAGAAAGCGGATGCCGTGCGCCACGAACACGATGCGCACGTCGGCATCGATAAACTCGTTCTGGTAATGGGTCATCATGTTGTTGATACTGGTCAGCATCGCAGAGAAGCGGCGCGGGTCGGCAAAGTCGGCGTGATAGACGACCTTGGCCTCCGGCTCGAAGGCCTTGGCCTGCGGCATGAAGGCAATGCTGGCCAGCAGGAGCGCCGCGAACAGCAGGGCCATGCCCGATGCTGTCGCCGGTGCGGCCCGAAGGGTCTGGTTAAATCGATTCATCCTGTTCTCCTTTGAATGGCTTTCTTACTTCTACAGTAGACGCATGCACGGCCCCAGGTCATCCCCATCACGCGCACGACCCGGTTGACGCTGGAGTGCCCCGGGGGTATGCTCTGCCGCCTTTCCAGAACCTAGCGATTTAACGCGAGGGAAGTACTTTGGCAAATATTGCTTCTGCCCGTAAGCGGGCCCGTCAGGCGGTCAAGAACCGCGCCCACAACATGGGGCTGCGCTCCCGTTTCCGTACGGCCATGAAGGCCGTGCTGAAGCCGCTGCACAAGGGCGATGCCCAGGCGGCCGCCGAGGCCTACAAAGAGGCCGTTCCGGTGATCGACAAGACCGTGAGCAAGGGCCTGATTCACCGCAACAAGGCGGCTCGCCACAAGAGCCGCCTGAACGCCCGCATCCGCGATCTGGCCCAGGGCTAAGCCCCCGGGTTCCGGGCCGGCAGTGCCGGCCCGGCGGTTGCAGTGAATCGAAAAAAGCCGCGCCCCGATCTCGGGGCGCGGCTTTTTGTGTGGGCGCAATTCGTGAAGGCCAGGGATGCACTGATCCATTCGCGCGCGCCCCTGCGCGCGCTTTCACCAGCGTGTCTTCAGGGCTGGAACACCCGCGCCTCGCCCTCGCCGCGCGGATCGGAAGCCGCCTCCAGGCGACCCGCCCCGCGCTCCCACAGGATGGCGTGCATGTCACCGAACGGGCGCACCTGCGGCACCAGCTGATGCCCACGCGAGACCAGCTCGCCACGCAGTTCGGCATCGAACGCCCCGGTCTCGTGTTCCACCCGATCGGGCAAATACTGGTGGTGGTAGCGAGGCGCCGCGACGACCTCCTCGATGGATTGCCCCTCGAGCACGCCGAACACGCCGTGCAGGACCATGGTAATGATGCGGCTGCCACCCGGCGTGCCCAGGATCGCCACGCGATCCTCGGTCTCGACGAAGGTCGGGCTCATGCTCGACAGCGGGCGGCGCTGCGGCGCGATGGCATTGGCCTCGAAACCGACCAGGCCATAGGCGTTGGGCGCGCCCGGCTTGGCCGAGAAGTCGTCCATCTCGTTGTTCAACAACACGCCCGTCCCGGGCACCACGTAGCCGGATCCGAACGGATAGTTCAGCGTCAGCGTGGCCGCGACCCGGTTGCCCTCGGCGTCGATCACGGAAAAGTGCGTCGTCTCGCGACTCTCGGCCGCGGCCGAGCCCGGAACCTCGGCCTGCGGCTCCACCGACAGCGGCAGGTAGCGGCTGGGGGTGGCCGTGTCGGGATGGATGGTGGCGCGCAGACCGGCTGCGTAGTCGCGTGACAGCAGCCGCTCCAGCGGCATAGCCACATGGTCCGGATCGCCCAGATACTCGGCGCGATCACGATAGGCGCGGCGCATCGCCTCGATGGTCAGGTGGACGCGCATGTCCGGCGCCAGCGCCTCGAGGTCGTAGAACGCCAGGATGTTCAGGATCTGGCCGAGCGCGACCCCGCCGGAGGATGGCGGCGAGGCGGTGGTGATCGTGGCGCCAAGATAGTCCAGACGCACGGGGTCGCGCTCAACGACCGCGTACCCCGCTAGGTCGTCCAGGGTCCAGATACCGCCGGCCTCGCGCACGCCGGCGACCAGGCGCTCGGCCAGGTCGCCGGTATAGAAACCGCCACGGCCTTCGTCCGCCAGGCGCCGAAGGGTCACAGCGAGATCCGGCTGGCGCAGGGTCGCGCCTTCGTCCGGCAGGCGCCCCGCCTCAAGGTAAATCTCTCGTGCATCAGCCCCGTCGCGCAGGGCCTGATGGCGAAAGCCCGCCATCTGCAGGTAGCGGCCGCTGACCGGAACACCGTCCTCGGCCAGACGGATCGCCGGGGCCAGGCTGTCGGCCAGCGAAAGGCGTCCGTATTCCCGCGCCAAGTGATCCATGCCGGCGGGCATGCCGGGGATGCCGGCGGCAAGCACGCCATCCAGCGACAAGCCGTCGATCACCTCGCCGTCGGCATCCAGATACATGTCGCGGTCGGCCGCGGCCGGGGCGGTCTCGCGGGCATCGAGCATCACGCTGCGGTCGGAGGATGCCTCGTACAGCAGGAAGAACCCGCCGCCCCCGAGCCCGGAGCCGTAGGGCTCGGCTACACCCAGGGCGGCGGTAATCGCGACGGCGGCATCGAAGGCGTTGCCGCCGTCGCGCAGCACGGCTTCGCCCGCCTCGGTGGCGGCCGGATGCGCGCTCGCCACTGCGTGCTGCCCCGGCCCGGCCAGCGCCAGCGGCGCCGCCAGCGACAGGGTGACGAGGACCGCGCAGTGCAGTAGCGGGCGGTGCCAATCCATGTCGCGGCCTACTTCGCGGCCATCAGGGCGTCGTACTTGGCCGTCAACTGCTCGCGGGTCTCCTTGTGATCGGGATCCAGCGGGATGCAGTCCACCGGGCAGACCTGCTGGCACTGCGGCTCGTCGAAATGGCCGACACATTCGGTGCACAGCGTGGGGTCGATCTCGTAGATCTCGTCCCCCGGGTAGATGGCCTCATTCGGGCACTCGGGCTCGCAGACATCGCAGTTGATGCATTCGTCGGTGATCATCAGGGCCATGGGCCGTTCCTCGTATCCAGTGGCGGGGCCCGGCTAGCGTGCTGCGCCGTTTTGTTCGGCCAACATGCGCGCCACACCGGGGCTAACGAATTTTGAGACGTCGCCGCCCAGTCGGGCGATTTCCCGTACCAGACTGGAGGAGACGAAGCTGTACTCCTCCGCTGGTGTCAGAAACAGCGTTTCGACCTCCGGCGCTAGCTGCCGGTTCATCGCTGCGAGCTGGAATTCATGTTCAAAGTCGGACACCGCGCGCAATCCGCGCAGGATCACGTTGGCCTGCTGCGCATGAACAAAGTGCGCGAGCAGGACATCGAAGCCCTGCACCTCCACGCCGGGGATATCACCTACCGCCTGTTTGGCCAGGGCCACGCGGGTCTCCAGCGGGAAGGCTGGGCCCTTGTTGGGACTGGCGGCCACCGCGACTACCACGCGATCGAACAACCGTGCCGCACGGCGCACGATGTCCGTGTGACCGTGGGTGATCGGGTCGAAGGTGCCAGGATAGATGGCAGTAACGGACATGGGCGAAAGGCCGGTCGGGAAAGCCCCCATTAGACCGCAAGCACCGCGAACAGACAAAATGCCTTTCGCGCACGCCGCGCCCGCATCAAACAAGGACTGCCCGATGAGTGACGACTACCGCCCCCCGCTCGCCGACTACTGGGACCAGCTCGAGTCCCGCTACGGTGGCGGCTTCAACTTCCATCAGATCTCGCGCGACGAACTGGCGCAATTGGTGGAGCACCTGCGTCAAGCGGTAAAGAATGACCCGCAGGTCACGGACGTGGAGAAGCAAAACCTGGGCCTGGTGCTCAAGCACGCCGAACAGACCCTGGAAAAACGCTCGGCCTGAGTAACAGAGGGCTTTCATTGCGAGCGCAGCGCGGCAATTAACACCCTGCACATCGCCACGTCGCTTCGCGACTCACGATGCCGGAGCCACGTGGTCCTACGGCGTACGTGCCTCGACCGCCACGGCACAGGGCGGCAGGGCTCGACACTCGGCGCCGCCGTCCGGAGCCTTCGCCGCAGCGCCCAGGGTGCGCGCATACGCTCCCGGTCCCGCCAGACCGGCCGCACAGCTCGCGGCCTCGCGTGCCTGCTCACCGCACTCGCGAGCGGTCAGCACGTGCGCGAGGTTGTTCCAGCCCTCGTGGCGGGCCGGATCGCGCTCGATCAGCGCCCGCAGGGCATTCTCCGCCGCCGGCAGATCGCCCTGGGCAAAGGCCACGTTGGCGCGACCCACGTAGGGGATCGGTTCATCGGGCCAGCGATCCATGGCGGTTTCGTAGCCCGTGGCCGCCGCCGCAAAGCGCCCGGTCTGTTCCAGTTCGTTGACCGCACGCAGCCAGCGCAGCGGCTGGGCGGTGGCCGGCAGGGTATCGGGGGGCATCACAAGGAAGGCCCAGCGCTCACCCCGCGCCCAGGTGCGCTCGAAGCGGGCAAAGGAATTCACGTGGCGCTGGATCGGGCCGCTGCGCAGGAAGATCTCCCGGTCCTCCAGGTCGTATCCGATCACCACCGCAAAGTGCCATTCCGGGATCAGGGCCACCCCGAGGTTCTGGAACACCACCACCGGGTTGCCCGCCGCCACCTCGCGCAGGATCGCCTCCAGTTGGGGCTCGATACGGTAGGCCACCTGGTCGCGCGCGCGCACCGCCGCGCGCATCTCGGTCTGCAGGCTGCCCGCGCGGGCGGGGATATAAACCTCCTCGATCAGATCATCCAGCGCGGCATCGATACCCCGGGCATTCAACGCCGTGGCCAGCGCGGCGGGGCCGCACTGGTATTGCTCCTGGGGAAAGAACGGCGTGTCAGCCAGTTCGACGCGCGCCGGCAGGTCGGTCGGACGCTCGCTCGCCAGACCCGCGCTCTGCGGCGCGGTGGCACAACCGGTCAGCCAGAGGAGCGCGGCGAGCGCGAGAAACCCCGAGACTCGCCGCGTCGAGATGAACCCCATGCAGGGCGTGGCTTAGCGGGCCGGCCCGACAAACGAGAAGATGTCGGTCACACCCACTGCATCCAGGATCACGAACACCACGAACACGATGGCGACCACACCCAGGACGCTGGCCGCGCCGGCCGGGTCGGTCTCCATGTGCGCCTCCAGCTGCGCCAGTTCGTCGTCGGTCAGGCGGGCCACACGCTGCTCGGCACGCTCGGGATCAACCCCCATCTCGACCAGCTGCGCGCGAACCTCGGCGTCATTGAGCTGTTCCAGCAACTGGGCGCGGGTGTCGTCCGCGCTGGCCTGCTGGATCATGCTGCCGGTATCCAGCATGCCGACATCGGCGAATGCCGGGGTGGCGGGCAGCAGGGTCAGGGCCAGCGCGACCAGCAGGGCCGCGGGTGCGGACAGAACTCGACGGACCGAATGAACGCTCATGGGCAGACTCCTTGAAATCGGTGAACAGTTGTTTGAAGTGTAGCCCGCCAGAACCGCGAATTGACCGGCCGCACACGAAAATCGCGGCCGGTTTCACACGTCTGTCAGTTTGCCTCGGGGGCGTCGACCACCTTGATCTCGTACTCCAGGACCTCGACACCACGTGCCCAGGCCCCGCCGCACACGGAGTCGTCGCGCGTGCGTTCCTGGGTCTCGCCCGGCCCCAGCGTGCGCCACACGCGGGTCGTCGTGCGCACGTCGTCTTCCAGCTCTCCGGGGCAGTTGTAGGCGGTCTTGGTGACGCGGACTTCCAGCCAGTCATCCGTGTTGTTGGTCGCGCGCCACTGTCCGCGCACGTTGGCGCAGCCGTATTCGTGCATGCGGTATTCGAAGGCCACCTCGTCCGGCGAACCGTCCGCCGGGGCGAAGTAAGCGCCCTGGGCCGCGACCTGGCCGGGCGCGACAAACGCGGCGGCCAGCACACTGGCAGCGGTCAGGGCGAGGGTGCGATTGAGAATGCGCGAGTACATGATTTCCTCCATCCGGGATCCGGTTGTGGGCCCGTCTTGCGCGGGCTTGGCAGAGAATAGACGCTGACCAGACAGCGCTTGTGCCGATTCCTGTTGTCTGGCGGGGTTTTTCCTCGCCAGCCCCGGTCGTTGGCTCCCATCCTCGCAAACCGAGCTGAAACGCATATGAACGAGATCGTGCCCGATTCGACCCTGACCTGCCCGGAATGCGGGCACCAGAAGAAGGAAACGATGCCCACCGACGCCTGCCAGTGGTTCTACGAATGCACCGGCTGCGGGGCCCTGCTGCGGCCACTTCCAGGGGACTGCTGCGTGTTCTGCTCCTACGGCACCGTGCCCTGTCCGCCCATTCAGCAGGAGGGCCCGGGCGGCTGCTGCTCCGCGTCATGAGGCCGGCGCTCGTGACCGCCGCCCTGGGACGCCTGCGCGGCGACTTCCCGCTGGAACAGCGCCTGCGCGATGCCCCCGAAGCCGTGCGCGCCACCTATCTCGAAGTCCTGGAACACTGGCGCCAGCACGGACGGTCACCAGAGGCCCGGGAGCTGGATATCCGCGCGCTGGAGCGACTGGCCGCGCTGGATGCCGTGGCGCATCAGGCCCAGGGTCTGGGCTGCTATCCGTACAGCGCCGCACCGGGCAGCATCACGGTCAGCGTCGCCGATGGCAGCCCGGTCGCCGCGATGTGCGCCGTCGATGCCCTAGCCATCCCGATGCTAAGCGGTGCACATAGCCGGATCGAGGCGGCTTGCAGCCACTGTGGCGCCGCGCTCAGCCTGGAATCCGGGCCCACTGCGGTTGCGGATACGGCCTCCGTGTGGGTGCATTACCGGCCGCGCCGCGCGGACAACACCCCGTGCTGCGCCAGTCTTTGTGACGGCATCACCTTCGTCTGTGCGCGTTGTGCGCCGGCCGAACATGCGGACTATCTGCGCGTCGACGAGGCGGACAGGGTCGCCCGGCAGTTCTTCGCCTTCCAGCGGGCCTGGCTGGACGCCGACGCCCACTCGCCCGGAAAGGACTAGTCGGTCTTGACCTCGAACGGAGGGCAACGCTTGGGCAGCAATTCGCCCCGGATGCGCGGGTAGCAGGGCAGGCCCTGGTCGAACGGCGGGGCGTCCTCGCCCTGGATCAGCGGGCGCAGGTAATCGCGCGCGGCCTGGGTGATGCCGTAGCCGTCCGGGGTGATGTACTCGCGCGGCATGCCCTGCTCGACGTCGGCCACGGTCTCCAGCGGGGTAAAACCGATACTCCAGCGGTAGGGATCGTTGGAATCGCGGCGGATGATCGGCATGAAGGCATCCTCGCCGGCCACCACGCCCTCCACCGCCGCACGGCCACAGGCATAGGCCTGCTCCACGTCCACCTTCGACGCGATATGCCGCGCGGAGCGCTGGATATAGTCGACCACCGCCCAGTGCAGCTTGTGTCCGGTCTGTTCGCGAATCAGCTCGGCCAGGCGCGGGGCGGCGCCGCCCAGCTGGGTGTAGGCGTACACATCATGGCTTTGCGCCACCGAGAACAGGGTGCCATCCGGGTTTTTCAGACCCTCGGAGACGACCACCACACAGTAGCCGTGACGCTCGATCGTCCGGTTCAGGTGCTCGAGAAAGTCGTCCTGGTCAAACAGGGTCTCGGCGAACAGAATCAGCATCGGCGGCTGGCCGTCAAACTCCTGTGCCAGCGCGGCGGCAGCCGCCAGCCAGCCGGCATGCCGCCCCATCACCTCCAGCACGAACACCTTGGTGGAACTGGTGTGCATGGATTCGACATCCAGGCTGGCCTCGCGCACGACCGTGGCGATGAACTTGGCGGCGGAGCCGAACCCGGGGCTGGAGTCGGTCACGGCGAGGTCGTTGTCGATCGTCTTGGGTACCCCGATCGCCTTGATCGGGAAGCCCATGCGATCCCCCATCCGGGCGATCTTCAGTGCGGTGTCCATGGAACCACCGCCGCCGTTGTAGAAGAAGGTGCCGATGTCATGGGCGCGGAAGACCTCGACCAGGCGTTCGTACTGCTCCGGGTCCTGGTCGGGATCGCCCAGGTCGAAGCGGCAGGAACCGAACGCCCCGCCGGGGGTATGACGCAGGGCCGCCAGGGTCAGCGGGTCCTCCTGATCCAGGTCAATGATCTCCTCGCGCAGGACGCCAAGAATGCCGTCGCGCGCCGCATAGATCTTCCCAAAATGGGCCGGATGCGCGCGTACCGCCTCGATCACCCCCCAGGCGCTGGCGTTGATGACGGCGGTAACCCCGCCGGATTGGGCGTACAGCGCGTTTTGCGGCATGCGAGTCTCCTGTTTCGGTTCGATCCCGGATGCCATGCAGACACAGTGCCAGGCTAAAGGATGCGGCGGATCGGCCCATCCGGGTGCTTTTGCTACACTATGCCGGTTAAGACACCCGGCGCACCGGGGCCGTTCGCCCCGTCATGGTGCTCACGCACCTCGATTGCGCGGTGTCACCCGATTCACAACAGCATCAGGATTGCATCATGCATATCGGCACGACTTTGACCAACTACATTATCGAAACCCAGCGCGGTATCCAGGGCGCGACCGGCGAATTCACCGGCCTGCTGAACGATATCTCGGTGGCCTGCAAGAAGATCTCCGACCTCGTCGACAAGGGTGACCTGGTCGGCGTTCTCGGCTCCGCCGGCTCCGAGAACGTGCAGGGCGAGACGCAAAAGAAGCTCGACATCATCACCAACGAGGTGTTCATCGAGGCCCTGGGCCACAACGGCCACGCCGCCGGCCTCGCCTCCGAGGAGATGGACGAGATCTGCGAGATGCCGGCTGGCGCCCCGCGCGGTCATTACCTGGTCCTGTTCGACCCGCTGGACGGCTCCTCCAACATCGACGTGAACGTCTCCGTCGGCACGATCTTCTCCATCCTGAAGGCGCCGGAAGGCGTCTCTGATCCGAAGACCGAGGACTTCCTGCAGCCGGGCACCAAGCAGATCGCCGCCGGCTACTGCCTGTACGGTCCGTCCACCATGATGGTGCTGACCACCGGGAAGGGCGTGCAGATGTTCACCCTGGACAAGGACTTCGGCGAGTTCCTGCTGACCAAGGACAGCGTGCAGATCCCGGAAGACACCGAGGAATTCGCGATCAACATGTCCAACAGCCGCTTCTGGGAAGCCCCGGTCAAGCGCTACATCGACGAATGCCTGGCCGGCAAGGAAGGCGCTCGCGACAAGGACTTCAACATGCGCTGGGTGGCCTCCATGGTCGCCGAGGTGCACCGCATCCTGTCGCGCGGCGGCGTGTTCATGTACCCGATGGACTCCAAGATGCAGGCCAAGGGCACCGCCGGCAAGCTGCGCCTGATGTACGAGGCCAACCCGATGAGCTTCATCATCGAGCAGGCGGGCGGCGTCTCCACCACCGGTCGCGAGCGCATCATGGATATCAGCCCCACGGGCATTCACCAGCGCGTGCCGGTGGTCCTGGGCGCGAAGAACGAAGTGGAGCGGATCACCCGCTACCACAACGAGGGCTAACAACGCCTCGCGCATCGGACACCCCGATGCGGTCCCAAAGGCCCGGTCCCGCAAGGCGCCGGGCCTTTTTGTTGCAATCTTTGTTGCAATCAGGACGACGCGGATGGGCTCGGACGCGCGTGGCCCAACCCGAACGGACGTTAATGAATGACGCAACCCACAGATAAACGACCAGACGCCCCAACCCGGGGCGAGGCCTTTCGTTACTGGCTCAAGCTCGGCTTCATTTCGTTCGGGGGTGCCGCCGGGCAGATCGGGATGATGCACGAGGAGCTGGTGGAACGACGTCGCTGGGTCTCCGAGAACCGCTTCCTGCATGCGCTGAACTACGCGATGGTCCTGCCCGGCCCGGAGGCGCAGCAGCTGGCGACCTATCTCGGCTGGCTCCTGCACGGCACCTTCGGCGGCCTGATGGCCGGGCTGCTGTTCATCCTGCCCTCGCTGGTCCTGATCACCGGGCTGTCCTGGGTGTACCTGGCCTTTGGCGACGTGCCGGCGGTGGAGGCGGTGTTCTACGGCATCAAACCCGCGGTAATCGCGATCATCGTCTATGCCGGGTGGCGCATTGGCGGACGCGTGCTGAACAACGGCCTGCTATGGCTGATGGCCGTTGCGGCGTTCCTGGCGATCTTTGTGCTCAACATCCCGTTCCCGTACATCATCATCGCCGCGGGGCTGTTCGGCTGGCTGGGCAGCCGCGTCTGGCCGGAGCGCTTCCGAAGCGGCGAATCGCACAGCGCCAGCAGCCACAAGGCCATGGGGCCGGCCGTGGTGGACGACGACACCCCACCCGCGCCCTGGATGCAGTTTCGCTGGTCGCGGGTGATCCGCTTCCTCTTAGTCGGCCTGGGCCTGTGGGCCGCGGTGTTCGGTCTGCTGCTCGCGGTATTTGGGTGGGACGCCACGCTGACCCGCATGGGGCAGTTCTTTACCCAGACCGCCCTGGTGACTTTCGGCGGCGCTTACGCGGTACTGCCGTACGTGTACCAGGGCGGGGTGGAGACCTACGGCTGGCTGAGCCCGACCCAGATGATCGACGGGCTGGCACTGGGTGAGGCGACGCCGGGGCCGCTGATCATGGTCGTCACCTTCGTCGGCTTCATCGGCGGCTGGACCCAGGCCTTCCTCGGCCCGGATCAGGTCCTGCTGGCCGCCTTGCTCGGGGCGCTGGTCGCGACGTTCTTCACCTTCCTGCCGTCGTTCCTGTTCATCCTGATCGGCGCGCCCCTGGTCGAGCGTACCCGGGGCGATCTGCACTTCACCGGCCCATTGACCGGGATCACCGCCGCCGTCGTCGGCGTGATCGTGAACCTGGCCGTGTTCTTCACCTGGCACGTCCTCTGGCCCGCCGGTTTCGACGGCGCCTTCGAGTGGTTCTCCGCCCTGCTGGGGATCGCCGCCTTCATTGCCCTGGCCCGTTTCCGGATGGGCGTCATCCCTCTGATCCTCGTGTGCGCCGCTCTCGGCGCCGGGTATCAACTGCTACTGTAGAGGGCCGACACCCGTATCGCGCGGGGCCTGCCACGCGCCGACGGAGGCGTCACACAATCCGCCCCTCCGGCTGTGCTTCCGGGTCCCGGTACAGTGCGGTCAGGTTGGCAACCGTAGTGTCGGCGATGTTGCCCAGGGCCTCGCGGGTCAGGAAGGCCTGGTGGCCGGTGACCAGCACATCGTCGCGCTGCATCAGTCGCGCCAGGCGCCGATCCGGCAGGCCCGACAGCGACCAGTCACGGAAGAACAGCCCCGCCTCGTCCTCGTAAACATCAAGCGCAAACCCGCCCAGCTGACCCGACTCCAGCGCGGCCTCGGCGGCGTCGGTATCCACTAGCGCACCACGAGCGGTATTGATCAGCACTGCCCCGTGCGGCAGCAGTGCCAGGCGCTCGGCGTTGATCAGGTGGTGGTTGTCGCGGGTCATCGGGCAACTGAGGCTCACAACCTGCGACGCCTCCAGCAGGGGCTCCAGTTCCAGATACGTCACACCGGCCGCCTGCAGATCTGCATTCGGGTAGGGGTCATGCGCCAGCACGCGGCAGCCGAAGCCCAGCATGATGCGCGCAAAGGCCTGCCCGATGCGCCCGGTACCGACGACCCCGACCGTGCGCCCGACCAGATCGAAGCCAGTCAGGTGATCCAGCCGGAAGTCGCCGCGTCGAGTGCGATCCCAGGCGCGGTGGGTCTTGCGGTTCAGGGTCATCAACAAGGCCACTGCGTGCTCGGCAATCGCGTTCGGCGAATAGGCCGGGACCCGGGCCACGCGGATACCCAGGCGTTGGGCGTGCTCCACATCCAGGTTGTCGTACCCAGAACAGCGCAGGGCGATCACCTGAATGCCATGACTTGCCAGCGCATCGAGCACCGGCCCATGCAGATCGTCATTGGTAAACACACACACTGCCCGCGCCCCCGCGGCCTGGTGGGCGGTTTCGGCAGTCAACCGCTCGGTAAACAGGCGCGGCGTCATGCCCGCGGCCTCGAGCGCCGGAACCAGGCATTCTCGGTCGTGTTGCTGAGTGCTGAATACGGCAACCTGCATGACCCTGTCCCCAAGCGAAGTGGAATTTGAGGATAACGCAGGCAACCCGGGTTCGGTGGTCCCGGGGCGGTGGATCACCTGTCACGCTTGGCGCACTATGGGAAACGTCCCCGTCCGGAATCGGATTGTGCCCCGGCGGGACTGACGTCCGGGAGTTCCGATGGAAGTGATCGCACCACAAGCCGTGGATACGCTGATCCGTCTGCTGGCCGGGGACGGCTACGAGGTGGTCGGACCGACGCGGCGCGACGGCGCGATTGTCTACGACCGGGTGGGCGGTCTCGAGGACCTGCCGGTGGGCTGGACCGACGAGCAGGCCCCCGGGCACTACCGCCTGCGCGAACGCGACGACGACGCGCTGTTCGGCTACGTGGTCGGGCCGCATTCCTGGAAGAAGTACCTGTTCCCGCCCGAGGAGACCCTGTTCCGGCTGACCCGCCAGCCGGACGGCAGCTTCGTGACCGAGCCCGGCACCTCCGGCGCGCCGCGCCGTGCCTTCATCGGCATGCGCGCCTGCGAGCTGGCGGCGATCGACGTGCAGGACCGGGTATTCCTCGGCCAGGCGGTGCAGGACCGCGGCTATGCCGCCCGCCGACGGGACCTGTTCATGGTCGCGGTCAGCTGCGCCGAACCGGGCGGAACCTGCTTCTGCGCCTCCATGGATACCGGCCCGCGCGCGCGCGCGGGCTTCGACCTGGCGCTGACCGAGGTGATCGACGCCACCCAGCACTTTCTGGTCGCCGAGGCGGGATCCGAGGCGGGTCGCGCGATGCTCGACCGGCTCGATCCGCGCCCGGCCAGCGATGCCGAGCAGGCCGCCGCCGAGCGGGTGTGGGCCGAGGCACCGAAAAAGATGGGCCGGCAGATGCCGGCGGATGCCCGCGAGGTGCTGAACCGGGCCTTCGAACACCCGCGCTGGGAGGAGACCGCCGAGCGCTGCCTGTCCTGCTCCAACTGCACCCTGGTCTGCCCTACCTGCTTCTGTTCGCAGGTCGAGGAGGTCCCGGATCTTGAAGGCCAGCGCACCGAGCGCGTGCGGCGCTGGGATTCCTGCTTCAACCAGGAACACTCGCACCTGGTCGGCGGGCCACACCGCGAGTCCGTGGCCGCGCGCTATCGCCAGTGGATCACCCACAAGCTGGCCACCTGGCATGACCAGTTCGGCACCTCCGGCTGTGTCGGCTGCGGGCGCTGCATCACCTGGTGCCCGGTGGGGATCGACATCACCGAGGAAGTCACCGCGGTGCGCCGCGACCCGGAGGGCCGGGGATGAACGAGCTGCTGGCCATTATCGAGAAACAGCCCTTCTTCGAGGATATGGCGCCGGAGCACCGGCGCCTGCTGGCGGCTTGCGCGGCGAAGTGCAGCTATACGGCCGGCACCCGACTGCTGCGCGACCACGAGCCGACCGAGACCTTCTGGCTGATCCGCGAGGGCCAGGTCGCGCTGGAGAGCCCGCTGCGGGAAGGCACCGTGGCGTTCCAGACCGTCGGGCCCGGGGACATCCTCGGCTGGTCCTGGCTGCTGCCTCCGTACCGCGCCAGCTACGACGCGCGGGCGGTGACCGACATCCATACCCTGCGCTTCGATGCCGGCGTGCTGCGCGACCGCATGGAGGCCGACCCGGCGTTCGGCTACGTGCTGATGAAGCACTTCGCCGCGCTGATCGTACAGCGCCTGCAGGCGGCGCGGTTGCAGGCGCTGGATATCTACAGCCACGGAGGGCCCGGCCATGGCGCCTGACGCTGTCGCAACCCTGCCGGATCAGGCAATGGCACCAGAACCATGGCGCATCCACTCGGTACGCCGCGACGTGGCCAGCAACGAGGTCTTCAGCTGGACGCTGTACCCCGAGCCGGGGGTGGAGCCCGGCGCCATGCCTGCGCCCGGGCAATTCAACATGCTCTACCTCTTCGGCGTGGGCGAGGTGCCGATCTCGGTCTCCGCGATCACCGACGGCGGCGGCATCGTGCACACCATCCGCGCGGTGGGCAGCGTGACCCGCGCGATGCAGGATCTTGAGACCGGCACGGTGGTCGGCCTGCGCGGGCCGTTCGGCACGGCCTGGCCGCTGGAGCAGGCGCGCGGGCGCGACCTGGTCCTGGTGGCCGGCGGCATCGGCCTGGCGCCGCTGCGGCCGGTGATCCACGCGGCGCTCCAGAGGCGTTCGGAGTTCGGGCGCGTGGTGGTCTGCTACGGCGCGCGCTCGCCCGGCGACATGATCTTCCGCGACGAGCTGGACGCTTGGACCGAGCGCGATGATGTGGATCTGCGCATCACCGTGGATCGCGGCACCGCCGCCTGGCGCGGCGATGTCGGCGTGGTCACCCAGCTGGTGGATCGTGGCGGCTTCGACCGGCGCAACACCCTGGCGATGACCTGCGGCCCGGAGGTGATGATGCGCTTCACCGCGTCCGCGCTGGAGCGCCGCGGCCTGAAGCCGGAGGACATCTATGTCTCCATGGAGCGCAGCATGCGCTGTGCGGTGGGCTTTTGTGGCCACTGCCAGATCGGGGCGCATTTCGTCTGCCGCGACGGCCCCGTGTTCCCCTACCCGGTGATGGAGCCGGCCTTCCGGGTACGCGAGCTATGAGTCGGGAAAAGCCCACCCTGGCGGTGTTCAAGTTCGCCTCCTGCGACGGCTGCCAGCTCAGCCTGCTGGACTGCGAGGACGAGCTCCTGGCGGTCACCGACCGCCTGCGGATCGCGCATTTCCCCGAGGCCTCCAGCCAGCGGATCGACGGCCCGTGGGACCTGACCCTGGTCGAGGGCTCGATCACCACGCCGGAAGCGGCCGAACAAATCCGCGAGATCCGCCGCGCATCGAAGTTCCTCGTGACCATCGGCGCCTGCGCGACCACCGGCGGCATCCAGGCCCTGCGCAACTTCGCGGATGTCGAGGAATTCACCCGCCAGGTCTACGCCCACCCGGAATACATCCAGACCCTGGCCACCTCGGATGCCATCAGCCAGCACGTGCCGGTGGACTTCGAGCTGCGCGGCTGCCCGATCGACAAGTACCAGTTGCTGGAGGTCATCAGCGCCTTCCTCTACGGTCGGCGCCCGCAGGTCTCCAGCGCCAGCGTCTGCGAGGAGTGCAAGCGGGCGGGACAGGTCTGCGTGATGGTCGCCCATGGCACGCCCTGTCTCGGCCCGGTCACCCACGCCGGCTGCGGCGCGTTGTGCCCCGGGTGCAACCGCGGCTGCTATGGCTGCTTCGGGCCGAAAGAGACGCCCAACGCACCGGGCCTGTCCGGCCAGCTGGAGACGCTGGGGATGGATCGCGCCACGCGCGTGCGCTTCTATCGCACCTTCAACGCCGGCGCCGACGCCTTCCGCGAGGAGAGCGAACGTCAGGAGAGCGGCGCGGCACCGCCCGAAGAATCAGGAAACCGGACATGAGCGAGACCCGCACCATCGAAGTCGACTACCTCGCCCGCGTGGAGGGCGAAGGCGCGATGTACGTGCGCACCGAGGGCGACCGCGTGGAGGAGGTGAAGCTGTCGATCTTCGAGGCGCCGCGCTTCTTCGAGGGCTTCCTGCGCGGGCGGGACTTCCGCGAGGCTCCGGACATCACCGCGCGCATCTGCGGCATCTGCCCGATCGCCTACCAGATGGGTGCCTCGCTGGCGATGGAGGACATCTGCGGCATCACTGTGGACGGCGTGCTGCAGGACCTGCGGCGGCTGGCCTACTGCGGCGAGTGGATCGAGAGCCACGCCCTGCACGTGTTCATGCTCCACCTGCCGGATTTCCTCGGCTATCCGGATGCGATTACCGCCGCGAAGGACCACCCGGATATGGTGCGCAACGGCCTGCGAATCAAGAAGATCGGCAACTCGATCCTGCGCCTGCTGGGCGGGCGCGAGATCCACCCAGTGAACCTGCGCGTCGGCGGCTTCTACCGCGCGCCGTCGCCGGCCGCGGTCGCCGGGCTGCGCGAGGACCTGTCCTGGGGCCTGGAAACCTCCTGCGAGGTGGCCGACTTCCTCGCCACCCTCGACTACCCGAACCTGGAGCGCGACTACGAGTTCGTGTCGCTCGTCCACCCGGACGAATACCCGATCACCCACGGACGCCTGGGCTCCAGCAGCGGCCTGGACGCGGCCATCCGCGACTACGACGACATCTTCACCGAGGAGCACGTCGCCCACTCCAACGCCCTGCACAGCCACCGTTCGGACTCCGGCGAACCGGTGTTCATGGGCCCGCTGGCGCGCTTCGCGCTGAACCGCGAACGCCTCACCCCGCGCGCCGCCGAGCTGGCCGAACGCGCCGGGCTGGGCGCCGCCTGCCGCAACCCCTTCCGCAGTATCCAGGTGCGCATGATCGAGATCGTCCTCGCCTTCGAGGAGGCCCTGCGCCTGGTCGAAGGTTACCGCGCCGCACCGGCCGAGCCGGCCCTGCCGGTCACCCCGCGCGCCGGCACCGGCTTTGGCGCCACCGAGGCCCCGCGCGGCATCTGCTACCACCGCTACACCATCGACGACGCGGGCCTGATCACCGACGCCAAGATCGTCCCGCCCACCTCGGTCAACCAGCCCACCATCGAGGCCGACCTGCGCGAACTGGTCCAGAACAACCTCGACCTGCCGGACGACGAACTGCGCCACCACTGCGAAGTCGCCATCCGCAACTACGACCCCTGCATCTCCTGCGCCACCCACTTCCTCGACCTCACCGTCGACCGAAAGTGAACGCCGCTTGCGAGAACCGAAGGAGCAGCACGATGGCTATCGTTGCAGTCGAGCGCGCCAGTAGCCGGGGCGGCACGCATGATGTGCAAATGCCAGAACGATGATGCGACGGGAAGTGCGAAGGAAGACGATGTCGAACGGAAAGCGGCGCAACCCCAGCCGGCGCACGCCTTTCCGGCCCAGGCGGCCAGGCATGGGACTGCCGGAGACCCAACCTTCTTCCAGCAGCTCCAGGCCCGCGTTCAGCGCCTCGCGAAACGGCCACCCGAGCCCGGGCAGTTCATGTTCGTACCAGTCGGTCGCCGCTTCCGCTTCATCTGCCGCGGCGGAGACGATCTCCAGTGTGGGCATCCATGCTCATCCAGTGCGGTCCCGCAAACGCCGATTCAATTCCTCACGCGAGAGGGTCCTCTCATCCCCGCTCTCGACCTCTGCAAGGCGGCGGGAAATCTCCTGCACCCATGCCGAGGCGGCCTCCTTGTCCGGTGAACCATCCAGGGTTTCCACCAGGTCATGCACCAGCCGTGCACGCTCCGATTCCGGGAGCGCACGAGCCTGGTCCAGTATTTTTTCAAAGTCGACGGCCGCCATATCCATCACCAACCACTTGGCAGGGTGCCCTTCAGATTACGCCTGTACCTGTTGCTGTTCCAGCCAGCCCCATGCCCGGGTAGGTGGCCGATGAGAATCGCCACGGTCATCGACGATTCACGCCAGTGGACGATCCCACGGAAGCATCCCCAGTGACTGCCACCAAGGGCCCTCTCGTCATCGGCATCGGGAACCCCTGGCGCGGCGACGACGGCGTCGGCCACGCCGTCGTCGCCGCACTCGCCGGCACGCCAGGCCTCACAACCGCCGCCTGCAGCGGCGAACCCGCCGAGCTCATGGAGCTGTGGCAGGGCCACGACCCCGTCATCCTGGTCGACGCCATCGTCACCGGCGCCGCCCCCGGCACCCTCCACCGCCTGGACGCCCGCGACCCACTGCCGCGCGGCGCCCGCTACTCCTCGCACGGCATCGGCCTCGCCGAGGCCGTCGAACTCGCCCGCGCGCTCGACGCCTTTCCGCCCACCCTTATCGTCCACGGAATCGAGCCCGCACACCTGGAAGACGGTACCGGACTCTCGCCGCAAGCCATCGACGCCATCCCAAAATCCGCCCGCCGAATCCTCGACGACCTCACACTAGCGATGCCCCCGGACCGCTGTGCCCGGTAACGGCTTCCACACATTTGCAGATTCGGGGTCGTAGCTCGCCTTTCCCATTCAGCGAGGCGAGACGGAGAAGGTAAAAACTGACCCCGTTCGCGCTTCGCGTGCCCCTTTTTGCGATTGCAGATGGTCATCGTCTTTGGGGCATCCGCTGGGGGGATGGCTGCATTAAAGACTCTGGTCGCGCAACTTCCGAAGGGTTTTGGGGCACCCATTTTCATAGTCAATCACATGAGCGCGGACAACTCCGGAGAAGCTCTGGTCGACGTGTAGCTCCAGGCGAATCCGGCGTCGGTAGGCTCAAATGTGGCCCAAGGCCTCCATGGCGCGTGCGACCTTCACGAAGCCGGCGATGTTGGCGCCGACGGTGTAGTTGCCAGGAGAGCCATATTCCTCGGCGGTTTCGTGGCAGGTGCGGTGGATGTTGGCCATGATCTCCTGCAGGCGCGCCTCGGTGTATTCGAAGGTCCAGGAGTCCCGGCTCGCGTTCTGCTGCATCTCCAGCGCACTGGTTGCCACGCCGCCGGCATTCGCGGCCTTCCCGGGGCCAAAGGCGATCCCGGCCTCGCGGAAGGTCTGGATACCCTCCGGGGTAACCGGCATGTTGGCGCCCTCGGCGACCGCGATGCAGCCGTTTTCGACCAGGGCCTTGGCGTCCTTTCCGGTCAGTTCGTTCTGAGTGGCACACGGCAGGGCCACATCGCAGGGGATCTCCCAGATACTGCCATTCTCGCTGTACTTTGCGCCCTTCTTGCGTTCCGCGTAGGCACTGATCGGGCCGCGCTCGCGTTCCTTGATCTGGCGCACCAGGTCCAGGTCGAGCCCGTCCTCGTCGAGGATAACCCCGCGGGAGTCGGAACAGGCGATCACCCGGGCGCCCAGCTGCTGGGCCTTCTCGGTGGCATGAATCGCCACGTTGCCGGCGCCGGAGATGATCACGCGTTTACCCTCCAGCGAGTCGTTGCGGGCCTTGAGCATCTCCTGGGTAAAAAAGACCGCTCCGTAGCCAGTGGCCTCGGTACGGGCGCGGCTGCCGCCCCAGTCCAGCCCCTTGCCGGTGAACACGCCGGACTCGAAGCGGTTGGTGATGCGCTTGTACTGGCCGAACAGGTAGCCGACCTCGCGCTGGCCAACGCCGATGTCGCCCGCGGGCACATCGGTGTACTCGCCGAGGTGGCGGTACATCTCGGTCATCATGCTCTGGCAGAACCGCATGATCTCGGAATCGGAGCGCCCCTTCGGATCAAAGTCGCTGCCGCCCTTGCCGCCGCCGATCGGCAGGCCGGTCAGGGCGTTCTTGAACACCTGCGAGAAGCCGAGGAACTTGATGATGCCGAGGTACACCGAGGGGTGGAAACGCATACCCCCCTTGTACGGCCCCAGGGCGCTGTTGAACTGGACGCGGAAGGCCCGGTTGATGTGCAGCTCGCCCTTGTCGTCCTGCCAGGGGACGCGGAAGATGATCTGCCGCTCGGGCTCGCAGATGCGCTGGATGATCTTGAGTTCGGCGAACTCCGGGTACTTCACCAGTACCGGCCCCAGCGTGTCCAGCACGCCATGGACGGACTGATGGAATTCCGTCTCCCCGGCGTTGCGGTGCAGCACTTCCTGGTAAATGGGTTCGAGCTTCTCGTCGAGGCTTCCGTTCATGGATCGCATCCTGATGGTCTGATTCGGACGCATTTAGGCATGCGGGTGCCGAGAAGACAATCCCGATCGCCCCATGATGGTGCATTCCGTCACCGACCGTGCAGCACCGGAAGGGAGCCAGGGAGCAGCGCCTCCGATGGAAACCATCGACCGGCAACGCTCTGGGGCCGACCGTCCGGAACGAGGGCACTTTTACTCGCCGGTCGCGGTCTCATCTGCTATGAATAGGTGAGCATCTTCGCTCGCCCCGGTCGCCTGCAGGTCTCCACCATGTCCGAACGTGCCCCCCCGATTGCCTGGACGCCGGCCGTTTTCTTTGCATTGACCAACCTGGCCGCGGTCACGCTGGTGCCGTGGTGGTGGCTCACCCAGGGCTTCAGCGGCGCGGCCTGGCTGTTTTTTGGCCTGTTCCTGGTGCTAAGCGGCCTGGGCATCACGGTGGGTTATCACCGGCTCTGGGCGCACCGCACCTTCAAGGCGCGGGGGCCATTGCGCGTTCTGCTGGCGCTGAGCAGTGCCCTGGCGCTGCAGAACAGCATCTACAACTGGGGCGCGCGGCATCGCGTGCATCATCGCTACGTGGATGATGTGGAACGCGACCCGCATTCCATCAAGCGCGGTTTCTGGCATGCCCACATGGGCTGGATGCTGCGCAACTGGCCCACCAGCGAGCCCGACTATTCGCGGGTGAAGGACCTGGCGAAGGACCCGGTGGTGATGTGGCAACACCGGCATTACTGGACCCTGGCATGGGGACTGAACCTGGGCCTGCCTCTGCTGCTGGGGCTGGCATTCGGGGATGTGATCGGCATGCTGCTACTGGCCGGCATTCTGCGCATGGTGCTCAGCCACCACTTCACGTTCTTCATCAACTCCCTGGCGCATTGGTGGGGCCGTCGTCCCTACAGTGACGACAGCACCGCCGTGGACAACGGACTAGTCGCCCTGCTCACCTGGGGCGAGGGGTACCACAACTTCCACCACGCCTTTCAGGCGGACTACCGCAACGGGGTGCGCTGGTGGCAGTACGACCCCTCGAAGTGGCTGATCAACCTTTTTGCCTGGACGGGACTGGTGTATGACCGGCGCTGGACACCGCGCTTCAAGATCATGCGCGCACGGCTGCACACCGAGTTTCGCCGGCTGCTCAATGCCGACCAGGCCGAGCCAGCGCACGACTCCTGGCGCGCAACCGTGGAGCGGGAGTATCAGCGTTTCCGCGATACCGTGAACCAGTGGCAGAAGGTGCAGGCGCGCAAGATGCGGGCCGGGCGCGAGGCCATGAACGATCGCTGGGTGCGCACGGAACTGCGCACCCAGTTCAAGGAGCTGGAGTATCGCCTCAAGATGCAGCGCCGCCGCCTGCGCGCCCTGTCGGCCTCTCGTCGCGCGACCACGGCGTGAACGCGGGCCCCGGATTGCGGGGCCGGAGCGCCTTCAGGCGCGATCACCCCCCAGCTTGGCTGCGACCCGGTCGGCCACCTTGCCACGGACCACGACCTCGTCGGCGCCCGCCTGGCGCGACGCCTTGAGCATCGCCCCTTCCACGTGCGGGCCAAAGGCGAGAATCTTTGCGTCCGGGTAGCGCTCGCGCCAGGTCGACACCGCTTCCACGCCACGACTGCCGAGGTCGACTACCACCAGGTCGGACTGCTCCGGCGCCTGACTGCTAGAAACCGATGCGCCGGCCGAACGCCAGCGCGACTCCAGCCGCACGCGGGTCATCAGGTCGGGGGTGTCGAGGTGGATATGCATAGTCGGACCCGGGCACGAAGCGAAGGCGTGGAACGAACACACTTTAGCCCCTCTCTGGCTCAGCGTCAGTCATTCGAGCGCCGAGAACACACCCGCCATGTCAGTGTTGATGATGCCCGCCTGCTGCGGGACGCTCCGCCCGCCGCACCACGGCCTGAAGATGCAGGTCGCGAAGGCCCTCCAGCTTCAGGCGGATCGGCACCTGCTGTCCTTGTTCGAGCGGCTCCAACAGATCGATCAGCATCACATGCAAACTGCCGGGCTGCAGCTCCACACGATCGTTGGCGGGAATGGTGATTGATGGAACCTCGCGCATGCGCATGACGCCGTGCTCGTCCTCGACGTGGTCGTGCAACTCGGTGACCGCAGCCACCGGCGACTCAGCGGAAACGATCTCGATGTCGCGATCGGTGGTGTTGCGCAGGGTCAGATAGGCCGCAGTACTCGGCATCATCGGCGGCATCAGCCGCACCCACGGCTGGCCCTCGAGTTTGATGCCGTCCGGGCAGTCGCAGGCAGCATGCTCTGCAGCGTCATGGGTCGGCTCGGAAGCCACCGGGGTTGCCGCGCACAACAGGCCCACAAGCGCCAGTCCGCTCAGCGTTCGGTACAGAGGGATCATCGTTTTTCTCCTTGGGTAAGGCCGGACCAGCCGGAGCCGCGTCCGGCGATCGATCAAAATTCCACGGTCCACTTCGCCCAGAGGGTGCGGCCTGGCTCGTTGATCGGCTGGGTGCTGGCTCCGAGATCGGCCGTACCGCGCTGGATGTGTTCGCTGTAAGTGCGATCGAACAGGTTGTCCACACCCAGCATCACCCGCGATCCGGAGGACACCTCCATGCCAGCGTACATCGCGGCGGTGGCAAAACCGGGGGTTTCTTCCTGGTCGAGGCTGTAGATGGTTCCATGGCCGGGATGAATCCGGTCCTGACGTGCGACACCTCGTACCTGGGCCCCGGCAAAGCGCCCGCCGGACTGGTACTCCAGGGCCAGGGTCATTTCAGCCGGCGGCGTCTGCGCGAGGGGCACACCATCGGTATCGTTGCTGGAGCGAACCCAGGCGGCACTGGCGCGCGCCGTCCAACGTGAGTTCATGGCCCAGGCAAGATCCATCTCGGCGCCATAGGTGGTGGCGTCCACGTTGCGCGCAGCCGGGGCCTCGTTGGCGATCAGGATGTAGTCGTCGTACTGGCCGTAGAACACGGCAACCGAGCCGGTCAGATCTCCGTGATGAACCTGCAAACCCGCATCCAGCTGGGTCAGATTCTCGGTGTCGAGGTCGAACACGCGGCGACGTTCCCAGAAATCGGCAGCACGCTCGGCGCGCCCGAGACCAATGTGCCAGCTTATCGGGGCCGCGTGGAGATCCTCCTCGTAGCGCAGAAACCCGCTGGTCTGGTGTGTACGGTCGTGTTCCCCGGGCCCGGCGCCGCCGAAGCCATCGGCGTCCTGTGCGTCGGCCCGCGACCGGTCGACACGCAGCCCCGTGACCAGGCGCTGGGAGTCCGAGAATGGGTACTCCAGTTCCGCGAACACGCCGGTATCGCGGAATCGGGCGGTATCCTGGCGCGGGACATCGCGCCAGACGAAAGCGTCCATTCCCATCAGGCGATTGCCCCGGTGCCGGTTGCGCTGGTGCTCGATTCCGGCGTGTAGCAGCATATCTCCCGGCAGGGCGAAATCGGCGGCGATGCGCGCGCCGGTAGTCACGCGATCGGGGTAGCTGACCATTGGCATGTTCGGCGGCTCGCGCAAGCTATAGTTGTCCATCACATGGTCGATCTCGTTGTAGAACACCCGGGCCTCGACCTGATCCAACCACGGCGTGATGCGCTCGCGCGTCAGCGCTAGGCTGTAGCCGGTTCGCTCGAACTGCGTGCCGTCCATGCCGCGGTCGTCGTAGGCCGCCTCAGCATCCGAGCGGTCGAGGGTGAGTTCCACCAGGGTGTCGGCATCCGGCCGCCAGCCGAGGATCCCGGTGCCGCTCCAGCGCGAGTACTGCGAGTGCACCGTGTTGCCGTCGCCGTCCTTGTAATCGGCCTGGTCGGACAGGGTGCCGATGCCGCGGATGAAGCCCTGCTCGCTGCCAGTGGCAACATCGGTGATCAGGTCGAAACGGTCGAAGCGCCCGACGGTGATCCCGGCAAAACCGGTCACACCGCCGTCGGCATCGAACACCGGGGCATCCCGCTCGAAACGCACCGTGCCGGCGGGATTGGCGCCATACCGCACGGTCTGGGGACCCTTGCGCACCTCAATGCGGTCGAAGGCCTGCGGATAGGCGTAGGCGGTGGGCGGATCCATGCGTCCGCCGCAGCCGCCAAGGATTAGGTCATCGTCCAGCAGGATGGCCAGCCGCGAGCCACCCAGACCGCGCAACTCCGGATCGCCGCTGGTGCCACCCTTGCGGCTGACCGCGAAGCCGGGGATGGACGCTAGGTACGAACCTCCATCGTGTGCCGGCAACGGCAGGCGTGGCTGGCGTGGGTCGGTGGTGACCACGCCGGGCCCTTCCATTGCCGGTGCGGTGATCACCACCGGCGGCAGAAGGACGGCCGCTGGTTCGGACGTCCCATCAGCCAACGACGCACTGGGCCACATGGGTACACTGGCCCCAAGTACCATAGCCAGTGCGCGACGCAGCGTTACATTCAGCATTACTACCTCTCCCTTGTCGTGATATCGAAGGCATCAGAGCAAGGGCCAGGCCAAACCGGTCAAGCGGCGGGCCATCGAATGCAGCGCTATGAATTGGCATGATTTTTTGGCGAACGGGTAACCGCAGGGGCTATAACCGGGTTCACCCGCGTGTGGCATTTGCCACAGGGCATGGGTTATATCGCACATGTGCCAGCGATCTGGTTTGTCAGTACTCGCGGGGTTAGGCAGGCTATATTGAAGGCAATCCACAGGAACTGCCGGCCAAGGCGGCTGGCTGAATAGGTACGGACGGTGGGGATAGAAACCAGATCCGATCAGACGGGCGCTGAAATCATCGGCAATTCCCCGGAACTGCAGGCCGTGCTGCGCCAGGTCAGCATGGTGGCGGCCACCGATGCCACCGTGTTGGTGCTCGGCGAAAGTGGTACCGGCAAGGAGCGACTGGCGCGGCGCATTCATGCACAGAGCCGACGGCCGGACGGGCCGCTGGTAACGTTGAACTGTGCGGCCCTGCCCGCAGAACTGGTCGAATCGGAGCTGTTCGGCCACCGGCGCGGGGCCTTTACCGGTGCCAACTCCCACCAGACCGGGCTGGTACAGCAAGCGGCTGGGGGCACGTTATTCCTCGACGAGATCGCCGAGCTGCCGGCTGGGGCGCAGGCCAAGCTGCTGCGGTTCCTAGAGGCCGGGGAATGCCAACCCCTGGGCGCGGGGACGACCGAACACGTGGACGTGCGCGTGATCGCCGCCACCCATCAGGACCTGCATGCGTGGGTCGGTGCCGGACAGTTTCGCGCTGATCTCTATTACCGCCTGCAGGTGGTGCCACTGGAGATGCCGCCGCTGCGCCTGCGCCAGGGCGATATCCCGCTGCTCACCGAGCACTTTCGCAACACGCTGGCCGCCCACCATGGACTGACGCCGCCGACCTTTGCCCCAGCGCTGCGCAGGTGGCTGGCCCAGTGGCCATGGCCGGGCAATGTCCGCGAGCTGAAGAACCTAGTGGAGCGCTGCGTGATCTTCATGCCGGGCCAGCAGGTGGCGCCGGGCGACATCCCGGACCACTGGATGCAGCTACCCCCGGGTCAGGCGGGCGGGCCGTGGATTATCCCTCCGGACGGCCTGAGTCTGGAACGGGTGGAGATGGAACTGATCCGCCAGGCACTGGAACAGACTCGCGGCAATCGCTCGCGCGCCGCGCGCCTGCTGGGCCTGACCCGCGACACCCTGCTGTACCGTATGAAGAAACACGCCATCAGCTAGGGAGACATGGACCGGTGTCCACGCCCACGCTGGTGCCCCGTTTGTTCCGAGACAATGTGTTTCCCTGGGTGACTTGATGTTCGGGAGTCATGGATGCCATTAAGTGAGTTCGAACGAAAGCGGATAGAAAAGCCGTCGACGCCGTCGTGGAACGCCGCAGGCCTCCCGCGCATCTCCGGGATCAGGTCGATCTTGCCTATCGCATCGAGGGTCAGAGCGTGCTGCTGTTCGAGCGGTGGCCTGCCTGGGACGACTCGGGGCATACGCTGGAGATACCTATTGCCAAGACCACACTGGTCAAAAAATCGGGCGCCTGGAAGATCTTCTGGCTGCGATCGGATCTCGCCTGGCACCGCCATGATCCGAAACCGGAAGCCTCGTCGCTGGATGAGGCCCTGAAGATCATCGGCGCGGACGACCACGCCTGCTTCTTCGGGTAGCACCACGGACGCCGGTGAGACCGGCAACCGGGACCACGACGAGTCCCCGGAGGAGGATGCATGCACGAGTTTTCGCTGATGGCCGATCTGATGCGCAAGATCGAGCAGGTGGCGGCCGACAACAACGCCCGGCGCGTGACCCGCGTACGGGTATGGCTGGGCGCGTTGTCGCATATCACGCCCGAGCATTTCCGCGAGCACTTCGAGGACGGCATCCGCGGCACCGTCGCCGAGGGGGCCGAGCTGGAGGTGGAGACCTCGGACGACGAGGCCCACCCCGAGGCCCAGCAGATCCTGCTGCGGAGCCTGGACGTGGCGTGAGCGCCGCCGCGACACGCGCCCCGTCGCCTGCGCGCTGGCACCTGGTGGTCACCGGCCGGGTTCAGGGCGTTGGCTTCCGGCCGTTTGTCGCGGAGCGGGCCCGGCGGCTCGGCATCACCGGCTCGGTGGGCAACACGCCGTCCGGCGTGGTGATCGAGGCCGAAGGACTAGAGGCCGCGCTCGTCGCGCTGCGCGCTGCCCTGGAGCAGGAGGCCCCGCCGGCCGCGCGGGTCGATGCGATCACCGTGACGGCATCTCGCCCCGTCGGCGCTGCCACCTTCCGCGTGGTTCAGGGCCCCGGGCAGGGCGGCGCGCCGGCCCTGGCGCCGGACCGTGCAGCCTGCCCCGACTGCCTCGCCGAGATCCGTGACCCCGCGGCAAGACGCCACCGCTACCCGTTTACCGCCTGCACGGCCTGCGGACCACGCTGGAGTATCGCGACGGCCCTGCCCTGGGACCGCTCGCAGACCACCCTGGACGAGTTCCCGCTGTGCGCGGCCTGCCGGGCGGAGTTCGAGGCCCCGGGGGACCGGCGCTTTCACGCGGAGGCCATGGCCTGCCCGGACTGCGGGCCGCAGGTAACGCTGCGCGGCCCGGACGGAGGCGAACACGCCACCGGCGATGCGGCCCTGCACGCGGCGGTCAACGTGCTGCGCGAGGGGCAGATCCTGGCGCTGAAGGGTCTGGGCGGGTTCCAGCTCCTGGTGGACGCGACCCGCCAGGATGCGGTGACCCGCCTGCGCGCGCGCAAGCAGCGCCCGGAGAAGCCGCTGGCGGTCATGCTGCCGGATGGCGACTGGCTGGCCCAAGTGGCGCGCGCCACCAGCGCCGAACGTACGCTGCTGGATGCGCCGGAGGCACCGATCGTGCTGGTGGACCGCCGGCCGGGCGCCCCGCTGGCAGAGGGCGTGGCGCCGGGGTTCAACCGTCTGGGACTGATGCGGCCGGCGACGCCACTGCATCACCTGCTGCTGGAGACCTTCGCCGGCCCACTGGTCTGCACCTCGGGCAACCGCGGCGGCGAGCCCCTTTGTATCGACACCGCGGAGGCGGTGACCCGACTGGGCATGATCGCGGACGGGATCCTGGACCACGACCGGCCGATCGCGCGGGCACTGGACGATTCGGTATTTCAGATCGCCGCGGGCCGGCCTCAATGCCTGCGACTCGGCCGCGGGTATGCGCCGCTGCGAGTGCCCCTGCCAGACGCCGGGCCCGTCACCCTTGCACTGGGGGGCCACCTGAAGGCCGCCCCGGCCCTGGCCCTGGAGACCGAGATCGTCGTCGGCGCCCACGTCGGCGACCTGGACAGCGACGCGGCCCTGTACCGGCTGGCTGGCGAGGCCCGCGCACTGGGCGAACTCTGTGGCGTGGACATCGCGCGCGTCGCCTGCGACCGGCATCCCGACTACGCCTCCACGCCGCTGGCCGGGGGCTGGGGGCCTCCGGTCGTCGCCGTACAACACCATCATGCCCACGCGGCGGCCTGCCTGGCGGAGCACGGGGTGCTCGGACCGGCCATGGCGCTGGTCTGGGACGGCATCGGCCTCGGCGAGGACGACATACTGTGGGGCGGCGAATGCCTGGCAATGGACGCCGACGGGGGCTTTCAACGGCGCGGTCATCTGCGGCCCTTCCGCCTGCCCGGGGCCGAGGCCGCGATCCGCGAACCCCGGCGCGCCCTGCTGGGCCTGCTGCATGCCCACTTCGACGGCGATCCGGCCGCGCTGGAGGCGAGCCCCGCGCGGGCCTTGTTTACCGCTGCGGAATGGCACCCGCTGCTCGCGGCACTGGAGCGAGGGATCAACGCCCCCTGGACGTCCAGCGTCGGGCGGCTGTTCGACGCGGTCGCGGCGCTGGGCGGGCTGCGCACCGGTGCCGGCTTCGAGGGGCAGGCGGCCATGCTCGTGCAGCAGGCGGCGGAGGCTGCAGGGGGCGGGGTCGACGCCTCCGGCATTTCGCTGAGTACGGCCACCATACCGTGGCGGGCCGATTGGGGCCCGCTGGTCGCCGCGCTGCTGGCCGATCATGCCGGCGTGGCGACACCCGGACGCATGGCGGCCCGCCTGCACGGGGCGCTGGCCGGATTCGCGGTCGACGCTGCCCGGGCCGGGGGGCATGAAACCGTGGCGCTGACCGGCGGATGCTTCCAGAATCGGTGGTTGCTGCAACAATGCGTGGATGCACTGCAGGCCGCCGGCTTCCGTCCGCTGTGGCCGCAACTTATCCCGCCCAATGACGGCGGGCTGGCGCTGGGCCAGGCGGTGATCGGGCGCCGGGCCGCGGTGCCCCCGAACGGAGACTGAACCCATGTGTCTTGCCATCCCCGGTCGTATCGACAGCGTGGACGGTGTCGACCCGCTGTTCCGCCAGGCGCGCGTAGCCTTCGGTGGCGTCACGCGCGTGATCTCGCTGGCCTGCACCCCCGAGGCCGGGCCCGGCGACTACGTGCTGGTCCACGCCGGCATCGCGATCGCCACCCTCGACGAGGCCGCTGCCGAACGCACCCTGGCGGCCCTGCGCGAAATCCCCGCACACGACCCGCCCGCCCCGGAGGGCCCGTGAAGCACCTGGACGAATACCGCGACCCGGCCCTGATCCTGCGCCAGGTGGAAGCGATCCGCGCCACCTGCACCCGGCGCTGGACACTGATGGAGGTCTGCGGCGGCCAGACCCACGCAATCCTGCGCCATGGCCTGGATGAACTGCTGGCGGACGCCGTCGAGCTGATCCACGGGCCCGGCTGCCCGGTCTGCGTGACCCCGGCCGAGACCCTGGACCAGGCGGTACTGCTGACCCGACGCCCAGAGGTGATGCTTTCCACCTTCGGCGACATGCTGCGCGTGCCCGGGGCGCTGGGCGACCTGAACGCGGCGCGCGCAGCCGGGGGCGAGGTGCGCGTGATCTACTCGCCGCTGGATGCGGTAGCACTGGCACGCGAACACCCGGAGCGCGAGGTGGTGCTGCTGGCGGTGGGCTTCGAGACCACCGCCCCGGCCGCCGCGATCGCCGTGCTGCAGGCCGAGGCCCTGGGCCTGGCCAACCTGTCGCTGCTGGTCTCGCACTCGCTGGTACCGCCGGCGATGGAGGCCCTGCTGGCCGACCCGGACAACCGCATCCAGGGCTTCCTGGCCGCCGGGCATGTCTGCACGGTGGAGGGAGCGGCCGCCTATCACGCGATCGCCGAACGCTTCCGGGTCCCGATCGTGGTGACCGGCTTCGAGCCAGTGGACCTGCTGGCCGGGATCCACGCCTGCGTGGAACAACTGGAACGCGGCGCGGCCCGGGTGGAGAACCGCTACGACCGGGCCGCGCCGGACGACGGCAACGCAGCCGCGCGCGCTGCGGTCTCTCGCGTCTTCGAGCCGGTCGAGCGCGAATGGCGGGGCCTGGGACGCCTGCCCGCCAGCGGCCTCGGGCTGCGCCCGGAATACGCCCGGTTCGACGCCGTGGGCCGTTTCGGGCTCGTCACACCCGAGGCGATCGGGGATAGCCCCTGCATCGCCGGCGAGGTGCTGCGCGGGCTGCGCCGCCCCACCGACTGCCCCGCCTTCGGCCGCGATTGCACGCCGGATACCCCGCTGGGCGCGCCCATGGTCTCCTCCGAGGGGGCCTGCGCGGCCTACCTGCACTATCGGGGCGAGGCATGACCACCGACGTCGTACGCCTCGCGCATGGCGGCGGGGGGCGGATGCAGGCGAAGCTGCTGGACGAGGTAATCCTGCCAGCGCTGGGCATCCCGGCCCTCGCCGCCCCCGATGCCGCCGTGCTCGACGCCCCGGGCGGGCGCCTGGCAATGACGACGGACAGCTTCGTGGTGCAGCCGCTGTTCTTCCCGGGTGGCGACATCGGCCGGCTCGCGGTGCACGGTACGGTCAACGACCTGGCGATGGCCGGGGCGCGCCCGCTGTGGCTGACCCTGGGGCTGATCCTGGAGGAGGGGCTGCCACTGGACGACCTGCGGCGCGTCCTCGCCTCGGTGCAGGCGGCCGCAGAGGAATGCGGCGTGCGGGTGGTCGCCGGCGACACCAAGGTGGTGGAGGCCGGGCGCGGCGACGGGGTCTACATCAGCACCAGCGGGGTGGGCGTCGTGCCCGAAGGCGTGCAGATCACGCCGGGCGCGATCCGGCCCGGTGATGTACTGCTCGCCAGTGGCGATCTTGGCCGCCATGGTGTCGCAATCCTCGCCGCCCGCGAAAACCTGGGCCTGGACCCGCCGATCCCCAGTGACAGCGCATCGGTCGCCGGGGCCGTGGCCGCACTACTGGCCGCCGGCGTGCCAGTCCGCGCGCTGCGCGACCCGACCCGCGGCGGTGCGATCGCCGCCCTGCAGGAGCTGGCCGATGCCTCCGCCTGCCGCCTGGTGCTGGACGATACCGCGATACCGGTGCGCGACGATGTACGCGGGGCCTGCGAGATCCTCGGGCTGGATCCCCTGCATTCGGCTTGCGAAGGGCGCTTCCTGGCCGCCGTTCCGGAACCCGCGGCAACCCGGGCGCTGGCGATCCTTCAGGCGCGTCCGGACACGGCCGGCGCCGTCGCCATCGGCCGTGCCGAGGCGGGCGAACCGGCGGTGATCCGGCGCCTGGCGACGGGGGTGGAACGCCGCGTCATCCTGCCGGCCGGCGAACAGCTGCCCCGGATCTGCTGAAGTCGTCGTACGCGACTCGCAATGACAGGGATCTCAGGCGCGAGCCCCAGCGGTGCCAAGGCCGCCTGCCCTAAACGCGGAACTGCCCCACCAGGCGCTGCAACTCGGCGGCTAGGCGGGCCAGCTCGTCGCCGGCAGACTGCGTCTGGCGCGATCCCGTCGAAACCTCGGTGGCGATGTCGTTGATATTGGTAACGTTGCGGTTGATCTCTTCGGCCACGGCGGATTGCTCCTCCGCGGCACTGGCGATCTGGGTATTCATGTCGCGGATCTGGCCCACGGCCTCCTGGATGCGAGACAGTGCAGCCTGAGCCTCCCCGGCCTTGTCGACGGACTGCCCCGCCTGGGTCCGGCTCTTTTCCATCACACCGACCGCATGACGCGTACCCGACTGCAGGCGCTCGATCATGCCCTGAATCTCCTGAGTCGATTGTTCCGTGCGGCTGGCGAGCGAGCGCACCTCGTCGGCCACCACCGCGAATCCACGGCCCTGATCACCGGCGCGGGCCGCCTCGATCGCCGCGTTCAATGCCAGAAGATTGGTCTGCTCCGCCACTTCCTTGATGACCTCGAGGACCTTGCTGATGGACTCGGAATCCCGGCCTACTTCCTCGATCGCCGCCCCAGCTGTTTCCACCTCACCGGCAAGTTTCTCGATCGCACTGCGGGTTTCACTAACCACGGCCGATCCGGAGCGCGTCTCGTCGTCCGCCGAGTTGGCGGACTCCGAAGCCCCCATCGCGTTCCGGGCGACCTCCTGAACCGTGGAGGTCATCTCGTTCATCGCAGTGGCCACCTGGTCGGTTTCCGAACCCTGGCGCTGCACGGCCGCATCCGACTCCCGGGTGACTGTGGCCAGTTCCTCGGCGGCTGCGGCCACCTGAGAAGTCGAACCCGACACCTGACGCACCAGCTGGTGCACCTTGTCGACGAACGCATTGAAACTGCGAGAAAGCTCCGCCAGCTCGTCCCGGCCTTCCACCTCGATGCGTTTGGTCAGGTCGCCGTCTCCCGCCGCCAGGTCGTCCGCCATGCCCTGCACCTTGCGCATACGCCGCGCCAGCATCATCGCCATCCACAGGCTGATACCCGCCGACACAACGACCGCCGCCACACCGGCCCCAAGACCGCTGATAAATGCCGCCTCCACCTGGGATTGCACACGCTCCCGGGCGGCCTCGGTGGCGGCCTCCTCGGTCTCGGTCAGCGCCTGGATTTCCTGACGGATCGGCCGCCATGCCGGGTTCTCGATTTCGGCGAGCAATCGCGAGGCCTCGTCCACCTCACCGGCACGCGCCAGATCGAGCACATTCAGACGAGCCCGTTGCACCTGAGCCCAGTTCGCCTCGATCGTGTCCAGACTGGCAATGACGTCCTGCCGGACCGCGACATCCCGCAGGAACGAAAGCGCCCCTTCAAAACGTTCGGCCGTGCCCGCCACCACCTGCGGCGGTAATTCCAGGTCCGGATTGAAGATCTGGTTCCGCGTGGCAATACCCCCCAGCAGGCCATCCCCGAACATGGTGTTCAGGGCGGACATCCGCGCCTCGTTCTCGTCCAGGTACGTCGTGAATTCAGCCTCGACGTTCTGCACGCCTCGCAGCGTCACACCGACCGCAATGGCAATCAGGGCCGTGGTAATCAAGACCGTCGCGATCATGCGACCGCGAATCGTCTGCAGAGAGATCATGGTGTTGGCATTCCTTGGCTGTGCGAATAAACGTGGCGATAAAACCGCCTTCTACCTTATCGGCCGTCGGAACGAATACTGAAGATCAACCGCCCCGCTCCGGGCTCACGCCTCAGGGCGCGCGATCTTGCCATGCCCGATCGTGACACTTCCCGCCGAGCGCCCGTAGCCAGGCGGCTCGTGCGGGCCTCCAGCCAATGCTTAGGGAAAGGCGACTGAGCCATTACCCGTTGCGCCCTGGCTGGCGTTTGACCCGGGACGTCCGCAGAATGCCGCGATGAATTTCGCCACCACAGACGCGCTTGGAGAGCTAGCCTATCGTGGCAGTCACTCGGCGCCCCTGGTGGTGGTATCGCTGGCTATCGCGATCCTGGCGGCTTACGCGAGCATCAGCCACGTTGACCTGATCCGGAACACCACCGCGCGGGCCGCGCGCATCGGCTGGCAGATCAACGGCGCCATCGCCATGGGGGTGGGCGTCTGGACCATGCACTTCATCGGTATGGTGGCGTTCCAGCTGCCCCTGGAAATCGAATACCACCTGGGCATCACCATGGCTTCCGTGCTGCCGGCCATCGCGGCCGGTTACGTCGCCCTGCAGGTATTGCGCTCGCCCTGCGTCTCGGTACAGGCAATTGCGCTGGGCGGGAGCCTGATGGGGGTCGGCATCGGCGCCATGCACTATATCGGCATGAGCGGCATGATCGTGGATGCCGACATGCTGCACCAGCCCACGCTTTTCGCCCTGTCGATCGCCGTGGCCATAATCATGGCCAGCATGGCCCTGGCCATTCCGCGCTTGCTGGATCGCTTCCTGGAAAACGGAGAACGGTATCAACCTACCCTGTTCAAACTGGGCAGCGCAGTCCTTATGGGGCTGGCCATTTCCAGCCTGCACTATGTGGCCATGTCGGCCGCGCGTTTTGTCCCTGGCGACGGTCAGCACTCCAGCCTCGCGGGCCTGACTGTACAACCGGGGCTGATCGCCGGCCTGGCCGTGGGTGCTAGCCTGTTCATCCTGATCACCTCGACCATCACGGTGACCCTGCGCCTGCGCATCGAGGGCGCGCAACTGGACGCAGACATCCTGGCAGCACGGGCCCGACAGCTGGATGACCGCTTCCAGAAGATCGCTTCCCGCCTGCCTGGCGTGGTGTATCAGTTCCGCCTGGGGCCCGATGGAAGCCTGTCCTTCCCCTATGCCAGCCATGCGATCGAAGATATCTACGGGGTGACCGCCGAACAGGTGCAGGAGGATGCCTCGGAGCTCACCAACGTCATTCACCCGGCGGATCTGGACGGGGTTCTGGCCTCCATCCAGGCCTCCGCCAACGATCTGTCGGTATGGCGCCACGAGCATCGCGTGCGACACCCCGAACACGGCGAACGCTGGCTCCAGGGCAACGCGACCCCGGATCGCGAACCGGACGGGGGCGTACTCTGGAACGGCTTCATCACCGATATCACGGACCAGAAGCGCACTTCGGCACGCATCCACCAACTGGCCTTCTATGATGAACTGACCGGACTCGCAAACCGGCGACTGCTCGAGGAGCGCCTCGAACATGCGCGGGCTCTTTCCGCACGTCACCGGCATTACGGGGCCGTGCTATTCCTCGACCTGGACGACTTCAAGCGCCTCAACGATACGCTGGGGCACTCGGTCGGGGACGCACTCCTGAAGACACTGGCGCGCAGGCTGGAGAATCGCGTGCGCAGTGCGGACACGGTGGCACGCCTTGGGGGTGACGAGTTCGTCATCGTCCTCGAGGAACTCGGCGAGCGGGAAGAACTCGCCGCCCAGCAGGCCGTTCATGTAGCCGAGGAAGTCCAGGCCCTCGTGACCGAACCGGTGCAACTGCGGGGTCACGACTATCAGTGTGCCGTCAGTATCGGCCTTACCGTGTTCTTGGGCGACGAGCATACCCACGAGGAGCTCTTGCGCCGCGCCGACGCCGCGATGTACCAGGCAAAGGCGGCCGGCTCCAACGCGATCCGTTTCTTCAATCCGACGCTCCAGGCAGAGATGGAGGAGCGTTTCCGGCTGGAAGCGGACCTTCGGGCCTCCATGGGTAGCGATCACTTCGTTCTGCACTTCCAGAGGCAGATCGACCCCGAAGGCCGCACCGTGGCCGCCGAAGCGCTGCTACGCTGGCATCACCCGGTACGCGGGCTTGTCGCCCCCCTGGACTTTATGCCGTTGGCGGAGGATACCGGGCTGATCCGGCCACTCGGGCACTGGGTCCTGAATGAAGGCTGCCGACAGATCCAGCGCTGGCAACAGGACCCGGCTACCGCGCATTTGAGCCTGTCGGTCAATGTCAGCGCCGCGCAGTTCCATCAAGACGACTTCGTTTCTCAGATCGAACGTCTCCTGGAAGGCTGGCCGATCCCGCCTGAACGGCTCAAGCTCGAACTGACCGAATCGCTGGTACTCGCCGATCTGGAGGACAGCATGTACAAGATGGAGCAGATCCGGGCACTGGGTATCCGGTTCTCCATGGACGACTTCGGTACTGGATACTCCTCGATGGCCTACCTGTCCCGTCTCCCGTTCGACGAGGTCAAGATAGACAAGGCCTTCGTGCAAGCGGCCGGACAGTCCGGTCACGGACGAGACCGGGTCATCATTGAGGCCATCATCAACCTGGCCCAAAGCCTGGATATGCGGGTCGTGGCCGAAGGCGTGGAAACCGCCGAGCAATTCGAGTTGCTCGCCGAGCTCGAGTGCCACTACTTCCAAGGCTATTATTTCGGGCGCCCGGGACCGGCGACAGCCATCATGGGCTAAGCCACCCTCCGGCCGGCGAGCCACACGTCCCGCCTTCAGGAATGCCCTGGCTACTCGTTGGGCGCCTGGAGCTGGTCGCTGCACACTTGATTGCGGCCGTTGGCCTTGGCCCGGTACAACGCCTTGTCTGCGCGGCCGTACAGGGACGCCTCCGTGTCATCGGGCCGCACGGTCGCCACCCCCGCGCTGAGCGTCACAGGCCGAGCTTCGACCCGCGCGAACCCGCAGTCCGCGATCCGTAGCCGCAGGCGCTCCGCCACTTCCCCGGCGGCGGCGGCGTTCGTCGCCGGCAGGATCAGGGCGAACTCCTCGCCACCAATCCGCGCGATCAGATCCACCTTGCGCACCAGCGGTCCCAGCCGCTCGACGACTTGTTGCAGAACCAGGTCTCCCACGTCGTGCCCAAAGCGATCGTTGATCAACTTGAAATCATCGAGGTCGAGCAGGACGAGGGAGAAAAGCTCCGTATTGCGCCGGAAACGGTGCAACTCGTTCTTTAGCACAGCATCGAAGACCCGACGATTACCAATGCCGGTGAGGGAATCCGTGGTCGCCAGCTGGGTCAGGTCCTCGTTGAGCGAGAGCAGTTCTTCCTGCTTGTCCTCCAGCCCCTCGCGAAGCTTCTCGTTGCTTGCGAGCGCTTCCTGAAGCTCACGCATTTGCCGGCGCAGTTCGAGATTCGCCATCACCTGGCGCGCCAGCACTTGCAGCGCATCTTCCTGCTCGGCCGTCAGTTCTCGTGGCTTGTAGTCCAACACGCATAACGTCCCCAACGGCAGACCGTCGGCGCTTTCGAGCAGGGCACCGGCATAGAACCGCAAATGGGGAGCCCCCGTGACCAGCGGGTTGTTCATGAAACGCGAATCCCGTGTGGTGTCCGGCACCACGAACACACCCTTTTGCAGGATGGCGTGCCGACAGATCGAGATATCCAGCGGCGTCTCGCGCACGCCCAAACCAATCTCGGACTTGAACCACTGGCGGTCGCGATCCACCAGGTTGATGGCCGCGATCGGTGCATCACAGATGTACGCGATCAGGCGCGTGAAGTCGTCGAACTGGGGCTCCGGCGGGGTGTCCAGGATGTCGTAGGCCTTGAGCGCCGCGAGCCGAGCCGCTTCATCGAACATCAGGCGACCCCGACGACCCGCATCGGACCGCCACCAAAAGAGCCGTCTTCTCGCATTCCATCAAATCCTCCTGCATCCGGGACGCCCCGAGAAAGGAGGGCCGCCCACAAACCCTTCACGGATCGGCACTTTTATCCGGAAACACGGCTCCACGCCAAAACCACCCTTCGAACACTGGATACCGCCGCGGCTGGCGACAGGCTAGGGTCCGACGCCAAGACCTTAGGGAAACACTGATCAATGAACGCGTTCGCGCTCGAGTCGCTTTTGCGTGCGAACAAGGCGCGGTGACTGCCGTGCAGTCATTCTGCACAAGGGAGCCACAACGCTGTGCGCGCGCCCGTTTTCGTCAACAACGGGCGGCCGACCCCCTCCTTTCAATAACGTGCGGGGTTGGCACCCCAGGTTCCCCGATCCTGCGTTGCGCCGCTTACAGGTAGAACCACTACCTGTTGCACGACGCGCCTTGTCTCGGAAAACCTGGGGTACCAACGCGAACGCGTTCATTGATCAGTGTTTCCCTAAGGCTAATTGCCGCCGCCACCGCTGGGCAGAGACGGGAGCCAGTAGCGCTGTTCGTAGTCGCGGTCGCGATCGCGCACGGGTACCGGGACGAAGCCCATCGCCGCGAAGAAGCTGGACGCCGAGGCCTGGGCCTTGACCAGCACCCCGGCCACCCCGGCCTCGCGCGCGGCGCTCCGGCAGGCCTCGACCAGTTGCCGGCCCGCACCCTGCCCGCGAGCGGCTCGCCCCACGTAGAGGCCATGCAGCAGCAGCCCGTCGGCGACACCCTCCGGCAGCTCGCGGGTCTCCGCCGCCTCCCAGGCGGCGACGCCGACCACCTCGCCCGCGCGCTCCAGCACCGTCACCTCGAGGAACATCAGATCGGCCTCGGTATAACGGTAGGCCGGCAGGGCGAGCCGCCGCACACGTTCGGGCAAGGGCCAGTCCTCGATCGCCTCGGCCACCAGATGGTTGATGGTGTCGAGATCGCCGGGGCGGGCCGGGCGGAGAGATTCGGTAGATTTCGTCATGGTCGGGTTCGCAGTATCGGGCACAGTCGGGCTCGTCGTCGGCATGGTTCCTGCTCGGACCTGTTCGACAGGCCGAAGTGCCGGGACAAACGGCGCGCGCGGGCCGTCACGACAACGCCATCCGCGATCGGGGATAATCGCAGCGCACTGAAAGGAGACGACACCGCACCATGACGGAACTGAAAAAGGCGATTGAGCACCAGCGCGCCTACCTCGAGGACAAGCTGCATGAACCCCTGGCGGAGATCGCCGGCCGGCTAAGTGCCGCCTGGCCGCGCCGCGAGGCGCTGGACTCGATCCTGGAGGAGGCGATCCGCCAGATCCCGGAAGCGACCTTCGTGTATGCACTAAACACCGAGGGGGTCCAGCTTTCGGACAACATCTCGCGCACTGGCGTACTGCCGGAACACTTCGGGCGTGATCGCTCGCAGCGCCCATACATGAAGGAGGCCGTGCCCGCGGACGGCTTCCTGCTGTCGGATGCCTACATCAGCCTGCTCGGACGCCGGCCATCCCTGACCTCATTGCAGCTGGTGCGCGACGGCCAGGGCAACGCGCTGGGCTTTCTCGGTGCGGACTTCGATCTGCGCAACCTGCCCGACTTCTCCGAGGACCTGTACGAGGAGCCGAGCGAGTGGCGCCAGATCAAGGGCGATCCGTCGATTCGCGGGACACTGTTCCTGCAGAGCCGCACCGAGAGCCTGATGGACCAGAACATGGACACCGCCCTGGCCATTCTGGAAGAACTATTCACCGAGCGCGGCGTGTTCCAGGGCGTGTTCCACTTCTCCAGTTCGCGCGCCACACTGTGGACCACCGAGGACCCGTACCGCTACCGCATCCTGACGCACGAGTCCCTGGGCGACCCGGACGTCTGCCTGGCGTTTCCGCACGAGCCATATCCCGCGGAGGCGCTAATCCCGAAGGAGGACGTCGGCCGCGTGCTGGAGGCGCTGCGCGCGCTGCGCTATGCCGACGAGACCGTGTACCTGCGCTCCGCCTCGATCAACCTGTTCAACGGCATGATCAGCCTGACTTTCTCCTGCGACGGCTCACACTACATGACCTGGGACGACTTCCTCGGCCGCTCCATCCAGTTCTGGATCGGCGCCACCGGCTAGGGAGACGCGGATCGATGCGCGGCTCCCCCCAGGGGCTGTCACACGCCGATCAACTCGGTCATCATGGTCACGGGATCACCGGGGCCACACGCACATGGAAACCGGATACGCCAGGGAGATGGGTGGCCGCGCCGAGCAACAGGACGCGGTGACCGTGCTACAAAACGCGGACGGGCAGAGTGCCCTGCTGCTGGTCGCGGACGGAATGGGCGGCCACGAGGGCGGGGCACGTGCCTCGCACGCCGCGATCGCGACCGCCGAACGCCTGTGGACCCGCTACGCGGGGCAGGCTGCCGATGCCCGTGCCCTGCTCCACGCTCTCTTCCACGAGACCCATGCAGCCTTGCTGGAGACCGGGGGTACCGATCCGTCACAACGCCCCGGCACCACGCTGGTGGCACTGTATGTGACCCCGAACACCGCCTGCTGGGCCCATTGCGGCGACAGCCGGCTGTACCACTTCGAGGGCGACACCCTTCAGCGGCGCACGCGCGATCACACCCGGGTCCAGCAGCTGGTTGACGAGGGGGTAATAAGCGAGGCGCAAATGGCAACGCACCCGGAGCAGAACCGGCTATTGCGAGGCCTCGGCGTGGTCGACCCGATCGAGGTGGACTACGGCGAGGCCCCCGTCACCCGTCACACGCGCTTCTTGTTGTGCTCGGATGGCTTCTGGGAACAGATCGGACCGATCGAGATCGCGGAACTGCTGGACAGCCCGGACCTCGACACGGCCACCGCGAGCGCAGCCGTCGAAGCGGCGCGACGCGGCGGACCCAAGGGTGACAACGTGGCCCTGGCAGCATGGCGGAGCGGGCCGCCGCGCGGGCGTTTCTGGCGCCGGCACCTGAAGGCGCGCATCGGTCCCACGCTGGGCCTTCTGGCGCTACTGGCCGCGGCCCTTGCGATCCTGCTGTGGCCGCTGGACTGATGCCGACCGTATACTCGCGGACTCGCCGAGCCACACCAGTCCTTGCCATGATGCCAGCCCACACCACGCTGCTTCGCCTCGTCCTGCTTGTCGTACTGACAGTGTTCCTGTCCGGCTGTGCGCAGCTACAGGGCTTGTTCGACCCCGAGGCGGAGTCCACCGAGGACGTGGTCGTCGCGACCGACGACGCCCCGTCCGACCCGATCGCCCGTGAGAAGCAGGACGAGCGCCTCAAGATCGCCGAGATCGTGCAGCTCCTGCAGGGCGGCGAGATGGACCGGGCACGCTCGGCACTGGACCGGATCCTCGCAGATGATCCGGACAACCGCGCCGCCCGCGGCCTGCGCGAACAGCTCTCCGGGGACCCGCAGGCGACCCTGGGCGAGGCCTATTTCGTTCACACGGTGGAGCCGGGCGACAGCCTGGGCGGGCTGGCGCGTGAGCACCTCGGCGACGCCACCCGCTTTGTGATCCTCGCACGCTACAACGACATCGAACGCCCGGACCGACTGCTCGTCGGGCAACGGCTGCGCATCCCGCGGGATGTGGCGGGGCTGCAACGTGGCGAGACCGATCTGGACGAACAGCTGATGGCTCTCGACCCCGACGCCGCGCCCGGCGTCAGCGAGGACGGTTTGCGCCGCGCAATCGAGGCCGACCTGGCAGCCGGGCGTTATGGCGCGGCGCTGGAGGTCGTGGAGTTGGCCCGCGAGCACCCCGAGGCACAGAACGAATGGGCCAGCTGGCTGGACCCCCTTGCGCGCGACGCGGCGATCGGCTACTGGCACCGGCGGGGCGTGGAGGCACGCGCGGCAGGCGCGACCGAAAACGCGCTGGAGGCCTTCGGCCGGGTGCTCGAACAGGACCCGCAACACGCGACCGCGCGCCAGCACCTTGACGAGCTGGGACAACAGCGCAAGGAGGCCCTGCACGCGGAGGCCATCGTGCGCTACCGCAACCAGGACCTGGAGACCGCCATCGCATTGTGGGACGAGGCCCTGGCGATCGACCCCGGGTTCGAGGCGGCGCGCGGCTATCGCCTGCGAGCCCTGGAACTGCAGCGTCGCCTGGATGCCCTGGACCGCGAGAACGGCCGGAGTTAATCCGTAGCGGTGCGCCTTGAAGTGGCTTCGGTCGGCAACTCGTCGGATGCAAGCTCCTGGGTGCGGTCGCCGTCAGCAACCGGCCCGGCAGCGCTGCGCTCGGGCGTCCCGGCGACCCGGCGCTTCATGCGCGCCTCCAGCGAGTCGGCCATCGCGTTGTAAGCACTGAAGACCCGCTCGAAGTCGTCGTGTCGACGGGCACGGATCCGGGTATCGAGCCGCCCCTGACCGATCTGGTCCAGCGCCCCGCGCAGGCGGTCCAGCGGCGCCTGAAGACGCCGGGCGAGCACGTAGGCCCCCAGGAGCACCGCGAGGAGGGTGACCAGCGTGAGCATCAGCAAGGCCATGAAGGTGGCCTCGTTCGCCGCGCGCAGGGACCCCGTGGACAGCCCGACCTGGAGTTGCCCGATGTGATGATCCTGGTAGCGAACCGGGGCCTCGAACATGAACAGCTCTGCGCCATCCCGCCCGGTGATGGACCACACGGCCTGGCCGTCGCGACGCTGAAGCAGGCGGTCCCTGGAAGGCGGCTCGTAGGGCTGGCCCAGGGCCTCCGGGTCGCTGCTGGCCACCACCTCGCCGCGGTGGTCCACGACGCTCAGCAGGGCAATCTCCCGGTTCGCCTGCATGTCGCGCAGGCGGCCCTGGACCGCGATGGTGTCCTCCAGCAACAGGTCCTCGGCACTCTCCACCGAGATGATCTGCGCCAGCGTGGCCCCGTAGTCAAACGCCAGGTCGGTCATCACCTCGTTCTGCTTCTGGTGTACCAGCGTACCGCCGACAACCAGGGTGACCGCCACCAGTGCCCCCATGACCGCGGCCCAGCGCAGACGCAGCGGGATGATCCGACGCCCGGCTCCTGCCCGTTCGCGCTCGGCGCGTTGCTCGTCGATACGCTCGAGATCCACCAATAGCTCGCCGGCCGACTGGTAGCGCTCGTCCGGTTCCTTCGCCAGCAGGCGCAGCACCAGCTCAATCAGGTCGTGCGGACAGTCGCGCACGATGACCCGCGGTGCGGGGACCGGATCCTTGACCACCCGGGTCAGCAGGGTCTCGACATCATGCCCGCGAAACGGGGTGGCCCCCGTCAGGAGCTCGTACAGCACCACGCCGACGGAATAGAGGTCGGCACGAGCGTCGGTATCGCGGCCACGGATCTGCTCCGGCGCCATATAGTGCGGCGATCCTGCGATATAGCCGTCGTCGTCCTCGGCAAGCCAGTCGTCGTCAGCGCGCCAGTCGGGGTCCCTGAGGGTGCGGGCGATGCCGAAGTCCATCACCTTGATGTTCGCCGTGGCGCTGGTGACGATGATGTTCTCGGGCTTGATGTCGCGATGCACGACGCCATGCCGGTGGGCATAGTCCAGGGCCTCCACCAGCTGGATGGCGATCTTCAGGACATTGCGCAGCAGCAGCGGGCGGAACTGTTCCGCGAACTCCGTGAGGGTGATGCCGTCCAGCAACTCCATCGCGATGAACGGCTGCTGATCCGACTCGCCGACATCGAAGATGGTAACGATGCCCGGGTGGGTCAGGGTGCCGGCGGCACGCGCCTCGGCCAGGAAGCGCCGGCGGTACTCGGGCCGGCAGGCGTAGTCCGGCTGCAGGCACTTGATCGCCAGCGGACGCCGGATATCCGGGTCATAGCCGCGATGGATCACGGCCATGGCCCCGCGACCGATCTCCTCGCCGACCCCGTAGCGACCGATCCGCTGCATGGGGGTGCCGGCCCCGGACCTCAGGCCGTCTCGAGCAGAATGCGCGCGACGGCCGCCAGCAGCAGGACCGCAACCGCGATGCCCAGCCAGCGCCAGCGTGAACGAGGTCCACGACCGGGGCGGGCATCGGAACCGTCGTCGCGGCGGCGGAACACGAACTCGGCCCGCCCGAAACGGACGTGGTCGCCGTCCTTCAGCGCGGCCTCGTGCACCTTCTCGTCGTTCACCCAGGTGCCGTTGGTGGACAAGAGATTGACCACCCTGCATTCGCCGCCGTCGTTGACCAGCCAGGCATGCTGCGAGGAGACGCTGCCCTCTTGCAGAACGATGTCATTGGTCGCCTGACGGCCCACCGAGCGCTTGCCCGGTTTCAAGGTCAGGCGCTGCTGGCCGAAGGGCTCGGAGATCCCCACCAGCACCGGGTGACCGCCGGGGGGCGCCCCCTCGCTGGCGGTGTCCGGGGTCGTGTCTCCGTCGGGCACGGCCTGCCCCTGAAACAGCATCGTTCCCTGCGGCCCGCTGCGGCCGGCATCCCTGCGTCGTCCCTGATCGCTCATACATCCCCCTGCTTCACGAGCCTTGCGTGGCCCTGTTTTTCGGGTTGGCACTTGCTCGAGTATGCACGGGCGGCGCGCACCAAAACAACGAATGCGTCACAGCATGAAAGGGCCTGCTATGCTTCGGCCATCCGTCCATCACGACAAGGAGTCTGAACATGGAACAGGGCACAACCAACGGGGCCGACCTCCGTGGACTGATCGAACCGCTCGTTCGCGGGAAGTTCTGGATGCAGTTGATCGGGGTGATGATGATCATCTCGGGCGTGCTGACCGCCCTGTCGATCATCGGCATCATCATCGCCTGGATCCCGATCTGGGCCGGCGTGGTGCTGATGCAGGCCGCCGGGGCCTCGCAGCGCGCCTTTGAGAGCGCCGATCCGGAGGCGATCAAATACGCCCTCGGCCGCCTGCGCATCTACTTCACCATCTTCGGCGTACTGCTGCTGATCTATCTGATCCTGATGGTCCTGGGCATGATCTTCGGCATCGGTGCCGGCCTGATGGGCGGCTTCGGCCACATGCAGTAGTCCCGGCGGGCGCCACGTTCGATTAACGTTTCGCATACCCCGTTCGCGGGGCCGCCGCGCCGACACTCAGGATCCGTACGCTGCAGCCTGAACGGCTTTAGGAGTCAGGGTTTGGACATCATTAGGCGCCTGCGGGTCCTGGGAAACCCGTTGCACCAGGAAGACGCAGACGTTCGAAAGGCTTTCGCGGCCTGGCATCGCCAGGTGCGGGTCCCGCAGGTCCGCTACATCGCGTTCCTGACGGCCCTGCTGTATTTTCTGTACGCCATCCTCGAGCAATCGGTGGCCACCGACTTGCACACCTCGAGATGGATAGCCCATGCCCTGCTGGTGCCGGGGTTGCTGCTGGCGGTCGGGCTGATGAGTTTCGCGCGGCGCCTGCAGCCGATGATGTGGGTGCTCCTGACCCTGGCACCGGTGGTAGCGAACGCCGCCAACCTGCATCTGAACGTTGGTTCGGCGCAGTTTCTGATATTCGCCCCCGAGATCTATCTCAGCATCATGTGGACGTTTGCGATATCCGGACTGGCCCTGCGCCAGGCCGTGATTGCCGCAACCGCCATCATCGCGCTGGTAATCGCCGCCACCTTCCGCCAGCCACTGGAGGCGGGTCTGCTGCAGCTCCACCTGATGTGGGTCCTGGCCGCGTTCTCCTTCGGCTGCTTGAGCGCCTTCATCCTCGAGAAGGCCCACAAGCACACCTTCCTGCAACAACAGCAGCTGGCCCGTGCCGCCCGGATCGACGAACTGACCTCATTGTGGAACCGTGCGCATATCGAGCGCCTGTTCGATGAGGAACGCGCACGGGCCGAGCGCTACGGTGAACCGTTCGCGGTCATCCTGATCGACATCGATCACTTCAAGTCCGTGAATGACACCTGGGGACACAGCACCGGCGATGCCGTGCTTCGCCAGTTCGCCGGCCTGCTGCGGCAGAACCTGCGCAAGGTGGATGCCGTCGGTCGGATCGGGGGCGAGGAGTTCTTCGTACTACTACCGCAGACGCGCGGCGAACAGGCGCTCGTCGCTGCCCGTGAGCTGCAGGCGCGAATCACCGCCTTCGACTTCGAGACAGTGGGGCGGCAGACCGCGAGCTTCGGTATTACCGAGTACCGCCCCGGCGAGGACCGGGTCGACACCTTTAATCGTGCCGACCTGGCCCTGTACACCGCCAAGAAGAACGGCCGTAGCCGGATCGAGGTGCGCTAGGTGTGGAGTCTCACGAGGTTGTCCACGGGGCGTCCTCCTGGGGTTCGCTAAGTCGGCATCCTTCGGAGTCGCCCCGTGGACAACCTATTGAGAGATCACAGCTAGGGAGACGCTGATCAGCGTCTCCCTAGCGTCTCTCCCGGTCGATCTACACCTCGCGGTAGAGGCGCGCACCCTTCTCGACGAACTCGACCGCCTTCTCCTGCATCCCCTTCTTCAGGGCCTCGTCTTCGGAGACGCCCTGGGCCGCCGCGTAGTCGCGCACGTCCTGGGTGATCTTCATGGAGCAGAAGTTGGGGCCACACATGGAGCAGAAGTGGGCGACCTTGTGCGCGTCCTTCGGCAGGGTCTCGTCGTGGAACTCACGCGCCCGCTCGGGATCGAGTGCCAGGTTGAACTGGTCCTCCCAGCGGAACTCGAAGCGCGCCTTGGATAGCGCGTTGTCCTGCAGCTGCACGCCGGGGAAACCCTTGGCAAGGTCGGCCGCATGGGCGGCGATCTTGTAGGTGATGATGCCGTCGCGCACGTCCTGCTTGTTCGGCAGGCCCAGATGCTCCTTCGGCGTCACGTAGCAGAGCATCGCGGTGCCATACCAGCCGATGTTGGCCGCGCCGATACCAGAGGTGATGTGGTCGTAGGCCGGGGCGATGTCGGTGACCAGCGGCCCGAGGGTGTAAAACGGCGCCTCGAAGCAGTCTTCCAGCTCCTTGTCGACGTTCTCCTTTACCTTCTGCAGCGGCACGTGGCCGGGGCCCTCGATCATCACCTGCACGTCGTGCGCCCAGGCCTTCTGGGTCAGCTCGCCGAGGGTCTCCAGCTCACCGAATTGCGCGGCGTCGTTGGCATCCGCAAGGCAGCCGGGGCGCAGGCCGTCGCCCAGCGAGAACGAGACGTCGAACGCCTTCATGATCTCGCAGATCTCGTCGAAGCGGGTGTAGAGGAAGTTCTCCTCGTGGTGCGCCAGGCACCACTTGGCCATGATCGAGCCGCCACGCGAGACGATCCCGGTGACCCGGTCCGCGGTCAGCGGCACGTACTGCAGGCGCACGCCGGCGTGGATGGTGAAGTAGTCCACCCCCTGTTCGGCCTGCTCGATCAGGGTGTCGCGGAACAGCTCCCAGGTCAGGTCCTCGGGCTTGCCGTCGACCTTCTCCAGCGCCTGGTAGATCGGCACGGTGCCGATCGGCACCGGCGAGTTGCGCAGGATCCACTCGCGGGTCTCGTGAATGTTCTTGCCGGTGGACAGGTCCATCAGGGTGTCGCCACCCCAGCGCGCGGACCACACCAGCTTCTCGACCTCTTCCTCGATCGAGGAGGAGACCGCCGAATTGCCGATGTTGGTGTTCACCTTCACCCGGAAATTGCGGCCGATGATCATCGGCTCCAGCTCCGGGTGGTTGATGTTGGCCGGGATGATCGCGCGGCCGCGGGCGATCTCGTCACGTACGAACTCGGGCGTGATTTCCTCGGGGATGGACGCGCCGAAGGACTCGCCGGCGTGCTGGCGCAGCAGCTTCTTGTAGCGCGGGTCGGCGCGCAGCTCCTGCAGGCGGTTGTTCTCGCGGATGGCGACGAACTCCATCTCCGGGGTGATGATCCCCTGACGGGCGTAGTGCATCTGCGAGACGTTGGCGCCGGCCTTCGCCCGGCGCGGCGGGCGGATGTGTTCGAAGCGCAGGCTGGCCAGTTCCGGATCGGCGGCGCGGGCGCGGCCGTATTCGGAGCTGGGGCCATCCTGCCATTCGGTGTCGCCGCGCTCGTCAATCCAGCTGCCGCGCAGATCTGCCAGGCCCTGGCGCAGATCGATGGTCGCGTCCGGATCCGTGTACGGGCCCGAGGTGTCGTAGACCGGGATCGGCGGGTTCTCTTCCGGGGTGCCGGAGGTCAGCGTGGGGCTTTGTGCGACCTGGCGGAACGGCACGCGGATATCCGGGCGCGAACCCTGCACGAAGACCTTTTCGGAATTGGGAAACGGGCGCGTGACGTCGGCGGAGACCTGGGCGGTCTTGCGGGCGAAGGACTCGGGGATGGCGCTCATACAGTGACCTCTGCGGTGCGGGCATGGCAGCAGAGGGAACGGAACGGGCCGGACAGACTGCGAACGGAGCGCGCGCGGACTGGATCGAGCACCGAGCTTCCCTCCGCCAGCGTTAACTGGTTCAGGTTCAAGGGGACTCTCTCAGCTCGCATCCATCGCGGGCACCCCCAGCTCTGACGGATGAGTGTACCGCACCGAGGGCGTCGGCGGGGCCAACAAGACCGCGCGCGCTGCGGTGTTTTGCGTTAGATTAAGGCTTTGTGACAACCTTCGCGCCGCCATGTCCCCCAAGAACTTCGTCTTCGAGCTGTTTGGCCGTTCCCCGGTACGCCCGCTACAGGCGCACATGGAGAAGGTGCGCGCCTGCATCGCCGAGCTCCCGCCGTTCATGGAGGCCATGGCCCGCGACGACTGGGAGACCGCGCGGGCACAGCAGAAGAAGATTTCGAAGCTGGAACGCGAGGCGGACCGCCTGAAGAAGGACCTGCGCCTGCACCTGCCCAAGGGCATGATGCTGGCCATGTCGCGCCGCGACGTGCTCGACACCCTGCTGATCCAGGACCGCATCGCCAATATGGCGAAGGACATCGCCGGGCTGATGCTGGGCCGTCAGATGCAGTTTCCCGACAACATGGGCGAGCCGCTGAAACGCTTCCTGGACCGCAGCGTGGATGCGGTCGACCAAGCCGGACGGGCCATCAACGAACTGGATGAACTGGTCGAGGCCGGCTTCCGCGGCCACGAGGTCGAGGTCGTCAACGGCATCCTCACTGAGCTGGACCAGATCGAGCACGAGTCCGACGAGGCCCAGCGCGAGGTGCGCGAGATCCTGTTCGCGCAGGAGGCCGAACTACCGCCGGTCAACGTGATGTTCATGTATCGCGTGATCGACTCCATCGGCGAACTGGCCGACCTGGCCCAGCGTGTAGGCAGCCGCCTGCAGCTGATGCTCGCCAAGTAACCACCGGCACCCAGGCACAGGCACCGAGAACGGCATGGAATACAGCACCCTGTTGCTCGGGCTCGCAGTGATCTTCGGCCTGTTCATGGCCTGGGGCATCGGCGCCAACGACGTTGCCAATGCCATGGGCACCTCGGTGGGCTCACGCGCGCTGACGATTCGCCAGGCGGTGTTTGTAGCCGCGATCTTCGTATTCTCCGGGGCCTGGCTGGCCGGCGGCGAGGTCACTCAGACCATCCGCAGCGGGATGGTCGATTCCAGCCTGATGGCCGACAACCCCGAGTTGCTCGTCTACGGGATGCTGGCCGCGCTGGCAGCCGCCGGGACATGGCTAATGGTCGCCTCCTACTTCGGCTGGCCGGTCTCCACCACCCACTCCATCATCGGCGCGATCGTCGGCTTCGCCGTGGTCGGGCTGGGTTTCGAGGTGGTGCGCTGGGAACGCGTGGGTACCATCGCGATGTCCTGGGTGGTCTCGCCGCTGGTGGGCGGCATGATCGCCTTCGCCCTGTTCCGCTCCGTACAAATCCTGATCCTCGACACCGTCGATCCACTCAAGAACGCCAAACGCTGGGCCCCGCTGTACATCTTCCTCACGGCCTTCGTGACGGCCCTGGTAACGATGTTCAAGGGCCTGACGCATGTCGGTCTGAACCTCACGCCCGTCCAGGCCTATGGCTTTGCCATCCTGATCAGCGCGATCGTGGTCGTGCTCGGGATGATGGCCATTCGCCGCGTGCGCTTCGACCAGGTCGAAGGAGAAGACGGCTCCCATTTTGCCAACGTCGAGAAGGTGTTCGGCGTCCAGATGGTAGTGACCGGCTGCGCGATGGCATTTGCCCTCGGCTCGAACGACGTGGCCAATGCCGTAGGCCCGCTGGCCGCAGTGGTCGATGTGATCCAGACCGGCGACGTAAGCGCCGAGACGACCGTGCCGGTGTGGGTCCTGTTGCTGGGCGGGGTCGGTATCGTCTTCGGCCTGTTTACCTACGGCCACAAGGTGATCGCGACGGTCGGGACCGGCATCACCCAGCTCACCCCCAGCCGGGGCTATGCCGCCACTGCGGCGGCGGCCGCCACCGTGGTGCTGGCCTCCGGCACCGGGTTGCCCATCTCCACCACCCACACCTTGGTGGGCGCGATCCTCGGGGTGGGACTGGCGCGCGGGATCGCCGCGATCAATCTGGGCCTGGTGCGGATGATTTTCCTGTCCTGGATCGTGACCCTGCCGGCCGGCGCGATCCTCGCAGTGGTCTACTTCTACATCCTGCGCAGCGTCCTCGGATAGACGCACACCCGGTCTCCGGGCGCTCCAACCTTCCGGCTCCCGAGAAGGCCGTTCGTGGCTACCGCGCCCTCAGGACGAACAGCTTAGCTGGATGCCGCTGGCCCAGGCCGGAGGCAGGTCCGCGTAGGACTCGAACTCCGTCTGCTCGTCGAACGGCCGGGCCAGGATCTGCTGCAGGCGCAGCACCTCGGACGCGTCTCCCGCCTCGGCCCGCTCGATGGCGGCCTGAGCCAGGTGGTTGCGCAGGATGTACTTCGGATTGACCCCATTCATCGCCGCCCGGCGCTCGCCAGGCGGCAGCCCCTCCAGCGCCAGCCGCGCCTGATAGCGCGACCACCAGGCCTGCCAGGCGGCCACGTCCTCCAGCTCCGATTCCAGTTGTGCGCGGATGTCCGCCTGCTCCACTTCCGGCAACTGGCGGAAGAAGCGCGTGTAGTCCACGCCCTCAGCTGCCATGCGGGCGAGCAGATCCTGGATCAGGGCCTCGTCATCATTCTGTGGTGTCTGCAGCCCAAGCTTCGCACGCATGCGCGCCAGCCAGGCCCGCCGGTACTGGGGCTGGAAGTCCTGCAGCAAGGCCTTGGCACGTTCGATCGCTTCCTCACGGGTGGCGTCGGCGAAATAAATCACCAGGGTCTCGGCCAGGCGGATCAGGTTCCACTGCGCGATCTGCGGCTGCTGGTCGAAGGCATAGCGCCCGCCCTGGTCGGTGTGGTTGCAGATGTAGCCGGGGTCGAAGGCATCCATGAACGCGAACGGGCCGTAGTCGATGGTCAGGCCGGCCAGGCTCATGTTGTCGGTGTTCATTACGCCGTGACAGAAGCCGATGGCCTGCCAGTCGGCGACCATCTCCGCGGTGCGGGCGATCACCGCCTCCAGCATCGCGGCCACGGGATCGTCGGCCCCCGCCACTTCCGGATAGTCATGCGCCAGGGCGTAGTCAATCAACTCCTGCAGGCGGGCGCTGTAGCCGTTGTAGTGGAAGTACTCGAAATGGCCGAAGCGCAGGAAGCTCGGCGCGGCGCGCAGCACGATGGCCGCCGGCTCGACGCGCTCGCGGTACACCGGCAGGCTGGACCCGAACAGCGCCACCGCACGGGTGGTCGGCACGCCAAGGGCGGCCATTGCTTCGGAGACGAGATACTCGCGCACCGAGGAACGCATGACCGCACGGCCGTCCGCGCCGCGCGAGAAGCGCGTCGGACCGGCGCCCTTGACCTGCAACTCCCAGGTCTCGCCCGTGGGCGTGCGAACCTCGCCCAGGAGCTTCGCGCGACCATCGCCCAGTTGCGGCACGAAGACCCCGAACTGGTGCCCCGCGTACACCGAGGCCCGCGGCTCGGCCCCCGCCAGCTCGCTACCGTGAGTGCAGGCCCCAAGCCACGGGTCGCGCCCCAGGGCCGCGGCCTCCAGGCCCAGACGCTCGCACATGGCCGGGCTGCTCGCCAGGCAGGTCGCATCCGGAAATGGGGCGGGCGCCGGGCTCTCGTGAAAGGCCTCCGGCAGCCGGGCAAAGTGGTTGATCCACTCCAGCTGGCTCTCGGAGGCGGCGGCGTTGACGGGGTCGGGGACCGACATGGGGCATTCTCGGCAGGTTGCGGTGTCAGGGGTTATCATGCGCGTCGCATCGACCCGGGTTCAGGAACCCACGGCGGTCGCGCGTTCATTTTCCGGCCGGATGCCCCACGGCAAACGGCACCCTGCATTCCGGAGGCAAGCCCCGTGTCCGAACAAGACAACCCCAAGCCGCAGAACCTGAAGACCAACGAACGCCTGGTCTGGCTCGGCTTCATGCTGTTTTTCGTGGTCGTGCTGGCGATCTACATCGCCCGCGGCAACGGGCTCGAACAGGATCTTTCGGAGGCCAACCGCGATCTGCTGCAGGCGCAGATGCAGCTGCAGCAATACACCCGCCACGAGATCCCGCGTCCGGTGGAACTGGGCCTGACCAATGCCCACCTCCAGGACCTGCAGCGCCGCGGCATGGTGCGCCCGAACGAGCGTCTCGCCGATGACCTGATGCAGCAGACCGGCCTGATCCCGCACGAGGCGCCGGAAGGCGACGCATACGCGTTCCGCCGCGACGGCATCCACGTTCTGAACCACCAGTGGGTCCTGGCGAACTTCGAGGGCGATTCGGCGCACGGCCAGCTATTGCTAGCCTACGAGGTCGTCCACGGCAACGTCCACTGGGAAGTGCTGGAGTCCACGCTGGACCGGATCTGAAGGCGGGCCAGGCTGCACACAGACGCGCCCCGCCCCCGGGAACCGGAGCGCGGGGTGAACTAACTCAGCGGTCGGCGCGGGCCAGCGCGGCCAGGTGCTCGCGGGCGGCCGCAGCCTGGCGGCGCACCTGCTCCGGGGCGGTCCCCCCCGTGAGGTTACGCGCGGCGGCCGAGCCCTCGGGCGTCAGTACCGTGAACACGTCCTCGCCCACCGCCGGGCTGATCGCCTGCAGGTCCGCCAGCGGCAGCTCCGCCAGATCCACCCCGCGCTCCTGCGCAATACGTACCGCCCGCCCGACGACCTCGTGGGCATCGCGAAAGGCCACACCGCGCCCGACCAGGTAGTCGGCCAGATCGGTCGCCGTGGCGAAGCCCTTGCGCGTCGCCGCCAGCGTATTCTCCCGCCGCACCTCAAGGTTCGGCACCATGTCGCCGAACGCACGCAGCGAGCCCAGCAGGGTGTCGACGGTGTCGAACAGCGGTTCCTTGTCTTCCTGATTGTCCTTGTTGTAGGCGAGCGGCTGGCTCTTCATCAGGGTCAGCAGCGACATCAGGTGGCCATAGACCCGGCCGGTCTTGCCCCGCACCAGTTCGGGTACGTCCGGGTTCTTCTTTTGCGGCATGATCGAGGAGCCGGTGCAGTAGCGATCCGGCAGCTCGATGAAGGCGAACTGGGCGCTGGTCCACAGCACCAGCTCCTCGGCCTGACGCGACAGGTGCATCATCAGGGTCGCCGCGGCCGCGGTGAATTCGATGGCGAAGTCACGATCGGAGACGGCGTCCAGGGAGTTGCGGGTGACACTGTCGAAACCCAGCAGTTCGGCGGTGTATTCACGATCCAGCGGGTACGGCGTACCGGCCAGCGCGGCGGCGCCCAGCGGCAGGATGTTCACCCGGCGCCGCGTATCACGCAGACGCTCGGCATCGCGCTCCAGCATCTCGTACCAGGCCAGCATGTGATGGCCGAAGGTGACCGGCTGCGCGGTCTGCAGGTGGGTAAAGCCGGGCATCACGGTCTCCGCCTCACGCTCGGCCAGGGCCACCAGGCCATCCTGATAGCCGCGGATCAGGCGCAGGACATCGTCGATAGCCGCACGCAGCCACAGGCGGATGTCGGTCGCGATCTGGTCGTTGCGCGAACGCCCGGTGTGCAGCTTCTTGCCGACATCGCCGATGCGCTCGATCAGGCGCGCCTCGATGTTCATGTGCACGTCCTCGCGCCCGACCTGCCAGTCGAACTTGCCGGCGGCGATCTCGTCGCGGATCGCGTCCAGCCCCGCGAGGATCTCCCCGGCCTCGGCCTCTGTCAGCACCCCGACCTTGGCCAGCATGCGCGCATGCGCCTGCGAGCCCTGGATGTCCTCGCGGTACAGGCGGCGGTCGAAATCCACCGACGCGGTGAAGCGCTCGACGAAGGCATCGGTCGGCTCGGAAAAGCGCCCGCCCCAGAGCTTGGCCTCACCGGAGGCGGCAGGCGTGGCGGCTGGCTTGTCGTGCGGGGAATCCTGCGTCATGGTGCATCCTGAAGCGGGTGGGGAAAGACACGGAAGTATACGGGCACAGCCGGGGAGTGAACATGGCACGGGCCCGCGCCCGTTTGTGCACGGCAACAGGGGAGAGTGTTACGCATGGCCCAGGGGGAAACCACCAGGGACTCCACCGGGGAGCTCTCGCCGCTGCCCGATTTCTGCAGTGCGGAGACCTTGCTGCGCGTGCTCATGGTGGCCGTGCTGCTGGCACTGGCCGTGGCCCTGTTGCGCGGCGGCGGCCAGGACTGGTTGTCGGCCCTGGCGCTGCACGCGCTGTTCATCTTCTGGGTGGCGCTGACCAGCCTGTTGATCCTGTGCGGGCTCAAGAGACCGCTGCACCGACTGCCGCTGACCGCGCAGATCGTGCTGCCGCCCCTGGTTCCCATCGCCAACACCGCCATCGTCTATCGCCTCGCGGAAGAACTGGTGCTGGCCGACCCGGCGCTGCGCTGGCCGGTGATCGGTGTCGCCACCATCCTCAGCCTGATGGCCATGCACTACCTGTACCTGCAGGCGGCCTGGCAACGCGAAACCCGGGCCGTGGCAGCGGCCCGGGAACAGGCCATGCGCGCCCGCCTGCGCCCGCATTTTCTCTACAACAGCATGAACACCATCGCCGGGCTGTGCCGCAGTGACCCTGCGCGTGCGGAACAGGTCACCCTGGATCTGGCGGATCTGTTCCGCGCCACATTCGCCACCGGCGACCGCCACTCGCTGCGTGAGGAGCTGGACCTGGTCCGCGCGTTCCTCGCGATCGAACAGACCCGTTTCGGCGAACGCCTGGTACTCGACTGGGACTGCCCCGACCACCCGGGCCTGGATCTCGATGTGCCCACGCTGATCCTGCAACCGCTGGCAGAGAACGCGATCCAGCACGGGATCGCACCCGCACGCGGCGCAGGGCGCATATGGGTGCGTTGCCGCATGGATTCCGGACGGGTCACGGTGACCATCGGCAACACCGTGGATCCACACGCATGCGGCGCGGGGACCGGCACCGCCACCGATGCGGTACGCCTGCGGCTGCAGCACGCCTTCGGCGGGCAGGTACACTTCGAGGCCGAGGCCGAGGCCGAGCGGTTCGAGGTCCGGATCCGTTTGCCGCTCGCGAACCGGGGGGAAACCAGATGAACAACGGTCGACTGGAGTTATTGATTGCCGACGACGAACCGATTGCCCGTCAACGCCTAACCGCGCTCGCGCAGGAGTTGGGGCATCGGGTGGTGGCGCAAGCGGCGCATGCCGGCGAGGTCGAGATGCAATTGCAGGACCACGCGCCGGATGCCCTGCTGCTGGATATCGACATGCCCGGGGAAACCGGGCTGGAACTCGCGCGGCGTCTGCATGCAGAAGATCCCGCGCTGACGGTGATCCTGGTCACCGCACACGATCGCTTTCCGCTGGAGGCGTTCGAGGCCGGGGTGCGCGACTACGTGCTGAAGCCGGTGCGCCGCGAACGGCTGGAACAGGCGTTGCAGCGTGCAGTGCAGCAAAAACAGGACCGGCCCGAGACCTTCCCGAACGAGGTCCACATCACCATGGGCCGGCGCGAGGAACGCGTACCGCTGGAACAGGTGGACATCTTCATCGCGGAGGGCGGTTATGTCATGGCGCGCTCGGCGCGCCTGGCCGGCTTCGTCGACGCCCGCCTGCGCGAACTGGAGGGTCTGTACGGCCCCGCCCTGTTGCGGGTGCACCGCGGCTGCCTGGCGGTTAAGGCCTCGATCAAGGGCGTCGAAAGCCTCGGCCAGACCGACCACCGCCTGCTGTTCCACGACGCCCTGGACCCCATCCCCATCAGCCGCCGCCAGCTGCCCCGAGTGCGCGATTACCTGCGCAACGGGACCTGAGAGGGCCGCACCACCCCTGCGGGATTCGGGGCGCGAAGCATTCGCCGTTATACTAGTCGGTTTGAACGCCCGGCCGCTCGCGCCGTGGCTCGCCCGGACAATCCATGAAGCCTGTACGCATCGCCACCCGAAAGAGCCCGCTTGCCATGTGGCAGGCCGAACATGTCGCCGCCCGTCTGCGCGCCCGTGAGCCGGAGCGCCCGGTTGAACTGGTGGGCATGACCACCCAGGGCGACCGTGTCCTGGACTCCCCGCTGGCGCGGATCGGCGGCAAGGGCCTGTTCGTGAAGGAGCTGGAGATCGCGCTGCTGGAGGACCGCGCCGACATCGCGGTGCACTCGGTGAAGGACGTGCCGATGGAGCTGCCCGAGCAGCTCGAACTGCCGGTGATCCTCGACCGCGAGGATCCACTGGACGCGTTCGTGTCCAACCAGTACGCACATGTCGACGAGCTGCCGCAGGGGGCCCGGGTTGGCTCCTCCAGCCTGCGTCGGCAGTGCCAGCTGCGCGCGCGGCGACCGGACCTGGAGGTCCGGGACCTGCGCGGCAACGTGAATACCCGCCTGGGCAAGCTGGATGCCGGCGAATACGACGCCATCCTGCTCGCCGCAGCCGGGCTCAAGCGCCTCGGGTTCCATGAGCGGATTCGCAGCTGCCTGGGACCGGATGTCAGCCTGCCGGCGGTCGGCCAGGGCGCCATCGCCATCGAGTGCCGTGCCGGTGACGCAGCCATTGGCGCGCTGATCGCACCGCTGAACGATGCGGATACCGCCGACCGCGTGCGCGCCGAGCGGGCCTTCAACCGTCGCCTGGAAGGCGGCTGTCAGGTCCCACTGGCAGCCCATGCGACGCTGGTCGGGGATCAGCTGCACCTGGACGGCCTGGTCGGCGCGGTGGATGGCAGTCGCCTGTTGCGCCGCCAGGTCGAGGGGCCGCGCAGCGACGCCCAGGCCCTCGGAATCCGCCTGGCGGACATGCTGCTGGAACTCGGGGCAGGCGAACTGCTCGCGGCCGCACATCGCGAACACGGCCAGGACACGAAGGGGTAGACGCATGACCGCATCCGCAGACGACAACACGGTGGTCGACGAGGCCCACGGCCCGCTCGCCGGCCTTGGCATCCTGGTCACCCGCCCGGCCGCCCAGGCGGAGCCGTTCTGTACCGCCTTGACGGCCGATGGCGCGAGCGTGATCCGCTTTCCCGTGCTGGAGATCCTGGCCCCCAGTGATCCCACCAACCTGCGCGAGGTCCTGGACCGGCTGGCGGACTTCGATATCGCCGTGTTCATCAGCCCGAACGCCGTCCAGCGCGTGCTCAATCTGGCCCTGGCGGAACATTCATGGCCCACCACCACAAAGATCGCGGCGATCGGCAACCGCACGGCGCAGGAATTGAAGGGCTTCGGGCGCCCGGCGGACATCCTGCCGCCGCGACGCTTCGACAGCGAGGCCCTGCTGGCGCAGGAGGCAATGCAGGACGTGGCCGGCAAGCGGGTGGTGATCTTCCGCGGCGATGGCGGCCGCGAGCTGCTGGGCGACACCCTGAAGGCCCGCGGCGCCGAGGTGACCTTTGCCGAGGCCTACCGCCGCGGGCGCCCCGAGGGCGATACCGGCGAGCTGATGTACGCCTTCTCGCGCGGGCAGATCGGCGTGATCACCATCACCAGTGGCGAGGGGCTGCGCAACCTGTACGAGATGGTCGGCAAGCTGGGGCGCATGTGGCTGCGCAAGACCCCGCTGGTGGTCGGTAGCGAACGCATCGCGGAGATCGCGCAGGAGCTGGGCTTCAAGGCCACCGTCGAGACCGCCGAGGACCCCACCGACGCCGCCATGCTGGCCGCGGTCCACCGCCTCGCGGATCAGCTCCGCACCAGCGGCAGTTAGTTTTTCACCACGAAGCGGACGAGGGCACGAAGAAGGTCAAGGGCAATCCACAGGAAGATGGGAAGGTCGGGAAGGTTCTGGATCGAATGGTTCGGAACGTTGGGTATGGGGTAATCCCCCCGGCGAGACCCGATCGGTTCCCGTATCCCAGTCCTCCCGGCCGTAGCAAAATGAAGGGCCGGGATGACCAGGATTGGGCCTTCCAGATGGCGTGGCAGGCTGAACGCTCGTGGGTGGCCAAGGGAGTAGGATGCGGTTGAGCGCAGCGAAACGCATCAACCGGGAACCGGGAAGCCCCGGGCCGCAATACGATGCGATTCGCTGCGCTCATCACATCCTACCCTTCTTCGTTGGGTCTTCTCCGCGAACTCTGTGCCCTCTGTGGTGAAACGCCTTTGACCGGCCCTTCTTCGTGCCTGCGTGTGGTTCGTGGTGAACAATCAATCGGCGCCGCGAGGGACTATTCTGCGGGGACGGCCGGTTCGAAGCTGTCGTAGTACAGCTGCTCCGGCGGCAGACCGGCCGCCTGGAAGGCCTCGCGCGCGGCGTGGATCATCGCCGGTGGCCCGGCCATGTAGACATCAAAGCCGGACAGGTCCGGGTACTCCGACAGCACCGCATCGTGAGGCCAGCCGCTGACGGCGGCAAAGCCGGCGGCGGTCTCGGCCGGAGTATCCGACAGCACCGGCGTGAAACGGAACTGTTCGGCGTGCTCGGCGGTCATCTGCTGCAGCCAGTCCGGGGCATAGATGCCAGCGGCGCCGCGGGCGCCCCAGAACAGGTGGTGCGGTCGATCCAGTCCCTCGGCGGCCAGATGGTCCAGCATGCCTTTCAACGGCCCAAAACCGGTGCCCCCGCCAACGAACAGGCGCGGGCGCGGGGATTCCTCGTCGACGAAGAAGCTGCCCAGCGGCCCCTCGATACGCAGCAGCGCCTTGGGCTTGAGCTCCTCGAACACCATGGTGGAGAAACGCCCGCCCGGCATGTGCCGGACATGCAGGGACAGCTGCGCGTCATCGTGCGGGGCGTTGGCCAGGGAATAGCTGCGGCGCTCACCCCCCTTGAGCAGGATGTCCAGATACTGCCCGGCGAGGAACTGGAGGCGCTCGGCGGCCGGGAGCTGCAGACGCAGCTCCATGACGTCGTCGGCCAGGCGGTTCAGGGCCGCCACGCGACACGGCAGGGTCTTGACCACGATGTCCCTGGCCGCGCCGATCTCTTTCACCTCGATCTCGAGGTCGTCCACCGGGACCGCCTGGCAGAACAAGGCCATGCCGTCGGCCAGTTCCGCCTCGCTGATGCCCGGTGGCTTGTTCGGCCCGTGATCGACCTCGCCCTGCAGCACCCGCCCCTTGCAGGAGCCACAGGCGCCATTGCGGCAGCCGTAAGGAAAGGCGAAGCCCTGGCGCAGGCCGGCCTCGAGAACGGTCTCGTCGTCTTCGACCTCGAATACATGGCCACTGGGCTGAATGGTGACATCGAACGCCATCGGAAACCCTCGGTCGCGGAAAGGCCGTTATTCTCGCCGCTGCCGCCCCGAACGCAAGCAACCGCAGTCCGACCGGGTCGTCGGCGTAGGGGTTCCCTCGCGCGGACGGGTTCGGCAGAATCGGACCCTAACCATAAAAACGACAAGGGAATGCCATGCGTCATCTACTGATTGCCGCCGGGGCCGGGCTGCTGCTTGCAAGCGGCTGCGCCTCCAACGAGACCCGTTCCACCGATTCCGGGGATGCGGCGGCCACGCCGACGGACGCGCCGGCCGCTACCGTCGAGGTCGCGGCGGATGCGCCGGTGATCCGGATTGCGCACGCGGTGCCCTACAGCGCCGATGCCACCATCGCCAACAACATCCGCCAGGAGTGCAACCTGGAAGACCAGTTCTCCGAGTTCATCGAGCACTACGGGGCCGATCAGGGCATCCGCTTCCAGCGCAGCCAGGATCTCGATCCAGCGTCCGGTGGCCAGGTGCTGATGGTCGAGCTGACCGACGCGGTTAGCGGTGGCAATGCCTGGATCGGCCACCGCAAGGTGACCGAGGCAGCGGGCACGCTGTACGCGGACGGGGAGGAACAGGCCAGCTTTACCTCGCGGCGCTTCTCGGGCGGCGGCGCGTTCGGCGGCTTCAAGGGCTCGTGTTCGGTGCTGGGGCGTACCGTGCAGGTGATGGGCCGCGACATCGCGGCCTGGTCGGCCGCGCCGGAGGACGGTGCCCACCTGGGCGACTAATCGTCGCAGGGATCGGGCCCTCGCGCCGTGCGGGCCCCGACCTCGTCGCCTGCCAACCGCTGCATCCAGTCGACCAGGCGGGTGGCCGTGGTCTGCCAGTCGGGGGCGTGCAGAATGAGATGCGGCCAGTCGGGGTCGGTCCAGACCTCGGCCTGGCCCTGTGGATGGGCGCGGGCGGCCATGCAGACCGACTCGCGCTGGATCGTCCCGTCCTGCTCGCCCCACAGGTACACCACCGGGGCTGTGACGTGGCCGATGTGATCCGTGGCGTACTGGGCCAGCCAGACCACGCCGGCATAGGTATCCATGCGCACGCGGCGAATGATGCGCGGATCCGTGGAGAAGCGTTCGACCGCGGCGGGCGCGAGGCTGTCGGAGTAGTCGGGGTCGATGGTCAGCGTGAGCCCACCGGCGAGGACCTCGCCGGTGCGTACGGCCGCATCCCAGAAACCGCGCGCGGGGATCCCGCCACGCAAGCCCGGGGCGACCGCCACCACCCCGGCGACCTCCAGCTCTGGGTGGGTGGCGAGGCTCGCTAGCGCGGCGGAGCCGCCCATGCTCTCACCCAGCAGGAAGATCGGCCGGCCGGGGTCCTCCGCTTGCGCCGCGCGGACCATGGCAGCCACGTCGCTGATCAGGGGTTCGGCGCCCGGCCAGCGGCCGTGTTGCTCGCTCGTGCCATGACCGCGCTGATCCAGCGCCTGGACACTGTAGCCGCGATCGGCCAGCCAGGGGCCCAGGGCGTCATAGGCACCGGCGTGATCGCGGAAACTGTGCAGGGCGATCACCACGGCGACGGGTTCTGCGGCCGACCAGCGGCGGACGCGATCGGGGGCGATCGCTGCGCCCACGGGAGCTTCCTTCACTGGGGTCCCCGCCGCGCGCACGGTTTCACGCTCCGGGGCGGCCGCACAGGCGGTCAAGGCCAACAGCAGTACAGCCAGGAGCCCGACCGCGCCCGGGATTCGGCGGCGCGTCACGCCTCATATCCCCAGTTCATCCCAGATCTCGTCCACGCGGCGCTTGACCGCCTCGTCCATCGCGATCGGCCGGCCCCACTCGCGATCGGTCTCGCCCGGCCATTTGGAGGTCGCGTCCATGCCCATCTTGGACCCCAGACCCGAGACCGGCGAGGCAAAGTCGAGATAGTCGATGGGGGTGTTTTCCACGAGGGTGGTGTCGCGGGCCGGATCCATGCGCGTGGTGAGTGCCCAGATCACGTCATTCCAGTCGCGGGTATTCACGTCGTCGTCGACCACAATCACGAACTTGGTATACATGAACTGACGCAGGAAGGACCACACGCCCATCATCACGCGCTTGGCGTGCCCCGGATACTGCTTGCGCATGGAAACGACGGCCAGACGGTAGGAACAACCCTCGGGCGGCAGGTAGAAGTCCACGATCTCCGGGAACTGCTTCTGCAGGATGGGAATGAACACCTCGTTCAGGGCCACCCCGAGCACGGCGGGCTCGTCCGGCGGGCGACCGGTGTAGGTGGAATGGTAGATCGGCTGATCGCGATGGGTGATGCGGTCGATGGTGAAGACCGGGAATTCGTCCACCTCGTTGTAGTAACCCGTGTGGTCCCCGAACGGGCCTTCCGGCGCAGTATCCCCCGGGTGGATGTGCCCCTCGAGCACGAACTCGGCGGAGGCCGGGACCTCCAGGTCGGAACCGATGCAGCGGGTGACCTCGGTTCGACTGCCACGCAGCAATCCGGCGAAGGCGTATTCGGACAGGGTGTCCGGCACCGGGGTCACGGCGCCGAGGATGGTGGCCGGATCGGCACCCAGGGCAACCGCGATGGGAAACGGCTCGCCGGGGTGGGCCTGGCACCACTCGCGAAAATCGAGGGCCCCACCGCGATGCGACAGCCAGCGCATGATCACGCGATTGCGCCCAATGACCTGCTGGCGATAGATCCCCAGGTTCTGACGCGACTTCTCCGGGCCACGGGTGACGACCAGGCCCCAGGTAATCAGGGGGCCGGCGTCTTCCGGCCAACAGGTCTGGACCGGGAGTTGGTCGAGATCAACCGCATCGCCTTCCAACACGTGGCGCTGGCAGGGCGCCCCGCGGATTTTCTTGGGCGCCATGTCCAGCACCTTGCGAAAGATCGGCAGCTGTTCCCAGGCGGCCTTGAGCCCCTTGGGTGGGTCCGGCTGTTTGAGGAAGGCGAGCAGGCGCCCGACCTCGCGCAGGGCTTCGACAGAGTCCTCGCCCATGCCCATGGCCACCCGCTCCGGGGTGCCAAACAGGTTGGCGAGTACCGGGATGTCGGAGCCGGTAGGGTTTTCGAACAACAGGGCCGGACCGCCGGCGCGCAGGACGCGGTCGGCGATCTCGGTCATCTCCAGGTTCGGGTCCACCTCGCGGGTGATGCGGCGCAGCTCGCCGCGCTGTTCGAGGCCATCAATGAAATCGCGCAGATCCTTGTACTTCACGGGGTCTCCCTCGGGAATGGCCGGTTGGTGCGACCCGGGCCAGGGTTAGGCGGAGAATTCCGCCCAGACCGGGGCATGGTCGGACGGACGCTCCCAAGCACGCGGTTCGCGGTCGATGCCCGCGGCCTGCAGACGGGCCTGCAAGGGAGCGCTGGCGAGGACGAGGTCGATGCGCAGGCCCCGATTGCGACGGAAGGACGCAGCTCGGTAATCGAACCAGGAATACTCCGCCGCGGGCTGCTCGAAGGCGCGGAAGGTATCCGTGAGGCCGAGATCGGTAAGCGCGGCCAGGGCCTCGCGTTCCGGCGTGGAGCAAAGGATGCGCTCGTGCCAGGCCTCGGGGTCGTGCACGTCGCGATCATCCGGGGCGATGTTGAAGTCACCGAGGACCACGAGATTCGGGTGCTGCGCAATCTCGTCGGCCAGCCAGGCTTGCAGCCGCGCCAGCCAGTCCAGCTTGTAGGCGTATTTCTCGGTACCGACGTTCTCGCCGTTCACGACATACAGGTTGACCACGCGAACCTCGCCGATGGTGGCGGCGAGGATACGGCGCTGGGCGTCCTCGAGCCCGGGCGGGTCGGTGACCACGTCGGTGGCCTCGGTGCGGGAGATGATGGCCACGCCGTTGTAGGTCTTCTGCCCGGAGAACACAACCTGATAGCCCGCATCACGGATGGCCGCGGCCGGAAAGTTCTCGTCGGTCAGCTTGGTCTCCTGCAGGGCCAGGACGTCGGTCCGCGAGCTCCCCAGCCAATCGAGGACCTGCGGCAGACGGACCTTGAGCGAATTGACGTTCCAGCTGGCGATCTTCACGCGGCTTTCTCCTCCAGGCCGCTATGACGCAACAGGGCGTCGATCTGCGGATCGCGCCCGCGGAAGGCACGGAAGGAATCCGCGGCCGGGCGCGAGGCACCGGCCTCGAGAATCTCGCGCAGGTAGGCCGCCCCCACCTCGGACGAAAACAGACCTTCCTCTTCGAAGCGCCCGAATGCGTCAGCCGACAGGACCTCGGCCCACTTGTAGCTGTAGTACCCCGCGGCGTAGCCACCAGCAAAGATGTGGCCGAAGCCGTGGGCGAAGCGATTGAACGCCGGCGGATGGACCACCGCGATCTCCTGACGCACGGTCTCCAGGAGCCGCTGGATGTCCGCGGCCTTTGCAGGGGCGGACCCGGCATGCAGGCGCATGTCAAAGAGGGAGAACTCGACCTGGCGCAATAGCTGTAACGCCGCGTGGAAGTGGCGCGTCCCCTGCAGGCGCTGGAACAGGTCCTCGGGCATCGCCTCGCCAGTCTCGTGATGGCGCGCGAACAGATCGAGCGCCTCGCGTTCCCAGCACCAGTTCTCCATGAACTGGCTGGGCAGTTCGACCGCATCCCATTCCACGCCGTTGATGCCGGCGATGTCGGGTTCGTCCACCCGGGTCAGCATGTGATGCAGGCCGTGACCGAACTCATGGAACAGCGTAATCACTTCGTCATGAGTGAAAAGGGCTGCCTTGCCATCCACCGGCGGGGTGGAGTTGCAGGTCATGTAGGCGACCGGCAGCTGGGCGCGGTCCTCGGAGATGAAACGGTTGCGGCAGACATCCATCCAGGCGCCACCGCGCTTGTTCTTGCGTGCGTAGAGATCGAAGTAAAAGCCAGCCCGTTCGGTGCCATTCACGTCAAAGATTCGATAGAACCGGACGTCGTCGTGCCAGGTCTCGATGCTGTCGTCGGGCTCGAAGCGGACCTGGAACAGGCGCTGGACCAGACCGAACAAGCCGCTGACCGCGCGGTCAGCGGGGAAGTAGGGCTTCAACATCTCCTGGCTGAGACCCAGGCGCCGCTCGCGCATCTTCTCGGCCGCGAAGGCCATGTCCCAGGCCTCCAGGGTTCCGAGGTCGAGCTCGTCGCGGGCAAAGGCGCGCAGCTCGTCCAGGTCGCGCTTGGCCCGAGGGCGCGCGCGGTGCGCCAGATCCTGGAGGAAGCCTTCGACCTGCTCGGCGCTATCGGCCATCTTGGTCGCGAGCGAGCGCTCGGCGTAGTGGCGAAAGCCCGTCAGATGCGCCTTCTCCTCCCGCAACTGGAGGATCTCCACCATGATCTCGCTGTTGTCGTGATTGCCAGCGCCGGGCCCGAGGTCAGACGCACGCGTCGTGAAGGCCTCGTAGACACGGTAACGCAGGTCGCGATCCTCGGCGTGGGTCATGACTGCGAGGTAGCTGGGGATGTCCAGGGTCACGACAAAGCCCGTCTGGTCGTGATCGCGAGCGTTCTGCGCGAGCATGGCCCGATCGGACTCGGAGATGCCGGCGAGCGCGGCCGCATCATCGGTCTGCCAGGTCCAGGCCTGAGTGGCGTCCAGCACGTTCTCTTCGAAACGTGCAGTCAGCTCCGAAAGGCGGGCGTTGATGGCGCGCAGGCGTTCACGCTCGGCCTCGGGGAGATCGACGCCGCTCAGATGGAAATCACGCAGCATGTCATCCAGCACCTTGCGCCGCTGGGGCGAAAGCTGCGGGTACTCTTCACTGTCTGCCAGGCGACGGACCGCCCGGTACAGGCCCTGATGCTGCGACACCCAGCTGCCGTAATCCGACAACAGGGGGAGGCTGGCGTTGTATGCCTCGCGAATCTCGGGACCGTTCATGACCGCATTGAGGTGACCCACCGGGGACCAGACGGCATCCAGGCGCGTGTCCAGCGCCTGCAACGGCTGGATCAGGGTGGCCCAGGTCGGTTGATCCCCGACGGCCGCAACCAGCCGATCAATCTCCGCGCGATTCTCCACCAGGACGGTTTCCACTGCGGGCAGGACATGTTGGGGCTCGATGGCACGAAAGGCGGGCAGCCGGTCGGTCTGCAGCAAGGGGTTGGACACGGTATCTCCAGGGGTCGGGCCAGCAGTGGATTATGCCATTCGGACAGAAAGCCCGGCAGGGTGTTCCCGGCAACGGGGTCGTCGGGGCGAAGCTTACGGGCTCGGCGGGCGAACGGGGTGAAAGACGGCATGGCCAGCGAGGCGGGCGAGGAGTCCGTAGGCCCACTGGCGCCGCAGCCCGGCATAGGCATCCACAGCGGCATTGTAGCGGCCGAGGGCATCAGCAATTGCTTGGTCCAGTGCCGCTACGCGAGGGGGAAGTCGATCGGTCGAACCCGATAAATTTTTATATGTATCAAGGAGTTGCGTTCGTATATGGTCCCATTCGGCGCGGATGGCGCGTTCACCCCGGGCCAGACCGGGAAGATCGCCGCAGCGTCGCGCTCGCTCCTGTTCCTGGACCACCTGTTGGAGCGCCCGCAGGTCCAGGGGCGGATCGGGCCGGGTCGCGGAACAAGCCCGCTCCAGCAGGCCATTGCGCTGGGTGAGCAGGGTATCGAGTCGATCCCAGGCCGCGACGACGCGGCGTTCATGGACCGCAAGATGGGTGTACAGGCGAAACGCGACCAGCGCCAGAATCACCAAGACCAGGAGTGCGGCCAGGACCTGCATGGTGCCGGCGGGATCCGTCGTACCGTGGCAGCGAGGACGTCAGATATCGACGTTCTCGGCACTGAGGGCTCGCGACTCGATAAACTCGCGACGCGGCTCGACCTGGTCGCCCATCAGAGTGGTGAAGATTTCGTCGGCACGGATGGCATCTTCGACCCGGACCTGGAGAAGGCGGCGGGATTCGGGGTTCATGGTGGTGTCCCAAAGCTGGTCGGGATTCATCTCGCCAAGGCCCTTGTAGCGCTGGGTTGCCAGCCCGCGGCGGCCTTCCTGCAGGAGCCATTCCATGGCTTCGGAAAAGCCCTCGATCACGTGGACGCGTTCCCCGCGCTTCATATACGCACCTTCGTCGAGAAGGGCGTTAAGACGGGCGGACAGGTCGAGTACCGCCTGAAAATCACGCGAAGCCAGGGTGTCATCGGTGATGTATTGCGACAGGGCGGCGCCGTGTTCGATGCGGTCCAGGCTCAGCTGCGCCGTGCCTTCATGCTCGGTCACCGGCCCCAGGCTGTAGCGGGTTGCACCCGCCTTGTCGCTGGATAGATTCTCCAGGATGCGGGCAAACCACGCCTGAACCGCAGCGTTGGTCACGCTTCGGGGCTCGGGGATCGCGTCGGCCTCGAGCATCGCCCAGAGGATGCGCGAGTCGTACATCCGGCCGAGGCGTTGTACGGCGCGCGCGGCCTTTTGATAGCCCTTCACCAGGTCCTCGAAGGCCTCGCCGGTAATCGGAGGTGCATCCGGGCTGGGATAGAGCGCGGCGCCGTCCAGGGCGAGGGAGATCACGATCTCGCCCATTTCGGCCTCGTCGCGCACGTACTGCTCGCGCTTGCCACGCTTGATCTTGTACAGCGGCGGCTGCGCGATATACACATGGCCGCGCTCGATCAGTTCCGGCATCTGGCGGAAGAAGAAGGTCAGAAGCAGGGTGCGGATATGGGAGCCGTCCACGTCCGCGTCCGTCATGATGATAATGCGGTGATAACGCAGCTTGTCCGGATCGTACTCTTCCTTGCCAATACCACAGCCCAGCGCCGTGATGAGCGTGCCCACCTCGGCCGAACCCAGCATACGGTCAAAGCGCGCCCGCTCGACATTCAGGATCTTGCCCTTGAGCGGCAGGATCGCCTGGAAATGGCGGTCACGGCCCTGCTTGGCCGAACCTCCGGCGGAGTCACCCTCGACCAAGTAGAGCTCGGACTGAGCCGGGTCCTTCTCCTGACAGTCAGCCAGCTTGCCCGGCAGACCGGCAATATCCAGCGCGCCCTTGCGGCGGGTGACCTCACGCGCCTTGCGAGCGGCCTCGCGCGCTCGCGCGGCATCCAGCACCTTCTCGGTGATGGCCTTGGCTTCCTGCGGGTGTTCCAGCAGGAAGTTGTTGAGGGCGTCCGACAGCACGCTTTCAACGATCGGCTTGACCTCGGAGGAAACCAGCTTGTCCTTGGTCTGCGAGGAGAACTTGGGATCCGGCACCTTGACCGAGAGCACGGCCGTGAGGCCTTCGCGCATGTCGTCGCCCGCCGTGGCGACCTTGGCCTTCTTGATCAGGCCCTCGTTCTCCAGGTACTGGTTGATCGTGCGCGTCAGGGCGGCGCGAAAGCCCGCCATGTGCGAGCCACCGTCGCGCTGCGGAATGTTGTTGGTGTAGCAGAAGATGTTCTCCTGGTAGGAGTCATTCCACTGCAGGGCGATTTCGACTGCGTAGTCCTCGCGCATCTGGTCGGCGTAGACAACCGTGGGGTGCAGCGCGGTTTTCTTCTGGTTCAGGTGTTCGACGAAGGCACGGATGCCGCCTTCGAAGACAAAGGTCTCCTCGCGGTTGTCCCGGTGATCACGCAGCGTGATGCGCACGCCCGAGTTGAGGAACGACAGCTCCCGCAGGCGCTTGGCGAGGATCTCGTAGTGAAAATTGATGTCGGTGAAGATGGTCGGGCTGGGGCGAAACCAGATCTTCGTTCCGTTGCGCTCCGTGGCGCCCGTCACCGCCAGCGGCGCATCCGGGACGCCGAGGTGATAGGTCTGTTCGTGGCGCTGGCCATCCCGGTGGATCTCCAGGCGGAGCTCTTCCGACAGGGCATTCACCACCGAGACACCGACGCCGTGCAGGCCGCCGGAGACCTTGTAGGAGTTGTTGTCGAACTTCCCGCCTGCGTGCAGGACCGTGAGGATGACCTCGGCGGCCGACATACCCTCTTCTTCGTGGATATCCACGGGAATGCCGCGACCGTTGTCCGTAACGGAGACCGCATTGTCCTCGTGGATCGTGACCTCAATACTGTCGCAGTGACCCGCCAGCGCCTCGTCGATCGAGTTATCGACCACCTCGAAGACCATGTGGTGCAGGCCTGTGCCGTCATCGGTGTCACCGATGTACATGCCCGGTCGCTTGCGAACGGCATCCAGGCCCTTGAGGACGCGGATCTGAGAGGAATCGTAGACGGAGGGATCTTGGGCTTCAGTTTCGGACATGCGGGTCAGTCATCCGGCCAGTTGCAGACACGCCAGTATAGCGCAAAGGCGGGGGGCACCGGTGAGGTCACGTACGGGGGTCCAGGAGAGCCACGAGACCCAAGGCCCGGGCGCGTCAGGCTGGGGGTTCGGGTGTTACGCGACCATGTTTCACGTGGAACAATTGCCCTGCGGTATCCCCTGCCAGCCCCGGGATGTCATCTCCCACAGCGGTCACCAGGATCTGCCAGCCCGACGCACACAACCCGGACATCAACCCCTCCACTGCCTCGCGATCCAGCTCCGACACTACATCGTCCAGCAACATCACCGGCGCCCGCCCGGTCTCTGCCTCGAGCATCCATCCCTGTCCGCCCACGAGAGCCGTAATCAGTCGCTTTTGCTCGCCCCGGGAGGCCTCGGCGGCGAGACGACCCGCTAGCCGCAAATCGATGTCGGCCCGCTGCGGTCCCGCCTGCGCGAAGCCGCGTTCTTCGTCGCCCTCCCGGCTCCGCTCCAGCGCCTCGCTCAGGCTCCTTTCCCGATCCCAGCCCATCCGCGGATTCAAGTGCAAATCGGCTAACCGCTCGTCGAATCCGAACTGCCGGGCGGCCTCCATGGTCGCCGCCTGCCAGGCCTCCACGTAACGACGGCGCGCGTCACTGATCGCCTCGCCGAATTCCAGCCAGGGTCGCTCAAACTCGCGAGCACCCGCGCGGTCCCCCGCGCGCAAGGCGGCATTACGTTGATCATGGGCCCGCTTCCAGCGCTGCCACTGGCCCCGGTACCCTGGGATCGCATGGAAGCAGCCCCAGTCCAGCAAGCGCCTGCGTTCTTCCGGTCCCCCCGTCAACAATTCGAAGGACCCCGCATGCAGCGTTCGCGCCGGTAGCCACTCGGCGACTGCCGCATGGCCTTCCATCCAGCGGCCATCGAGCCGCGACCGGCGCGCACCATCCCAGCTAATCCCCAGCCGATGGGAGCCCCCAGCCGGATCCTTCACCACTGCCCCTATCCACAACCCGTCGGCTCCACTCCGCCCAACACGGCGTAATTGCTGAGTACGGAACGAGCGCCCAGCCGCGAGGATATGCACTGCTTCGAGAATCGAGGTCTTCCCTGCACCATTTGGCCCGACCAGCCGGTTGATTCCCGGCCCCAACGTCAAGGCCTGTTCCTCAAGGTTGCGGACCCCCTGCCACCACAGCGACTCCAGCACGCAGACCCCGGATCTACAGGCGCATCGGCATCACCACGTAGCGCGCCCCGCCCGGTGGTTCCGCCTGAATCAGGATCGAGGAGTTCCCGTCTCGCAGCCCGATCCGAACCTGATCGGTCTCCAGGACATTCAGCACGTCCGCCAGGTACCCGAGGTTGAACCCGATCTCCATTGGCCCCCCGTCGTACTCCGCCTCGACCGACTCCTGGGCCTCTTCACGATCGGCATTGTGGGTCATCACCTGGCAACCGTTCTCCCCCAGGGCCATGCGTACACCGCGATACTTGTCACTCGCCACAATCGCCACCCGGCCCAACGCCTGTTTCAGAACTTCCCGGTCAACCCGCAACGTGGAGGGCAGATCCGAAGGGATGACCCGTTCGTAGTCCGGGAAGCGCCCCTCGATCACCTTGCTGCGCAGGACCGCCTTGCCCAGTTCGAACACGACCTGGTCTTCCCCGAATCCGATCCGGACCGTCGATTCGTCATCGGCCAGATTTCGTCGCAACTCCGCCACGGCCTTGCGCGGGACAATGCGTTCAACTCGGCCCTCGATCGGGTGCTCGAGTTCCACCTCGGCCAGCGCCAGGCGATGCCCGTCCGTCGCGACCGCCCGCAGACTGGTCCCGCTGGCTACCAGGAGCAAACCCTGGAGGTAGTAACGCACGTCCTGCTGCGCCATCGAAAACATCGTCGCCTCCAGCAAACGTCGCAGCCGGTTCTGAGGTACATCGAGCACGACCTCCGACCCTCGCGCCTCCCAGTCGGGGAAATCCGTGCCGGGCAGGGTCGCCAGGCTGAAGCGCGAACCGGCGAATCCCACGGTCATGCGTTCGCCTTCCACCCGAGCCCGAATCTCGCTGTCTCCCGGGGCCGCCTTCACCACATCCAACAGCTTGCGCACCGATACGGTGACATCGCATTCGCCCGGGATGGTGCCCTCCGCACCCGCCTGCCAGGCGAGTTCGAGATCGGTGGTATCCATCCGGATCGCGCCGTTGTCGTCCGGTCGGAGACGCACATTTCCGAGGATCGGCATCGTCAATCGTTTTTCGGCCGCGCCCACAATCCGTTGCAGCGCTTCGGTCATCGTCTCGCGATTGAAAGACAGTTCCATGGCGATGTCCTGTATCTAGTGTTTAGATATTTAAATAGTAGTAATAAGGGGCACGTCGACCTGTGCAGGAAACCCATATTTCGTTTTAACTTCAGTTATTTGTCGATACTTTTTGGCTCTCGCGAACCTCTGTGAAGCCTGTTCCCAACCTGTGGACAGTTTCGCGGTCCGCGTTTTCCACCTTTTCATACCGCAGTTGCACCCAGCTTATCCACAGCTTTGCCGACCATTGGACAGCCACTTCAGCTACTGAGGGTCCGCAGCAGATTCGAGTAGTCTTCGTCCAGGCTGGCGTCCGCCTCGCGTAGTTCGGCGACCTTCCGGCAGGCATGGATTACCGTGGTGTGATCGCGCCCGCCGAAGGCCTGTCCGATCTCCGGCAGGCTGTGCTGGGTCAGTTCCTTTGCCAGGGCCATCGCGATCTGCCGCGGACGGGCAATCGATCGGCTGCGCCGGCTCGACAGCAGATCGGCCACCTTCACGCGATAGTAGTCCGCGACCGTCTTCTGGATATTCTCCAGTGTAATCAGTTTGTTCTGTACCGCGAGAAGGTCGCGCAGCGCGTCCTTGGCAAACTCGACGGTGATCGGTTTCCCGGTGAAGTGCGCGTTGGCGATCACCCGCCGCAGCGAGCCTTCCAGTTCGCGGATGTTGGAACGGATCCGCTTGCCCATGAAGAATGCGACCTCGGAGGGGAGTTCGATCCCCGCCTGCTCGGCCTTGCGCTGGAGGATGGCCACCCGGGTCTCCAGTTCTGGCGGCTCGATCGCGATCGTCAGCCCCCAGCCGAAGCGTGACTTCAGGCGTTCCTCCAGCCCCTCGACCTCTTTCGGGTAGCGATCCGAGGTCAGGATGATCTGCTGCTGGCCCTCCAGCAGCGCGTTGAAGGTGTGGAAGAACTCCTCCTGGGAACGCTCCTTGCCGGCAAAGAACTGAATGTCGTCGATCAGCAGTGCGTCGGCGGAGCGGTAGTGCTGCTTGAACTCGTCGATCGCGTTGTGTTGCAGCGCCTTGATCATGTCCGCCACGAAGCGCTCAGAGTGCAGATAGATGATCCGCCCTTCGGGGTGTCGGGCGAGGATGCTGTGCCCGATGGCATGCATCAAGTGGGTCTTGCCGAGCCCGACCCCGCCATAGATGAACAACGGGTTGTAGGCCACCCCGGGGTTTTCCGCGACCTGCAGGCTGGCTGCGCGCGCGAGCTGGTTCGACTTGCCCTCGACGAAGCTGTCGAAGGTGAAGGCCGGGTTCAGATTGCTTACGGGCCCCTGGGGGCGTGGCGTAGTGCTGGCGCTCTTGTCTGCAGCACTGCGTTCCTGACGGGGCTCGCGACCACTGGGGGTCGGCGGGACCGGCAGCTGCGCACCGCCAATCCCGAGTCGCACGCGGCGTTCGTCCTGGTCACCCACCGGCTGCAGCTCGCCCACGGTCTGCTCGATCGATTCCAGCAGGTGATCGCGCACATGCTCGAACACAAACTGGTTCGGCGCGAGCAGTCGCAGCCCGCCTTCGGACTCTTCGGCATGAAGCGGCCGCAGCCAGGTATTGAGTTGCTGTTCGCTGACCTTCCCCTGCAGGCGATCCAGACAGGCTGTCCACAGGGCATTGGCTGACACGCGTTCGTCTCCGGGGCGACGGGGAATTGGAAGCCACCGAGTCTACGCCGATGGGGGTACCCGGTGCCAGCGACTTGCCGACCCTCGAGATTGACTTTGCGTCCGGATGGCGCTAGTTTTCACCGCCCTTTAACCAAGCGTCACGGGAACTCTCATGAAGCGCACTTTTCAACCCAGCCGGCTCGTTCGCGCCCGCACGCACGGCTTCCGGGCCCGCATGGCCACCCGTGGTGGTCGCAAGGTCCTGAACGCCCGTCGCGCCAAGGGCCGCAAGCGCCTCTGCCCGTAGTCCGGGCGGCGCGCCGGCTCCCGTGACCGCGGCGCCAGCTAGCGAGACCTTTCCGCGCCGCGCCCGTCTGTTGACCGGAGCGGATTATCAGCGTGTCTTCAAGGACGCCCGGCGCCAGCGCGGTCGCGATCTGACCCTGCTCTATCGCCATTCGGAATCCGGCGAGGCACGCCTGGGCCTTGCAATTGGCAAGCGGCATGTCCGCCAGGCATCGGACCGCAACCGGATCAAGCGCATCGTGCGCGAGGCCTTCCGCCGGCGGCGGGCCCACCTGCCGACAGTCGACATGATTGTGCTGGCCCGAGGTGGAGCGGCGACCATGGACCGCCGCGCCCTGCGCGCCGAGATCGACAGCCTGCTGGAACGTCTGCAATGACTCTGCCACGCAAGATCGCCCTGTTGCCCGTCCGGGCCTACCAGTACGGCATTTCGCCGTTCATGGCCCCTCACTGTCGTCATTACCCGACGTGCTCGGCCTATACCGTCGAGGCGGTCGAGACTCATGGGGTCCTGCGGGGCTTTTGGCTCGGTCTGCGCCGCATCCTGCGCTGCCATCCCTGGTCGCCCGGTGGCTATGACCCGGTCCCGCACCCGCGTTCCGATACTCCCAGCACTCGACCCTCAAAGTAGTCGCGCTCATGGATAACCTTCGCCCCCTTTTGTGGCTGACCCTGGCCTTTGTCCTGTTCCTGATGTGGCAGGCCTGGAACCAGGATTACGGCAGCACATCCCAGCCGGACACTGCCGCCGAGCGCGCCGCGGAGGACCCCGATGCCCGTCCGGAGGACGTGCCGGATGCGCCGCAATTCGAATCGGAACCGGACACGCGGGCGGCAGATGCCCCGCAGGTGAGCACCCTGCAGGAGCCGGACCGTCAGCAGATCACCGTGCGTACCGATACCCACGAGATCCTGATTGACACCCGCGGGGGCACGCTGCTGCGCGCCGACCTGCTGCAGTATCCACGCGACCTGCAGGACGATCCGCTGGTGCCGGTCCGCCTGTTCGACCATCGCGTGCGCGGCTATGTCGCCCAGAGTGGTCTGACCCACGATCGGGTGAACGACCAGTCGATGGAGGGGCGCGCCCCGTCGCACCACGCCAATTTCCAGGTCGACCAGGATCGCTTCGAGCTCGCCGACGGGCAGGAACAACTCGAGGTCCCGCTGCGTTGGGTCTCCGACGATGGCGAGATCGAGGTCACCAAGACCTACACCTTCACCCGTGGCTCGCATCTGATCGAGCTGGACTACGAGGTCCACAACCGGTCAGATTCCACCTGGAGCGGTCGCCAGTACCGACAGCTCCGCCACGGGCCGACCCCGGATCGGGAGTCCTGGTGGCTGTACACCTTTACCGGAGCGGCCTATTTCGATGGCAGCTACCAGCGCGAAAGCTTCGAGTCGTTCCGCGATGACCCCATCCAGGCACGCATCCAGGGCGGCTGGATCGCGATGATTCAGCACTACTTCGTCTCCACCTGGGTCCCGGGTGAGGACGAGGTCAATGCGCTGTACGCCCGTGCCGTGCCCAGCGATCTGGGTGACGAGTATCTGATTGGTCTGCACTCCGAATCGCGCCAGATCGCAGCCGGGAACAGCGGTGAGTTCTCCACCCGCTTGTGGGTCGGCCCCAAGCTCCAGTCAGAGCTCTCCGAGATCGCCCAGGGGCTGGAGCTTACGGCCGACTACGGCATCTTCACGTTCCTGTCCAAGCCGTTGTTCTGGCTGCTGGACAAGATCCACGCCTTCGTGGGCAACTGGGGTTGGTCGATCGTCATCCTGACCATCCTGATCAAGCTGGCCTTCTTCAAGCTGTCCGCGACCAGCTACCGTTCCATGGCGCGCATGCGCAAGGTCGCGCCCAAGCTGCAGGCTCTGAAGGAACGCTACAAGGACGACAAGCAGCGCATGAACCAGGCGCTGATGGACCTGTACAAGAAGGAGAAGATCAACCCGCTGGGTGGCTGTCTCCCGATCCTGGTGCAAATCCCGGTGTTCATCGCCCTGTACTGGGTGCTTCTGGAGAGTGTCGAACTGCGCCAGGCGCCCTGGTGGCTGTGGGTGCAGGATCTGTCCTCGCGCGATCCGTACTTCATCCTGCCGATCCTGATGGGCGTGTCGATGTTCGTGCAGTACAAGCTGAACCCGCCGCCGATGGACCCGGTGCAGCAGAAGATCTTTATGGCGCTGCCCTTCGTGTTCACCGTGTTCTTCGCCTTCTTCCCGGCGGGTCTGGTGCTGTACTGGTTCACCAACAACCTGTTCTCCATCGCCCAGCAGTGGTACATCACGCGCAAGATCGAGAGCGGCGAGGACCCGGACAAGCAGAAGAGCTGACGCTCCGTGACCGTGACGGACACCATCGTCGCGGTCGCCACCCCGGCGGGGGTTGGCGGTATCGGTGTGGTCCGCCTGTCGGGTCCGCAGGCCCTGCCCATCGCGCGGCGCCTGACCCGACGCGCGCAGCTGCTTCCACGCCACGCCCACTACGGCAGCTTCATTGATCCGGCGACTGGCGAGTCGCTGGATGACGGTCTGATCCTGTCCTTCCCGGGTCCGCACTCCTACACCGGCGAGGACGTGATCGAGCTGCAGGGCCACGGCAGCCCGGTCTTGCTCGAGGCGATCGTCGCCGCTGCGGTGGATCTCGGCGCGCGTCGTGCCCGACCGGGGGAGTTCACCGAGCAGGCCTTCCTCAACGGCCGACTCGACCTGGCGCAGGCGGAGGCGGTGGCCGACCTGATCCATGCCCAGACCGAGCAGGCCGCGAGGCTTGCGCGATCCAGCCTGGACGGAGCCCTGGCGACCGAACTCGAACCGGTCTCACGTGCGATCCGCGACCTGCGTGTGATCATCGAGGCGGAGATCGATTTCGGCGAGACCGATCTCGAGTCGGAGGCTGCCGCCGATATCGCACGCCGTGCAGCCACCCTCCACACGACCATCCGCGAACTCCTCGAACGGCTGCGTCCGGCGCGTTACTTTGCCCAGGGCTTGCGCCTGGCCCTGGTCGGTGCCCCGAATGTCGGCAAGTCCAGCTTGATGAACCGTTTGGCCGAGAGCGAGGTCGCGATTGTCACCGACCGCCCCGGGACCACTCGCGACGTCCTGCGTTCGCCGATTGCGATCCACGGGATACCGGTCGAACTGATCGACACCGCCGGGCTGCACGCGAGTGAGGATCCGGTGGAGAAGATCGGCATGGAGCGGGCGCAGGAGGCGGCCACCGGGGCTGACTTGATCCTGGAGCTGCGCGATCTCACGCGTCCGGATGCGGCCCCCGACTTGGCGGCCCCGGCGGAAATCCCGCGACTGACCGTCTGGAACAAGATGGACTGCGTCGCCGACTCCGCCCGCGCGGACCACGGGCTCAGGATCTCTGCACGGACCGGGACAGGGGTCGACGCGCTCAAACAGGCGATCGTCGAGCGCCTGGGCGTGAGCGAGGGTGGCCAGCAACGCTTCAGCGTGCGCGCGCGCCATCTGGACGGCCTGCGTACGACGGCCACGCATCTCGCCGCGATCGACGCCGCCGCGCCCCCGGACCTGATCGCCGAGGAGTTGCGTCTGGCCGAACGCGCCCTGGACGCGCTCCTTGGTCGCCAGGACCACGAGGCCCTGCTGGGCGAAATCTTCGCCGGCTTCTGCATCGGCAAGTAGGCGCGCGTCCCCACTCCCCGACATTGCGAGCAAAGCGAAGCAATCTCCGGAACCAGGCATAACGTCACGCCGCGAAATCCGATGGTCGTGGCGGACGCTTGCCGCGGCCCTGCGGGGCCTCGCAATGACGGGGCGCGGCGTGCCCGCAAAACCATTTGGCCCGGGGGCCGCTTCGCGCTCGCGTAACTCCCTGCTAGAATTCCGATTTTCGTGTCCGGACCATAAGCGGCGCGAATTGCACTCACAGGCCGGACCGTCGGCCGGGATAGCAGGACCATGGCGAACTCCTTTGATGTCATCGTGATTGGCGGCGGGCACGCCGGCACCGAGGCTGCCTTGGCCGCGGCGCGCGGCGGTGCGCGCACACTGCTGTTGACCCACAACATCGAGACCATCGGCCAGATGAGCTGCAACCCGGCCATCGGCGGGATCGGCAAGGGCCACCTGGTCAAGGAGATCGATGCCCTGGGGGGCGTCATGGGCCGCGCAGCGGACGCCGCCGGCATCCATTTCCGCATCCTCAATCGACGCAAGGGCCCGGCCGTGCGCGCGACTCGCGCCCAGTCGGACCGGCAGCTCTACCGCCAGGCCATCCGCCAGTTCGTCGAGGCCGAGCCGAACCTGCAGATCTTTCAGCAGCCAGTGGCTGACATCACCCAGGACGGCGAGCGCGTGACCGGCGTGGTCACCGAGGCCGGCATCGCGTTCAACGCCCGCGCCGTGGTGCTGACCGTGGGTACCTTTCTTAATGGCCAGATGCACACCGGGCTCACCCAGCAGCCCGGCGGGCGCGCGGGTGATCCGCCGAGCACCCGCCTGGCGGCGCGCCTGCGCGAGATGGCCTTTGCCGTCGGGCGGCTCAAGACCGGCACGCCGCCGCGCATTGACGGTCGCAGCGTGGATTTCTCCCGGCTCGAACCGCAGCCGGGCGACGATCCGCGCCCGGTCTTTTCCTTCATCGGCTCGACCGACGACCACCCGGCGCAGCGCCCCTGCCATATCGCGCGCACCAGCGAGAAGACCCACGACCTGATCCGCGCGAACCTCGATCAGGCCCCGATGTACAGCGGCCAGATCGACAGCACCGGCCCGCGCTACTGCCCATCGATCGAGGACAAGGTGGTGCGCTTTGCCGACAAGACCAGTCACCAGGTCTTTGTCGAGCCGGAAGGCCTCACCACCCATGAGCTGTATCCCAACGGGATCTCCACCTCGCTGCCATATGCGATCCAGGTCCCCCTGGTGCAGAGCATTGCCGGGTTCGAGAACGCGCGCATCACCCGTCCCGGCTACGCCATCGAATACGACTACTTCGATCCCCGCGGCCTGCGCCCGACGCTGGCCACGCGCGACATCGGCAACCTGTTTTTCGCCGGCCAGATCAACGGCACCACCGGCTACGAGGAGGCCGCCGCCCAGGGCCTGGTCGCGGGGCTCAATGCCGCGCGGCTGGTGCAGGACGCCGCGCCGTGGATCCCCCAGCGCTCCGAGGCCTACATCGGTGTGCTGATCGACGACCTGGTGACCCGCGGCACCCAGGAGCCCTACCGCATGTTCACCTCGCGCGCCGAATACCGGCTGTTGCTGCGTGAGGACAACGCCGATCTGCGCCTGACCTCGGTCGGGCGCGAATACGGCCTGGTGGACGACGCCCGCTGGGCGCGCTTCGAGATCCGTGCCGCGGCCATCGAGACCGAGATGACCCGACTCGGACAAACCCGCCCGGACCGCGACCAGCGAAACCACCCGGCCCTGATCGACTTGCTGGGCAAGGCACCGGATCCGGATGCCACGCTGCTCGACCTGCTGCGCCGCCCCGAGGCCGATTACGATGGCTTGATGCATGCGCTGCCCGACCTGGAAGCAGGCTGCGCGCCCGACGTGCGCGAGCAGGCGGAGATCCAGGCCAAGTATGCCGGCTACATCGAGCGCCAGCAGGCCGAGATCGACCGCCAGGCGAAGGCCGAGCAGACCGCCCTCCCGGACAGCCTTGACTACGCCCGGGTCCACGGGCTGTCGAACGAGATCCGCCAGAAGCTGGCGGAATTCCGCCCCCATACCCTGGCCCAGGCGCAGCGCATCCCGGGCGTGACCCCGGCCGCGCTGTCGGCGTTGGCCGTGCACTTAAGGAAACACTGATCAATGTACACGCTCGCGCTCGAGTCGTTTTTGCATGCGCACAAGGCGCGGCGACTGCCGTGCAGTCATTCTGCACAAGGGAGCCGCAACGCCGTGCGCATGCAAAAGCGGCCGAGCCCCGTCTTTCAATGGATTGTGGGGTTGGCACCCCAGGTTCCCCGATCCCGCGTTGCGCCGCTTGCGGGTAGAACCACTACCCGCTGCACGACGCGCCTTGTCTCGGCAAACCTGGGGTGCCAACGCGAGTGTGTACATTGATCAGTGTTTCCTTAGAGCAGCGCGCCAGTGGCGAGTAACGACTGGCGCGCGGCCCTGGCCGCCGTGGGCGGGGACTGGGCGCTGGATCCGCCGGCCATCGAGGCCCTGGCGATTTATCTGGAACAGCTCGGGCGCTGGAACCGCGTGCACAACCTGACCGCGGTGCGTGACCCCGCGCAGTGGATTCGCCGGCACATCCTCGACAGCCTGACGTTGCGCCCGTATCTTCACGGGGACCGGGTGCTGGATGTCGGGACCGGCGCCGGGCTGCCTGGTTTCGTGCTCGCGGCCACCGAGCGCGATCGCGAATTTTGCCTCCTCGACAGCGCGGCCAAGCGCATCCGCTTCCTGCGGAACGTGATCGGGCTCGCTCGGCTGTCCGGGGTCGAGGCCGTGCATGTGCGGATCGAGGACTTTCAGCCCTCCGCGCCCTACACCACGGTGCTGGCACGGGCGTTCAAGGCCCCGGCCGACATGGTCTCGCGGGTCGCGCCACAGGTGGCCGAGGGAGGCCGTGTGCTGGCCATGCTGGGTCAGCGCTCGGTCGTCGCCGAAGCGCTCCCGGCCCCGTGGTCGTACCGAAGCGTGGACCCGGTTACCATTCCCGGCGAGGCCGCCGAGCGGCACATCGCCATTATCGAGAGAGCCGACCCGTGACCGATACGCTGGCCATTACCAATCAGAAGGGCGGAGTGGGCAAGACGACTACTTGCGTGAATCTTGCCGCCTCGCTCGCCCGGTTGGGCAAGCGCGTGCTGGTGGTGGACATGGACCCGCAGGGCAACGCGACCACCGGTTCGGGCGTCGACAAGCACGCCGATGATCCAACCTCCTGCGAGGTCCTGCTTGGGCAGGCCACGGTGGCCGAGGCCGCCCACCGAGTGGAAGCCGGCTATGACCTGGTCCCTGCCAACGGCGACCTGACCGTGGCCGAGGTGCGGCTGATGGAGGCCGAGCGCCGTGAATACCGGTTGCAGGAGGCGCTGGCACCGGCCTGGGCAAACTACGATCACATCCTGGTCGACTGTCCGCCGTCGCTGAACCTTTTGACCGTCAACGGCCTGGTCGCGGCCGATGGTGTGGTGATCCCGATGCAGTGCGAGTACTACGCACTGGAGGGTTTGACCGCCCTGATGCGCACCATCGAGAGCATCCAGCGCGGGCCCAACCCCAAGCTGCGTATCTCGGGCTTGCTGCGTACGATGTTCGATCCACGCAATCGTCTTTCCGGGGATGTCTCCGCACAGCTCACCGGCCACTTCGGCGATCGCGTGTTCCGAACCGTGATCCCGCGCAACATCCGCCTGGCCGAGGCCCCCAGTTTTGGCCAGCCGGCCTTGTTGTATGATGCCTCTTCGCGCGGGGCCGTGGCGTACCTGGCCCTGGCCGGCGAGATGTTGCGGCGCTGAACGCCGCCTGTTCCCCCCTTACCGACTGCCTGCAGGAACGATCAACCATGGCGAAACGAGGACTGGGCCGAGGCCTGGATGCCCTGCTCTCCGGCGCCCAGGCCGGTGGTGATGACAGCGACAGTTTGGAGCAGCTCCCGATCGAGCAGATCCGGCGTGGCAAGTATCAGCCCCGGGTCCACATGGCGGAGGCGGCGCTGGCCGAGCTGGCGGACTCGATCCGAGCCCAGGGCATCGTGCAGCCGGTCGTCGTGCGGCGCCTGGACGAGGGCTATGAACTGATCGCCGGCGAGCGCCGTTGGCGTGCCGCCCAGATCGCCGGCCTGGAGACCGTTCCGGCGGTGGTCCGCGATATCCCCGATCAGGCCGCCGCGGCGATGGCACTGATCGAGAACATCCAGCGCGAGGATCTGAACCCGCTGGAAGAGGCGCAGGCCATCCGCCGCCTGATTGGCGAATTCGAGATGACGCACCAGGCCGCGGCCGACGCGGTCGGTCGCTCGCGCACTGCGGTCACCAACCTGCTGCGCCTGCTGGAACTCCACGACACGGTGAAGGACCACGTCAATGAGGGGCGCCTGGAGATGGGCCACGCCCGCTGTCTGCTGGCGGTGCCACTGGACGACCAGCCCGGCGTGGCCGCGACCGTGGTCAAGCGCGGGCTCTCGGTGCGCGCGACCGAGCAGCTGGTCAAGAAGATCCTCGCCGCGACCCCGGAGCCCAAGAAGGATGCCGGACCCTCGCCTGAGGTGCGGCAACTGGAGAGCCGTCTCTCCGACCAGCTGGGCGCCGCGGTCCAGGTTCGCTACAACCGCCAGGGCAAAGGCCGTCTGGTCATCGAATACAACAGCCTCGACGAGCTCGATGGCATCCTCGCCCACATCCAGTAACTCTCTGAGCGGCCTGCCCGATGGCCCGAAACGCCGTTTGACGCAGTACAAGGGCGCTCTTATACTACGCGCACTTTTTGGGAGAGGGGTGGGTGTGCCCATCCGCTGAATGACACCGCGACGCTTCAGACACGCCTTACAATCGCTAGGTCTGCAGCTCGCCTTAACGCTGATACTGTCGGGCCTGCTTCTGGCCCTGTTCCCCCCGATCGTGGCGATCTCGGCTGCGGTGGGCGGCATCACCGCGACGCTCGGCAATGCCGTGGCCGCGGTCGTTGTGTTTCGGGCCTACCGTTCCGATCAGGTGGGCTCGCTGACCGCCCGCATGATGGGCGCCCAGATGGGACGACTGGCAATCATCGCGGTGGCATTCGGGGTGGCGTTCGCTTACCTGGACGAGCCGGATTTACTGGCGTTGTTCGGCATCTTCCTCCTGGTGCATCTGGCCCCCTTGTGGTGGCTGCACCGGGTTTCTGATCAAGCAATGACGAGATAACTGCATGGCTTCAGAAAGCGGACTGCCCACGATGGAAGAGCACATTGCTCACCATCTGACGAATCTTACCTTCGGACTCCACCCCGAGAAGGGGATGAGCTTCGCCACCACCAGCACCGAAGCCGCCGAAATGGGCTTCTGGGCGATCCACGTCGACTCCATGCTGTGGTCGATCGCACTCGGGCTGCTGTTTGTCCTCACGTTCCGCGCCGCGGCCAAGAAGGTCACCGCCGGCGTCCCGGGCGGCTGGCAGAACTTCGTCGAGATGCTCATGGACTTTGTCAACGACAACGTCCGCGGTTCGTTCAAGCACAAGAACGACATGGTCGCGCCGCTCGCGCTGACCATCTTCGTCTGGATCTTCCTGCTCAACCTGATGGACCTCGTGCCGGTCGACCTGATCCCGCACATCGCCTATCTGCTGGGTATCCCGTACTTCAAGATCGTGCCGACTACGGATATCAACGTGACCGCGGGCCTGGCGCTCGGCGTGTTCATCCTGATCATCTACTACTCGCTCAAGATCAAGGGCCCGGTCGGTTTCATCAAGGAACTGACGGGCATCCCGTTCCAGACCAACATCGTGTACATCAAGCCGTTCTTCTGGGTGATCAACTTCGTCCTGGAGTTCATCAACCTGCTGGCCAAGCCGGCCTCGCTCGCCTTGCGACTGTTCGGCAACCTGTACGCCGCGGAGATGATCTTCATCCTGATCGGTGTTATGTACTCTGCGGGGCTGATCATGGGTCTGGCCGGGGGTGTGCTGCACGTGGGCTGGGCAATCTTCCACATCCTGGTGGTTCCGCTGCAGGCCTTCATCTTCATGGTGCTGACCGTCGTCTATCTCGACATGGCGTACAGCGAAGACCACTGATTTCGACTTCCCTACTCAACTGACTGTTTCAACACTCGACTGGAGATACAAAAATGGAAATGGCTAACGCTCTGATCGTCCTGGCTGGCTCGCTGCTTCTGGGTCTGGCCGCTGTCGGCGCCGCCATCGGCGTGGGTACCCTGGGTGGTCGCTTCCTGGAAGGCGCCGCGCGTCAGCCGGAACTGATCCCGATGCTGCGCACCCAGTTCTTCATCGTGATGGGTCTGACCGACGCCGTGCCGATGATCGGCGTGGGTATCGGCCTGTACGTCCTGTTCGCCCTGGGTTAATAAGGCTGAGCGAGTCCCGAGGTCCCCTCCACTCGTCCAACCTGAGGTAGCAGGATGAATATCAATCTGACCATCATTGGCCAGCTGCTCGCGTTCAGCGTCTTCGTGTGGTTCACGATGCGCTACGTCTGGCCGCCCATGTCCGCCGCCCTGGAAGAACGTCGCAAGAAAATTGCCGACGGCCTGGCAGCCGCGGAACGTGGCGAGAAAGAGCAGGAGCTCGCCCAGGAGCGTGCGACCGAGGTCCTCAAGGAGGCCAAGCAGCAGGCCAACGAGATCGTGGCCTCTGCGCAGAAGCGCGCCAACGACGTGGTTGAGGAAAGCAAATCCACGGCCCACGAAGAAGGCGAACGCATCAAGCAGGCGGCGCACGCCGAGATCGAGCAGGAGATCAACCGCGCGAAGGAAGAGCTGCGCAAGCAGGTCTCCGAGCTGGCGGTTGCCGGTGCCGAGCAGATCCTGGCCAAGGAAATCGACGCCAAGGCGCACGGCGATCTGCTCAAGAAGCTCTCGGCCAAGCTGTAAGGAGACGTTATGTCAGACCTGATTTCGGTCGCCCGACCCTACGCTCGCGCAGCTTTCGAGCGGGCCCGCGAGGCCAAGGATCTCGCCGGCTGGGCCGAGCAGCTCGAATTGCTGGCGGCGATCGCCCGCGATTCGCAGATGCACAGTCTCCTCTCCAACCCGCGGGTCCCGCGGCCGGACCGGGCACAGCTCGTGCTCGACGTGGCCGGTGACAAGGTGGGGCCCGAGGCGGGGAACCTGGTTCGCCTGCTGGCCGAAAACGGCCGGCTGCCCGCCCTCCCTGCCGTGAGCGATGCCTTTGCCGAACTGAAGGCCGCGGCCGAGCACCGCGTCCATGCCGACGTGACCGCCTTTCGCAAGCTCACCCAGGCGCAGGAGAAAGAGATCCACGAGGCCCTGGCCAAGGGCCTGGGCTGCGAAGTCGATCTCGAGCATTCGGTCGACAGCGCCCTTCTTGGAGGGGCCATCATCCGCGCCGGCGACCTGGTAATCGACGGCTCCGTGCGAGGCCAGCTGAACCGCCTGGCTGCCAATTTGAGTCGCTAAGAGGATATTTAACATGCAACTGAATCCCTCCGAGATCAGTGATCTGATCAAACAGCGCATCGAGAAATTCGATGCCTCGTCCGAGGCCTCCAACGAGGGCACCGTGGTCAGCGTGACCGACGGTATCGCCCGCGTCCACGGTCTCGGTGACGTCATGCAGGGCGAGATGCTCGAATTCCCGGGCGACACCTTCGGTATGGCGCTCAACCTTGAACGCGACTCTGTAGGTGTCGTCATCCTGGGCGACTACAAGCACATCTCCGAGGGCCAGACGGTCAAGTGCACCGGCCGCATCCTCGAAGTGCCGGTTGGCGAAGCGCTGCTGGGCCGGGTAGTCGATTCCCTGGGTCGTCCGATCGACGGCAAGGGCCCGATCGAAAGCGATATCACCAGCCCGATCGAAAAGATCGCGCCCGGTGTCATCGAGCGCAAGTCGGTCGACCAGCCGCTGCAGTCCGGCATCAAGGCGATCGACGCGATGGTCCCGGTTGGCCGCGGCCAGCGCGAGCTGATCATCGGCGACCGCCAGACGGGCAAGACCGCCGTCGCGATCGATGCGATCATTAACCAGAAGGACTCCGGCGTTAAGTGCGTCTACGTTGCGGTTGGCCAGAAGGCCTCCTCGGTCGCCTCCGTGGTGGCCAAGCTGGAAGAAGCCGGCGCGATGCAGAACACCATCATCGTGGCGGCCAATGCGTCGGAGTCGGCGGCGATGCAGTTCATCGCCCCGTACGCCGGCTGCGCGATGGGCGAATACTTCCGCGATCGCGGCGAAGACGCGCTGATCGTCTATGATGACCTCACCAAACAGGCCTGGGCCTACCGTCAGGTCTCCCTGCTCCTGCGTCGTCCGCCGGGTCGTGAAGCCTACCCGGGTGATGTGTTCTACCTCCATTCGCGTCTGCTGGAGCGTGCCTCGCGTGTGAACGCCGAGTACGTCGAAGAGAAGACCAATGGTGAAGTGAAGGGCAAGACCGGTTCTCTGACCGCGTTGCCGATCATCGAGACCCAGGCGGGTGACGTCTCCGCGTTCGTTCCGACCAACGTGATCTCGATCACCGACGGTCAGATCTTTCTCGAGACCGACCTGTTCAACTCCGGTATTCGCCCGGCGATCAACGCCGGTCTGTCGGTGTCCCGAGTCGGTGGTGCCGCCCAGACCAAGATCATCAAGAAGCTGGGTGGTGGCGTGCGCCTGGCACTGGCGCAGTATCGTGAGCTGGCGGCGTTCTCGCAGTTTGCCTCCGATCTGGACGAACTGACCCGCAAGCAGCTGGATCGCGGCAAGCGCGTGACCGAGCTGATGAAGCAGGGTCAGTACCAGCCGATGTCCATCGGCGAGATGGCCTTTTCGCTGTACGCCGCGAACGAAGGCTTCCTCGACGACGTCGAGGCCGACAAGATCGTGAGCTTCGAGAAGGAACTGATCGCCTACGCGCGTTCCTCCCAGAAGGAGCTCCTGGACGAAATCAACAGCACTGGCGACTACAACGACTCCATCCAGGAAAAGCTGAAAAGCGCCCTGGAAGAGTTCAAGGCCAAGCACAGCTGGTAACGGGAGCACGCAATGGCGGGCACTAAGGAGATCCGGACGCAGATCAAGAGTATCAAGAATACTCAGAAGATCACCAAGGCGATGGAAATGGTCGCCGCGTCCAAGATGCGCAAGGCCCAGGACCGCATGCAGGAGTCCCGGCCTTACGCACAGAAGATTCACGACGTGATCGGTCACGTCGCGATGGCGAATGCGGAGTACAAGCATCCGTTCATGGTGGAACGCGAGGTCAAGCGCGTCGCGCTGATCATCGTGTCGACTGACCGTGGTCTTTGCGGCGGGTTGAACACCAACCTGTTCAAGAAGGCCGTGATCGAGATGCGTCGCTACCGCGACGAGGGCGTCGAGGTCGATCTGTGCGTGATCGGGAGCAAGGCGCTGCAGTTCTTCAAGCGTTTGGGCGGCAACATCGTGGCCGAGTCCAAGGATCTCGGGGACCGTCCGCACCTCAACGACCTGATCGGTTCGATCAAGGTAGTGCTGGACAACTTCCGCGACGGCAAGGTCGATCGCGTCGTGCTGCTCGAGAACAAGTTCGTCAACACCATGACGCAGCAGGCCCAGGCCACGCAGTTGCTGCCGACGGCGCCGAGCAGAGACGAATCGCTCAAGCACCACTGGGATTACATCTACGAGCCCGACACGCATCCGGTGATGGATACGCTGCTCGAGCGCTATGTCGAGTCCCTGATCTATCAGGCGGTGGTCGAGAACGTGGCCTGCGAGATGGCCGCACGCATGGTCGCGATGAAGTCGGCCTCCGACAACGCCGGCACGATGATCAAGGACCTGCAGCTCGTCTACAACAAGGCGCGCCAGGCTGCGATCACCCAGGAGATCTCCGAGATCGTCGGCGGCGCGGCTGCGGTCTAGCGCCCACCGGCACGAATCGGTCGACTCGGCACGAATTACGACTTACGAGGATGAACAAATGAGTTCTGGAAAGATTGTCGAAATCATCGGCGCCGTCGTGGACGTGGAATTCCCCCACGGCGAAGTGCCCAAGATCTACGACGCGCTGACCCTGGAAAACGGTCTGACCCTGGAAGTCCAGCAGCAGCTGGGCGACGGCGTGGTACGTACCATTGCCATGGGTACGACCGAGGGCGTGAAGCGTCAGACCGCGGTTACCGCCACGGGCAAGCCGATCTCCGTGCCGGTCGGCAAGGGGACCCTGGGTCGGGTGATGGATGTCCTCGGTCGTCCGGTGGACAACGCCGGTGATGTGGAGGCCCAGGAAACCTGGTCGATCCACCGCGCCGCCCCGACCTTTGACGAGCAGGCGGGCTCGACCGAGCTGCTGGAAACCGGCATCAAGGTCATCGACCTGCTGTGCCCCTTCGCGAAGGGCGGCAAGGTCGGCCTGTTTGGTGGGGCCGGCGTGGGCAAGACCGTGAACATGATGGAGCTGATCCGCAACATCGCGATCGAGCACTCCGGCTACTCGGTGTTTGCCGGCGTGGGCGAACGTACTCGTGAAGGGAACGACTTCTACCACGAGATGAAGGACTCCAACGTCCTCGACAAGGTGGCCCTGGTCTATGGCCAGATGAACGAGCCGCCGGGTAACCGTCTGCGCGTAGCGCTGACCGGTTTGACCATGGCCGAGTTCTTCCGTGACGAAGGCCGTGACGTGCTGATGTTCATTGACAACATCTACCGTTACACCCTGGCCGGTACCGAGGTCTCGGCGCTGCTGGGTCGTATGCCCTCCGCGGTGGGCTACCAGCCGACCCTGGCGGAAGAGATGGGTGTGCTGCAGGAGCGCATCACCTCGACCAAGAAAGGCTCGATCACCTCCATCCAGGCCGTCTACGTGCCGGCGGATGACTTGACCGACCCGTCCCCCGCCACCACCTTCGCGCACCTGGATGCCACGGTCGTCCTGTCCCGCCAGATCGCCGAGCTGGGCATCTACCCGGCCGTGGACCCGCTGGACTCGACCTCGCGTCAGCTGGATCCGCAGATCATCGGGCAGGAACACTACGACACCGCGCGGGCCGTGCAGGGCACCCTGCAGCGCTACAAGGAGCTGAAGGACATCATCGCGATCCTCGGCATGGACGAACTGTCGGAAGATGACAAGCTGGCCGTGGCCCGGGCGCGAAAGATCCAGCGCTACCTGTCGCAGCCGTTCTTCGTTGCGGAAGTCTTCACCGGCGCCCCGGGCAAGTACGTCTCCCTGAAGGACACCATCCGGGCGTTCAAGGCCATCGTGGACGGCGAATACGATCACCTGCCGGAGCAGGCCTTCTACATGGTCGGCACGATCGAAGAAGCTGTCGAGAAGGCCGAGAAGCTCGGCTAAGGAGCAAGGCGTTATGCCTATGAATATGCATGTGGATGTGGTCAGTGCGGAGGAGTCGATCTACTCCGGTACGGCCCTGATGATCGCCGCACCCGCCGAAGGGGGCGAGGTCGGCGTGTATGCCGGGCATACGCAGATGCTCGCCCGGCTGAATCCGGGTGAACTGCGCATCCTGGAAAAGGAAGGCGCCGAGCCGCAGCCAGTGTTCGTGTCCGGCGGCATCCTCGAGGTGCAGCCGTACCACGTGACCGTTCTGGCGGACACTGCGGTGCGCGCGAAGGATCTTGACGAGGCCGAGGCCATCGAGGCCAAAAAGCGTGCGGAGGAGGCGCTGGCCAACTCCAAGGCCGATTTCGACTACGCCAAGGCCCAGGCCGAGCTAGTCGAGGCGGCGGCACGTCTGCAGATGATCCAGAAGCTGCGCCGGAAATAATCCGGCAAACTGCGACGGATGACTTACGCTAAGGGCCAACCATCTCGGTTGGCCCTTTATCATTGTACCCATGCCTGAATCCAAGCCCCTTCATATCGCGGTACTTGCAGCCGGCAAGGGCACGCGCATGCGCTCGCGCCATCCGAAAGTCCTGCAAGCCCTCGCCGGCCGTCCGCTGCTGGCCCATGTCCTGGAACGAGTAGCGGCGCTGGACGCCGCTGCCTGCCATGTGGTGGTCGGTCACGAGCAGGAGCGGGTGCGGGCGGCGTTCGCCGACTCCTCGCAAGCCTTGACCTGGATCGACCAGGGGGAGCCCCGCGGGACCGGCCACGCGGTGTTTCGAGCCCTTGAAGCCATCCCGGACGCCGCACGTGTACTGGTGACCTATGGCGATGTGCCGCGCATTCCGATTGCCGACCTGGTGGCCTGTGCCGACGGTGACGGTGTCACGGTGCTGGCCGCCCGGGTCGTGGACCCGAGCGGCTATGGGCGGTTGATTCTCGATTCGTCGGGGCAACTTGAGCGGATCGTCGAGGACAAGGAGGCCAGTGCACGTGAACGTGCCGTGGACCTGATCAATACCGGTGTCCTGGCTGCCCCTGCGGGTGAGCTGCGCCGATGGCTGGCCGCCTGTGAGCCACGGGTGACCGGACCGCGCGAGTGGTACCTTACCGATGTCGTAGCGGCAGCCCGCGCCGACGGATGTGCCGTCGGCGTGGTGGAAAGCGGCGACTCCGCGGCGGTCCTTGGGGTGAACGACCGCGAGCAACTGGCGGTTCAGGAACGTCTGTACCAGGCGGCGCTGGGTGCGGGGATGATGCGCGAAGGTCTGGGCCTGGCCGACCCCGCGCGCCTGGATGTGCGCGGGGTTCTCACCTTCGGGCGCGACTGCCAGATCGATGTGAACGTCGTGATCGAGGGCACGGTGAGGCTCTCGGACGATGTTTATATTGGCCCCGGTTGCGTGCTGCGGGACTGCGACATCGGTTCCGGCACGCAGATCGCGGCGCATAGTGTCCTCGAGGGGGTGCGGGTTCATGCCGATGCACGGATTGGACCGTTCGCCCGCCTGCGGCCCGGGACCGAACTGGGGACCGGGGCGCGCGTCGGCAACTTCGTCGAGATCAAGAATGCCACCCTGGGTGCCGGGGCCAAGGCGAACCACCTGACATACGTCGGCGACGCCCAGATTGGCGCTGGCGCCAATCTGGGCGCGGGCACCATTACGTGCAACTATGATGGCGCCAACAAGCATCGCACCGAGATCGGCGAGCGCGCCTTTATCGGGTCCAATACGGCACTGGTGGCGCCGATACGCATCGGGGACGACGCGACCGTGGGCGCAGGGTCAACCCTGTCCGACGACGTCGAGGCGGGCGCGCTCGCGCTGACTCGCGCCCGAGCCCGTACGATTCGCGACTGGCCGCGCCCGAAGAAGAGCGGTAACGACAAGGAGCAGTAATCGATATGTGCGGTCTGGTTGCAGGCATTGGCGAACGAAACCTGGTCCCCGTCCTGGTGGAGGGTCTGCATCGCCTGGAATACCGGGGGTATGACTCCGCTGGCGTGGCCGTGGTCAACGACCGTGCCCTTTCGGACCTGCGTGCCATCGGCAAGGTTGCGGCCCTGGAGCAACGGATTGACGCCGCTGGGCTGGAGGGGCCGGTGGGCATCGCTCACACGCGCTGGGCCACGCACGGCGCTCCCACCGAAGAGAACGCCCATCCCCACCGTTCGCGCGACGGCCGCGTGGCCATCGTGCATAACGGCATCATCGAGAATCACGGCGACCTGCGTTCCCGGCTGGACGCCGCGGGCTGGCCCTGCGTATCAGCGACCGACAGCGAGGTGATCGCCCATCGCCTCGAGCAGGCCCTTGCGGCGGGATCGTCGCCGCTGGATGCGATGCGCAGCGCCTGCGCCGAGCTTCAAGGGGCCTACGCGATCGCCGCGGTGTTTGCCGACTTCCCCGACGAATTGATTGTTGCCCGCTCCGGGAGCCCGGTCCTGCTGGGCCTGGGGATTGGCGAGACCTTCGCCGCCTCCGACGTGCAGGCGCTGCTTCCGGTCACCCAGCGTTTCGTCGACCTGGAAGATGGAGACATTGCCCGGCTGACGCGCGATGGAGTCGAGATCCACGACGCCAGCGGAGACCGGGTCGAGCGCGGTATCCGCGAGAGTCGTTGCCAGGCGAGCATTGCGGACCGGGGCGAGTACCGCCATTTCATGCTCAAGGAGATCTACGAGCAGCCCCATGCCCTGGAAGAAACCCTGTCGGGGCGCCTGGGCGAAGCCGGCATCCTCGAGAACATCCTCGGGCCGGGCAGCGACGAGCGCTTGGCCGATGTCGCCGCCGTGCAGATCGTTGCCTGCGGAACGAGTTATCACGCCGGCATGGTCGCGGCCCATTGGACCGAGGAGCACCTGGGTCTTCCGGCGCGAGTCGAAGTCGCCAGTGAATATCGCTACCGGCGCCACGTCCTCGCCCCGGGCACCCTGCTGGTGGTGATCTCGCAGTCCGGCGAGACCGCCGATACCCTGGCGGTCCTGCGTCAGTCCCAGGACGAGCCGTTCCTGGCGCGGCTGGCGATCTGCAACGTGCCGGAGAGCACGATGGCACGGGCGGCCGACCTGGTCCTGATGACCCATGCCGGACCCGAGATCGGCGTCGCATCCACCAAGGCGTTTACCACCCAACTGGCCGCCCTGGCCATCCTGGTCCTGCTGCTGGGTCAGGCCGCCAGCGCCGCCCGTATGCCCGCCGCCGCGCGGGCCGATGCGGTCGCGGCCCTGCGCAGTCTCCCCGATCAGGTGGCCCGTATCCTCGCGCTCGACACGCCTATTGCGCGGATCGCCGAGGATCTCATGGAGCGCCAGCATGCGCTATTTCTCGGGCGTGGGGCCTACTTCCCGATTGCCCTGGAAGGCGCGCTGAAGCTGAAGGAAATCTCCTATATCCACGCCGAGGCCTACCCTTCCGGCGAGCTGAAACACGGTCCGTTGGCACTCGTGGATACCGAGATGCCGGTCGTGGCCGTCGCCCCGGACGATGCCCAGCTGGAGAAACTTTCCAGCAACCTGCAGGAAGTACGGGCCCGGGGCGGGCAGCTGATCGTCATTGGCGAATCCAACGCCGCGCGCGCGCTGGAACCCGAGGACACTTGGGTCGGTCTCCCGCAGAACGAGGCCCTCAGCCCCTGGCTGGCTCCGGTTCTCTTCACGGTCCCGCTACAGTTGCTGGCTTACCATACGGCCGTGCTGAAGGGCACCGATGTGGATCAGCCGCGCAACCTCGCCAAATCGGTGACCGTCGAATAGTGAGCGGCGCCCAAACCGTTCAGTCCATCAGGAAACGCTTGTATTCGTGCCCCGGGTTCGCTAGATTTCGGTGCGCTTGAATAACCTGTCACAGGAGCACCTTATGGATCAGCAAGAGCTCAACAACCGCTGCGTCACCCTGTTCCAGTCCCCGCGAATCCAGACCAAGCTTTGGAACCCCCGCATGTTCTGGGAAGTCGGCCGCAAGCTGAACACGAACCCGGACGAGCTGACAGAGCCGAAGGTCGACCTGTGCGAGCTGGAAGTCATGCTCTCCGCCGCAGCCTACGAGCCGTCGAAATGCGCCGACAACCTGAACCAGCGCGAGGCCGGCCGCGCCGACTTCATCCGTCGCGCGGTCCAGTCCGGCCAGCGTCCGTTCCTGCGCCGCGCGGCCTGATCCACTCCCGGATCATCGCCCGCCAGGACCCGGCCTCGCGCCGGGTCTTTTCGTTTGGGGCGCGAAACGGCTTGTTCGTCACCGAGGACACGGGGCAGACAGACATCCACTGAGGTGCACGTCATGGCAGTGGCAATGCCGGGCAATCAAATGATCGGCATTTAGCGGTGCATCCGGCCCCGGCCACTTCCGTGGGTCGGTCCCAAATGGAGGGTCAGGCCCCGTGCGCCACCATGGGCTCTCTCCGTGTCGTTTGTGCTTCACCGGCTCACCCGTCCTTGAGCTTCATCGTGGGTGTCCAGGAGATCGTCCCTTACTGGCCCCTGGCCTCCAGCCAGAAGGTCACCGGGCCGTCGTTGGTCAGACTGACCTGCATGTCCGCCCCGAAACGCCCGCTGGCCACGGGCTGATGGCGTTGGCCTGCCCGTCGTACCAGCCAATCGAACAGCGTTGCGCCGTGTTCGGGGCTCGCCGATCCGGAAAAGCTCGGTCGCATCCCCTTGCGTGTATCGGCTGCCAGGGTGAACTGGGGCACCAGCAGCAGCCCGCCACCGGTCTCGTCCAGGCTCCGGTTCATTCGGCCCGCCGAGTCCGCGAATACCCGGTAGCCCAATAGCCGGTCGAGCATCCGTTCTGCGCTCGCCTCGGTATCGTTCGGCTCCACGGCCACCAGAGCCACCAGGCCGCTCCCGATCGCCCCGACGTCCTCCCCGTCGATGCTGACCCGTGCATCGCTTGCGCGCTGGATCAGTGCGATCACGCCTGCTCCCTTCCAGTGCCGGGTTCGATGTGCCCGGACAGTTCCTCTGCCAGTCGGTCCGTGGCTGCGACCAGTCGGCGCACGATGCCCGGCTCCGCCGCCGAGTGTCCGGCGTCCGGTACGATCTCCAGTTGCGCCTGCGGCCAGGCCTGGTGCAGGGCCACCGCCTGATTCACCGGACACACCACGTCGTAGCGGCCGTGCACAATGGTGCCGGGAATCCCCTGCAGCCGGCCGGCATCGCGCAGCAGCTGGTCGGGTTTCAGGAACGTCTCGTGAACGAAGTAGTGGCACTCCAGCCGGGCCAGGCTCACGGCCACATCCGGCTCCTCGAAGTGCGCGATCACGTCGTCGTTGGGGATCAGGCAGGAGGTGCGCCCCTCCCAGCTGGACCAGGCGCGGGCCGCCGCCTCGCGCACCACGCGGTCGTCGTCGGTCAGCCGTCGGTAATAGGCACGGACCATGTCGGCTCGCTCCGGCTCGGCGATCTGCGCTTCGTAGTCGGCCCAGGCCTCAGGAAACAACCGGTCCGCGCCCGACTGGTAAAACCATTGGATATCCTGCGGGCGGCACAGGAAGATCCCGCGTAGCACCAGGCCCAGGACCCGCTCCGGGTGTTTCTGGGCATACGCCAGCCCGAGGGTCGAGCCCCAGGACCCGCCGAATACCACCCAGCGCCCGATCCCGAGGTGCTCGCGCAGGCGCTCGATGTCCGCGACCGCGTGCCAGGTCGTGTTCGCCTCGAGGCTTGCGTGCGGGGTCGAGCGTCCGCAGCCGCGCTGGTCGAACAACACGATGCGGTAGCGTTCCGGATCGTAGAAGCGGCGGTGCCAGCTTTCGCAACCCGAGCCGGGCCCGCCATGCAGAAACACGACGGGTATCCCCTCCGGATTGCCGCATTCCTCGAAGTACAGCTCGTGGCCGTCGCCAACCTGCAGGCGCCCCATACCGTGGGGCTCGATCTCGGGATACAGCGCGTCCATGGAAGGCCTCCGGGCAAAACCCCGAGTGTCGCCAAAACGCGGCGTGGGCGAAACCCTTCGGACTCTTCCCGCAACCGCCGATCCGGCCCTACTCGGGGTCCTCGATTACCCGCCCGCGATAGACACGCCGCTTGTGCGCAGGCCGGTGTTCTCCCTGCGCCCCGTCTTCCGGTTGCGTCTTCGCGGGTGCGGGTGTTCGCAGATACCCCGTTCCCTCCAGCTGACTGCGCAGGGTCAGCGCCGCCGCCTTGACCATGCTCGACTGCGAGCGCGCAGCGTAATCAAGGATGGCCTCCATGAAATCCGGGTCGCTGACCGACAGGCGTGCTACCGCGGGGAATTCGGCGCGCAGGTTTCGCCGAAGTTCGGCGGCCAGGCTGAGGCTCTTGCGGTCGTGCATCGGGTCCCCCGGGTGGGCGTAGGTTTCTCCGTCTTCATGCAAGCGGGGTGCCACGGCGAGCCGCCCGCCATTCGCCGCCCCGGTGCCCCCAGGTCGCAACCCCTGCCCTGTGCGAGAGCGACGGGTGTTCATCTCTGGTGCACGGGAGGCGCGGTGTGCACCGAAATCCTGCGCCACCATTGCGGGTTGGGCTTGCGTGCAGCCGACCGCCGGCCTATGTTGCGGGCCCATGGACACACCCGCCGTTCCCGCCTCGATTCGCCGCCTCGCCGGGCGCGCCATCGCCGACTTCGACATGGTCCGCGAGGGCGACCGCATCCTGGTGGGCCTGTCCGGTGGCAAGGATTCGCTGACCCTGCTGTGGCTGCTGCACAACCTCGCTCGGCGGGCCCCGGTACGCTTCGAGGTGGGGGCGGTCACCATCAACCCCGAGATCGAGGGCTTCGAGCCGCAGCGGCTGATGGATTACCTGGGCAGCTACGGCATCCCCTATCACTTCGTGTCCGAGCCGATCGCGGAACTCGCCGACGCGCACATGGACAACGACTCGTTCTGCTCCTTCTGCTCGCGCATGAAGCGCGGCCTGATGTATCGCACCGCGCGCGAACACGGCTACAACGTACTGGCGCTGGGCCAGCACCTCGATGATCTCGCGGAGAGCTTCATGATGAGTGCCTTTCACGGTGGCCAGCTGCGCACCATGAAGGCCCACTACGCGATCGACGCCGGCGACCTGCGGGTTATTCGCCCGCTGGTCTACGTGCGTGAACGCCAGACGCGCGACTTTGCCGCCGCCGCGGGGCTCCCGGTGATCCTCGACAACTGCCCCGCCTGCTTCGCCATGCCCACCCAGCGCGAGCACATGAAACAGCTGCTGGCGCAGGAGGAGGCGCAGCACCCGCGACTGTTCCGCAACCTGCGCACCACCCTCAAGCCCCTGATGACCGAGGGTGGTATTCCTCCGCGCGACCCACTGCCGAGCGCGTCCGCAACCACCGAATCCGTAGTGTCCGAACATGGCCCGACGTCGGCATCTGCGTGATCGCCTGATCGGGGTGGGCCTGCGCCTTCTGGCGCGCCTCCCGCTGCGCGTGAACCACGCCCTGGGCGGCGCGGTCGGGGCGTTGGTGTGGTACCTGCCCACCCGCGCGGCCCGCATCACCCGCATCAATCTGGCGCTGTGCTTTCCGGAAAAGGACCCGGCGTGGCGGCGGCGGGTGGGGCGGCGCTCCCTGATGGCGATGGGCCGGGCCCTGACCGAGTCCCCCTGGCTGTGGCAGTCGCCTCCGGAGTGCCTCGAGACCCTGGCCGTCCAGCCGCCGCAGTACGCGCGCCTGCGCGAGCGCTCCGCCGGTCGGGCGTTGTTCCTGTGCGCCCCGCATCTCGGTTCGTGGGAATTCGCCGGACTGCATGCCGCTTGCCACGGGCCGATGGCCACGCTGTACAGCCCGTTCAAGACCCCGGAGGTGGACCGCTGGGTGCGCGAGGCCCGCGCCTCCACCGGGGCCGAGCTGGCCCCGGCCGATCGCAGTGGCCTGCGCATCCTGCAACAGGCCCGCGACCGCGGCGAGATCATCGGCATCCTGCCGGACCAGAGCCCCAAGGGCGCCTCGGGCCAGCACGCCTCGTTTTTCGGGCGTCCGGCCCTGACCATGACCCTGCTCCCGCGCCTGCTGCGCGGGCGCGCGGATCACGTGGTATTCCTGTTTGCCGAGCGTCTGCCCGGGGGGCGGGGCTATCGCTATCACGAGGTCGTGGCCGGGCCGGAGGTGGCCGATCGCGATTTTGTCCGGGCGGCCGCGGCGATCAACCTCTACGTGGAGACCCTGGTCCGGCGCTGTCCCGAGCAGTACAACTGGGCCTACAAGCGCTTCAACCCACCGCCCGAGGGCTGGCCCGATCCCTATCGCCGGGGGGCACCCGAGTAACCTCCCGCGCGGTACCTCCCCGCGCACGGCCGACCCGCTGGGCGGGTCGCATCAGAGGATGTAGCGGGACAGGTCCTCGTCTTCCGCCAAGTCGCCGAGGCGTTCGTCGACGAAGGCGCGGTCCACGATCACCGGGCCTTCGACATCCGGGGCGCGGTAGGCGACGTCCTGCAGCAGGCGCTCCAGCACGGTATGCAGACGGCGGGCGCCGATATTCTCGGTGCGTGCGTTCACGTCAAAGGCGATCTCGGCCAGTCGGCGCACGCCCTCTTCCTCGAAGCGCAGCTCCACGCCCTCGGTCTTCATCAGCGCGGTGTACTGCTCGGTCAGCGAGGCGGTGGGCTCGGTCAGGATGCGCACGAAGGCATCGGCCGACAAGGCGTCCAGCTCCACACGGATGGGCAGCCGGCCCTGCAGTTCCGGCACCAGGTCGGACGGCTTGGACAGGTGGAAGGCGCCGGAGGCGATGAACAGGATGTGGTCGGTGCGCACCATGCCCAGCTTGGTGGAGACGGTGGTGCCCTCGATCAGCGGCAGCAGGTCGCGCTGCACGCCCTCGCGGGAGACCTCGCCACCGCCGGTCTTCTCGCTGCCCTTGGCGACCTTGTCGATCTCGTCGAGGAACACGATGCCGCTTTGTTCCACGCGCTCGATCGCCTTCAGCTTCAGCTCCTCTTCATTGACCAGGCGCGCGGCCTCTTCCTCGATCAGCAGCTTGCGGGCCTCGGCGATCTTCAGTCGACGCGAGCGGGTCTTCTGCCCGCCGAGGTTCTGGAACATCGACTGCAGCTGGCTGGCCATCTCTTCCATGCCCGGGGGCGTCATGATCTCCACGCCCTGCGGGTTCTGCGAGACCTCGATGTCGATCTCGCGTTCGTCCATGTCCCCCTCGCGCAGGCGCTTGCGCAGCTTCTGGCGGGTCTCGCTGTTGGCATGGTCCGGCTCGGACTCGGTGAAGCCGGCATTGCGTGGGCTTGGCAGCAGCGCGTCGAGGATGCGCTCCTCGGCGGCGTCCTCGGCCTTCAGGCGGTTTTCCTTGATCGCCTCGTCGCGCAGCTGCTTCACCGCGGCCTCGGCCAGATCGCGGATGATCGACTCGACATCGCGCCCGACATAACCGACTTCGGTGAACTTGGTCGCCTCGATCTTGATGAACGGGGCGTGGGCCAGCTTCGCCAGACGCCGGGCGATCTCGGTCTTGCCCACACCGGTCGGGCCGATCATCAGGATGTTCTTGGGTGTGACCTCCGGTTGCAGCTCCGGCGGCAGCTGGCGGCGGCGCCAGCGGTTGCGCAGGGCAACGGCGACGGAGCGCTTGGCGTCGTCCTGGCCGATGATGTAGCGGTCCAGTTCCTGGACGATCTCGCGGGGGGTCATGTCGGTCATGGCAGGGGCCTTGGTCGAATCGCTTGGCGCCGGGTCGCGTTACTCCGCGTCCAGGCTCTCCAGGGTGATGTTGTGATTGGTGTACACGCAGATATCGGCAGCGATGTTCAGGGACTTCTCCACGATGTCGCGGGCTGGCAGATCGGTGTTCTGCAGCAGGGCCTGGGCGGAGGCCTGGGCGTAGGGGCCGCCGGACCCGATCGCGATCAGTGCATGCTCGGGCTCGATCACGTCGCCATTGCCGGAGATCACGAAGGAGTTATCGCGGTCGGAGACTGCCAGCAATGCCTCCAGCTTGCGCAGGGCGCGGTCGGTACGCCAGTCCTTGGCCAGCTCGACGGCGGCGCGGGTAATGTTGCCGGAGTGTTTCTCCAGCATCCCTTCGAAGCGTTCGAACAGGGTGAAGGCATCGGCGGTGCCGCCGGCAAAACCGGCGAGGATGCGATCATGGTAGACGCGGCGCACCTTGCGCGCGTTGCCCTTCATCACGGTGTTGCCAAGGGAAACCTGGCCGTCGCCCCCGAGGGTGACGGCGCCGTCCTTGCGGACGCATACGATGGTGGTGCCGCGAAACTGTTCCACGGATCTCTCCTGTTACGGCTGAGTGTCATGGGGCACGGTGTTGGGTTGCGGCGGCCCGGGATCGTTCACCTGGTGGGTGGGATCGTCGCCGAATCAGTCTCTCCGGCGGGCCCGCGGATGGGCGGCATCATACACCTGTGCCAGGTGCTGATAGTCGAGATGGGTATAGATCTGGGTGGTTTCAAGGTTGGCGTGGCCGAGAAGTTCCTGGATCGCCCGCAGATCGCCACTCGACTCCAGCAGGTGACTGGCGAAGGCATGGCGCAGACGGTGCGGGTGCAGGCGCACATCCAGCCCGGCGCGACGGCCGGCCTCGGCGACCCGGCGCTGTACCGCGCGGTTGCCGAGGCGCTGGCCTCGTCGGCTGACGAACACGGCGCGCTCGTCCGCTGTGGCCCAGTCGCCCCGGCATTTCAGCCAGGTGCGCAGCGCATCGCGCGCCACACGCCCCACCGGGACGCTGCGCTCGCGCCGGCCCTTGCCGAGCACGCGCACCAGCCCGGAATCCAGGTCAAGGTCCGTCAGGTCCAGTCCGGTCAGTTCCGACAGGCGCAGCCCGGACGAGTACAGCAGCTCCAGCATCGCCTGGTCGCGTGCCGCCAGGTTCGGCTCGATGCCCTCGGCTGGGGTCAGCGCCCGCTGGGTCTGATCGACATCGAGATCGCGCGGCAGGGGGCGCCCGGCACGCGGGCCGCGCATGCCGGCGGCCGGATTGGCCGGCATGCGCCGCTGTTCGACCTGATAGGCGAAGAAGCCGCGCACGGCGGACAGGAAGCGCTGGATCGAGCGCGGGTGGCGGCCCTGGCGGGCCAGCTGTCCGGCGATGCGCCGCATGTCGGCAGCCTTGAGGGCATCCCAGGGGCCGTTATGCAGCCCGCGCAGGCGGGCCAGGTCGCGCCGATAGGCCTGTACGGTATGCGGCGAATGGCCGCGAATATCGGTCAAATGGGCCAGAAAGGCCGCGATATCCGCATCCTGCTCGGGTGCGTCAGGCAGCGGCGTGGGCCCGCTCGACATGGCAGCGGATCGATTCGGCCAGCAGGTCGCCGATGTGGGTGACGAAGTAGGTGCCCATGTCGGGCTCGAAGCGGTCCGCGGATTCGCTGGCCAGGCCGAGTACTCCGATATGGTCGGATTCGTTGCCCAACGGCATCAGGATGGCTGAGCCGATCTCCTCGGCGTCGTCGAACAGCACGTCCAGCATCTCGGCCGGGACGCGACCGCATTGGGCCTTGCCGCGGCTGAACAGCGGGTCGAAGGTGGCCAGCTCGCTGGTGGTTAGCGCATGCAGGTCGTCGACCTCGCGCTGGGCCAGGCGGATGCTGACGCGTTCCGCGCCCAGCTCGTTGCGCAGGGCGTCCTGGGTCAGCGCCAGCACGGCGTCCAGATTCTCGGCGCGCATCAGGGTCTTGGCCAGTTCGTGCAGGTGCTGGCCCATGCGCTCGTTGTCGCGGGCACGCTCGACCAGCTCGCCCATGTGCTGTTCCATGGCGCGGTGCTTCTCGCGCAGCAGGGCGACCTGGCGTTCCAGCAGGGACACCGCGCCACCGGTCGGGTGCGGCAGGCGCAGGATGTCCAGCAGCGGCAGGTGGTCCTGGAAGAAGTCGGGATGCTCGCGCAGGTAGGCCTCGACGTCCGCCGCGCTGATCGTGCGGTCTTCCGGAGCCCGGGTTTTGGGGGTCTTGGTCTTTGCCGCAGAGGCGTTGGAGGATTGCTGCCCAGTCATAGATCGATCCAGCCGTTGAATACCGTGGTGGCCGGCCCGGTCAGCCAAACCGGAGCCTCGGCCTGTCCGGTCCAGCTTAGCACAAGGGTCCCGCCCGGCAGGGTCACTTCGAGGTTGTCGTCGACCAGTCCGCGGCGGCGCAATACGGCCATCGCGGCGGCCGCGCCGCTGCCACAGGCGAGTGTCTCGCCGACCCCGCGTTCGAACACTCGCAGGTCGACATGTCCGCGGTCGCGCAGTGCGGCGAACCCGACATTGACGCGGCGCGGGAAGCTTGCGTGGCGTTCGATGATCGGGCCGATCTCGTGGACCGGTGCGCTGGCCACGTCGTCGACCAGGATCACCGCATGCGGGTTGCCCATGGAGACCGCGCCCAGGGTGATCGAATGGCCCTGCACATCCAGCGTGTAGGCCTCGGCCTCGGCCTCGGCGATCAGCGGGATGCGCGCTGGGGCAAACTCCGGCCGCCCCATGTCCACGCGCACCTGCTCGTCGTCCTCGACATGCAGCACGATGCGCCCGCCTAGGGTCTCGACCGGGATCTCGCGGGCCTCGGTCAGGCCCTGCTCACGCACGAAGCGGGCGAAGCAGCGCGCGCCGTTGCCGCACTGCTCCACCTCGGAGCCGTCGGCATTGAAGATGCGGTAGCGGAACAAGGCCTGCGCCGGATCGCCCGGGGGCTCCACCAGCAGGATCTGGTCGCAGCCGATGCCGAAGTGGCGATCGGCCAGGTGGCGCAGCGTTGGTTCGTCGAGACGGACCGCCTGGCGGATACCGTCGATCACGACGAAGTCGTTGCCGAGGCCATGCATCTTGGTGAATTCCAGGCGCATCAGGCGGTCTCCGGCAGCCGGCCGACAATGGTCAGGTGGCGGTCCGAGGTGACGGTCACTGTGAAGCCGTCGAGCTCGGCCGCCGCCAGTTGTTGCTGCACCTCGTCCGGGGTGAAGGCGGCATGCAGGGAGTGCTCGAAGTCGTGGCGCAGCACCGGCGGCGCGTCGGCGGTGTACTCCGCGACCAGGGCCCGGACCGTCGCGGTCGTATCCGGCCGTCGCAGGTCCATGATGAACACCGCCGCGCCGGGCGCGCCGTCACGCGCAATGGTTTGCCACAGAGCGGCCGGGTCATGCAGGTGATGCAGCAGGGAGTTGCTGATGATCGTGGCATATGGCGCGCGCGGTCCGCGCGCCTCTGGCAGGCAGCCTTCGGCCAGATGCACACGGTCCGCGGCTGGGTGCCCGGCCATCAGCGCGTCGCCGGCTGCCAGCATTGCCGGGGCGCCGTCGAGGCCGTCGACCTCGCAGTCGGGGTAGCGCGTGGCGAAGCGCAGCGAGACATCGCCCGGGCCGCAGCCCAGGTCCAGCACCGGCCCGGTCACGGGCCCGGGGAAGGCCTCGGCGAAGGCGTCGACGAAACCCTCGTGCGGGGCGGCGAAGTCGGCCTCGGCATAGGCACGGGCCTGCTCCGGCTCCAGCATCAACTCCGGCTCCGGGCGCCGCGGAATCACGGCTCGATGCTCCCTGACGGGTCCTGGTCCTCCGGATCCCGGGGCAGCATGCTTTCGCGCATCATCAGGTGATCGACCTGCTCGCGGCGGTTGATGATCTGGAAGTGGTCGCCGTCGACCATTACCTCCGGCGGGCGCGGGCGCGAGTTGTAGTTGCCGGACATCACGTAGCCGTAGGCGCCGGCCGAGCGCACCGCGAGCAGGTCGCCGGCGGCCAGCGCCAGCTCGCGTTCGCGGCCGAGGAAGTCGCCGGTCTCGCAGACCGGGCCGACGATGTCGTAGGTGCGGGTCTCGGTGTCGCTGCGCGGTACCACCGGGACGATTTCCTGCCAGGCGCCGTACAGGGCCGGGCGCAGCAGGTCATTCATCGCGCCGTCGACGATCGCGAAGTCATGGGCCTCGGTGTGTTTCAGGTATTCCACCCGGGTCAGGAACACGCCGGCATTCGCGGCGATCGCGCGCCCCGGTTCCAGCAGGACCTTCAGCGGACGATCGCCCAGGACCTCGCGCAGGGCGCTGGCCCAGGCATCCGGTTCCGGCGGGGTCTCGTCGCGGTAGCGCACGCCCAGCCCGCCGCCGACATCGATATGTTCCAGCTCGACGCCGTCTGCGGCCAGTTCGTCGACCAGTGCCAGTACGCGCGTGAGCGCGTCGGTGAACGGGTCGATGCGGGTCAGCTGCGAGCCAATGTGGAAATCGACGCCGGTTGCCTCCAGGTGCTGGCTGTCGCGCACCCGGGCATACAGCGCCGGTGCCTCCTCGATGGCGACGCCGAATTTGTTCTCGCGCAGCCCGGTAGCGATGTAGGGATGGGTCTCGGCGTCGACGTCCGGGTTTACCCGGATCGACACCGGGGCCTGGACACCCATCTCCATGGCGACGGCCTCCAGCCGGTCCAGCTCCGGGGCGGATTCGACATTGAAACAGTGGATGCCGACCTCCAGGGCTCGGCGCATCTCGGCGGCGGTCTTGCCGACCCCGGAGAATACGACCTTCGCCGGATCGCCCCCGGCGCGCAGCACGCGCTCCAGTTCGCCGCCGGAGACGATGTCGAAACCGGCGCCCATGCGCGCCAGCACATTCAGTACGCCCAGCGCAGAGTTCGCCTTCACCGCGAAGCAGACCTGGTGCGGGGTGCCGATCAGGGCCTCGCTGAACGCGCGGAAGTGGCGCTCCAGTGTGGCGCGGGAATACACGTAGGCGGGGGTGCCGACCAGCTCGGCAAGGCGGTCCAGTGCTACGCCTTCGCAGAACAGGGTGCCGCGGTGGTAATCAAAGTAGTCCATTCAGCGGCGCTCCTCGGTTTCGTCGTCATCGGGCAGATAGAGATCGCCCTTCTGACCACAGGCGGAGAGCATCTGCATCGTGCCGAGCACGACGATCACGGCAATCAGGAGCCACTGGGCCTTGCAGGAGAACATGGGTCGGATCCGGGGTTCGTTGCATCAAGAGGCGATAGTGTGCCATTGATACGCCCCTGGCTTCAGGTGCTAGCGGTAGATGCTGCGGTATCTGCCCACCGAAATTTGCCCGATCGCGAACTACGATGATTCGTTCATCAATGATTCAGCCAGGTTTGGGACGATGCATCTGCGAGACCAGCAAAAGACCACTGAAGCTGGTCAGGGGGCGGAACCCGATCCGCAGGGAATAGAGACCTGCAGCTCGCCGTCCAAAGCAACAGGCGTCACCGCGGTTCGCCGCCAAGACGTCCCGGATAATCCGGATCTGACCCACAAGATGAGAGGAGATCATCCATGATTAGCACCAAGCGCCGTGTCTTCCTGAAAGGCACTCTCGCCGCCGGTACTGTCGGTGTCGCCGTCGGGGCCGGTCTGCTCGCCCCGAGCAAGCTGCTCGCCGCCTGGCCGTCCGAAGCCTTCGGTGCCGAAGGCCTGGCCAACGCCATGGAAGCCGTCACCGGCTCCAGCGACATCGCCGATGGCGACGTCACCCTGAGCGCCCCGGAAATCGCCGAAAATGGCGCCGTGGTCCCGGTGTCGGTCGAGTCCAGCCTGGACAACGTGACCGAAATGGCCGTGTTCGTCGAGCTGAACAACCAGCCGCTGACCATGCATTACGTCCTGGGTGACGGCGCGCACGCGAACGTCTCCGGCCGTATCCGCATGGGCGAGTCGTCCAACGTGGTCGCCGCCGTGAAGTCCGGCGACACCTGGTACAAGACGGTTCAAGAAGTGAAGGTCACGGTCGGTGGCTGCGGCGGCTAACGCCGACCCCCAACCGCTGATCCGAACACTACTGGAGGTTTAAGATATGTCTATTCGAGTTCGCGCCCAAGAAAGCAACGGCGTTATCAACATCCGCGCGCTGATGAGCCACGACATGCTCGTCCCCGACGACGACGGTGGCCCGCACTTCATCGAAACCGTGGAAATTGCGCGCAATGGCGACACCGCCATTACCGCCAACTGGAACTACACGGTTTCCCGCAACCCGTTCCTGCAGTGTGAGATCGACGGCGCCGCCGGTGACACCGTGACCGTCTCCTGGACGGACAACAAGGGTGAATCCGACTCGACCGACGTCGAAGTGCGGTAACAAAGAGGGTTCTTACTCTCTTTGAAGAAGCCGGGGCTGGTCCCCGGCTTTTTTGTGCCCGGTCATCGGGGTTTCTGCAGTGAGTGTCTCCCTGGCGTGGACTACACTCCAGACAGGTCCATGCCGAGCGCACCGCCATGTCCCCGGATATCCCCGCGCCCCGTGAAGCCGATCCGGCCCTGCGCCCGGCGCTGCTCCTCGAGCCCCACCAGCCCCTGTGGCAACGCCTGCCCCGGCGCGACGCCGAAGGCCGCCGGCTGGCGGACTTCATGATGCTGATCCCCGGGCTGCGCCAGCGCCCCCGCGACGAACTCCATGCCCGGGCGCGCGCCATCGAGCGCGTGCTGAACAACTATGGGGACGATATCGCGTTCGTCGAGCTGAACCTGAAGCTGAACACCCTGTGGGTCTCGTTGACCGCGCGGCCAGGGCTTTGCACTGAAGTGCCGGGGGCGATCCAGGCGGTGGTGCCCGAGGCGTTATTGGTGGGGCCGAAGTTGACCTCCGGCGTGTAGTGGAGGGGAGTGAAGCCGCCATCCGCCTGGGAGGCGCTACTCCGCTGTGAATAGGCCCGTGTTTCCCTGTGTCATACCGGGCGACGGCCAGCCTTGCTACACTGACCTTTTACCGTGCCCGAACCGGAATATGACTGAACGTACTGCATCTGTCCGCCGCGACACCCTGGAGACCCGGATCGCCGTCGAGCTGAACCTCGACGGCACCGGTCAGAGCCATCTCGAGACCGGCATCCCGTTCCTCGACCACATGCTGGACCAGGTGGCCCGTCACGGACTGGTGGATCTCGACGTACGCGCCGAGGGTGATCTGCATATCGATGCCCACCACACGGTGGAGGACGTCGGGATCACCCTGGGGCAGGCGCTGGCCAAGGCCCTGGGGGACAAGAAGGGCATCCGCCGCTATGGCCATGCCTATGTCCCGCTGGACGAGGCCCTGTCGCGCGTGGTCATCGACTTCTCCGGGCGTCCGGGGCTGGAGATGCACGCGGATTTCCGGCGTTCGCACATCGGCGAGTTCGATGTGGACTTGTTCCACGAGTTCTTCCAGGGCCTGGTCAACCATAGCTGGATGACCCTGCACATCGACTGCCTGCGTGGCGACAACGCGCACCATGTCGCCGAGACCATCTTCAAGGCCTTCGGGCGCGCCCTGCGTGTGGCGGCGGAGTTCGATCCGCGCTCTGCGGGGATCACGCCGTCCACCAAGGGCAGTCTCTAAGGAAACACTGATCCATGTACACACTCGCGTTGGTACCCCAAGGGGCTCGGCCGCTTTTGCGCGCGCACGGCGTTGCGGTTCCTTTGTGCAGAATGACTGCACGGCAGTCACCGCGCCTTGTTCGCACGCAAAAGCGACTCGAGCGCGAGCGTGTACATGGATCAGTGTTTCCTTAACGGACCAACGGACGAGACCCGGCCATGGAAACTGTTGCCGTCATCGATTACGGCATGGGGAATCTGCACTCGGTGGTGCGTGCGCTCGAGCACGAGGCCGCGGGCGACCAGCGCGTACTGTTGACCGACGACCCCGAGACCTTGCGCGAGGCCGACCGGTTGGTGTTTCCCGGCCAGGGCGCGGCCGGGGATGCCATGCAGGCGCTGTCGAATCGCGGGCTCGACCGGCTGCTGCCGGAGCTGGCGGCCGATCGGCCCTTTCTTGGCCTGTGCCTGGGCCAGCAGATCCTGATGGATTCGAGCGAGGAGAGCGGCGGCGTCGACCTTCTGGGCATCCTGCCGGGCCGGGTTGCGCGCTTTCCCGCCTTGCAGGGCCCGGATGGCCGGCGCTTGAAGATCCCGCACATGGGCTGGAACCGCGTGCTGCCGGCGCAGGAGCATCCCCTGTGGCACGGCCTGCCGGAGACCCCGTGGTTTTATTTCGTCCACAGTTACCGGGTGCAGCCCGAGCGCGAGGCCGATGTCGCCGGGCGCACCGATTATGGCGAGACCTTTGCCTCGGCACTGGCGCGGGGCTCGTTGTTCACCATGCAGTGCCATCCGGAGAAGAGCGCCGCCTGCGGGCTGCGTCTGCTGCATAACTTTCTGCGCTGGGACGGTGACGGTCCCGGGGCGTCGTGAGGAGTCGAAGATGCTGGTCATTCCCGCCATCGATCTGAAAGAAGGCAAGTGCGTTCGCCTGCGCCAGGGGAACATGGACGATTCCACCGTGTTCGGCGAGGACCCGGTGGAGATGGCGAAGCGCTGGGTCGATGCCGGGGCCGAGCGATTGCATATCGTTGATCTCGACGGCGCCTTTGCCGGTCAGCCGCGCAATGCCAAAGCGGTGCACGCGATCGCCAGGGCCTTCCCCGACCTGCCGATCCAGATCGGCGGCGGCGTGCGCGACGAGGACACGGTGCAGGCCTATCTGGATGCCGGGGTCGAATACGTGATCATCGGTACCCGCGCGGTCAGCGCGCCGCACTTCGTGAACGACCTGTGTCTGGAATTCCCCGGCCGTATCATCGTCGGGCTGGATGCCAAGGACGGCAAGCTGGCGGTGGACGGCTGGTCCAAGTTGTCGCACCACGACGTGATCGACCTGGCCCAGCACTTCGAGGCGGACGGCGTGGTGGCCTTCGTCTACACCGACATCGCCCGCGACGGGATGATGAAGGGCCCCAACGTGGAGGCCACGGCGCGCCTGGCGAGCAACGTGCGCGTGCCGGTGATCGCCTCCGGCGGCATCAGCTCGCTGGACGACCTGCGCAACCTCGCTGCCCGCGAGGACGAGGGCATTACCGGCGCCATCGTCGGCCGGGCCTTGTACGACGGCGCCTTTACCCTGGAGGAGGCCCGCAAGGCCCTCGCGACCTGAGATGCTCGCCAAGCGCATCATTCCCTGTCTGGATGTCGACGCCGGCCGCGTGGTTAAGGGTGTCAACTTCGTCGGCATCCGCGATGCCGGGGACCCGGTGGAGATCGCCCGGCGCTACAACACCCAGGGTGCGGACGAGATCACATTCCTCGACATCACCGCCTCCAGTGACGACCGCGAGACCATCGTGCACGTGGTCGAGGCCGTCGCGCGCGAGGTGTTCATCCCGCTGACTGTGGGTGGTGGCGTGCGCGCGGTCGAAGACATCCGCCGCCTGCTGAACGCCGGGGCCGACAAGGTCTCCATCAACACCGCCGCGGTGCACCGGCCCGAGCTGGTGCGCGAGGCCGCCGACTGGGTCGGCAGCCAGTGCATCGTGGTCGCGATTGACGCCAAGCAGGTCAGCACCGGGAATGAACCGCCACGCTGGGAGGTCTTTACCCACGGAGGTCGCCGCGAGACCGGGCTGGACGTAGTCGAGTGGGCGCAGCGCATGGAGTCCCTGGGGGCCGGCGAGATCCTGCTGACAAGCATGGATCGTGACGGCACCCGTATTGGCTTCGACCTGCCCCTGACCCGCGCGGTCAGCGATGCGGTCGGCGTGCCGGTGATCGCTTCGGGCGGGGTCGGTGAGCTGCAGCACCTGGTGGAGGGCGTGACCGAGGGCCATGCCGATGCCGTGCTGGCGGCCAGTATCTTTCACTTTGGTCAGCACACGGTGGGCGAGGCCAAGGACGCGATGGCGGCGGCCGGAGTCCCGGTGCGGCCGAACGATGCCGAGGTGGCCGCGCAATGACCGATTCGACTCCCCGTCCGGGTGGTGCCGAGGTGCTTTCCGCGCTCGCCGAGGTGATCGAGCAGCGCCGCCAGGCCGACCCGGAGCAGTCCTACGTGGCGAAGCTTCACGCCCGGGGCCTGGACGAGATGCTCAAGAAACTGGGCGAGGAATCGGCGGAGACGCTGATTGCCGCCAAGAACGACGACACCGACGCCCTGGTGTCGGAAATGGCCGACCTGTGGTTTCATGCCCTGGTGGTGCTTGCGGCCCGCGGGCGGCACCCGGACGATGTCCTCGATGAACTGGGCCGGCGTTTCGGCCTGTCGGGCGTCGCCGAGAAGGCCGCGCGCGAAACCAGTGGTCGCCGATCCGACCATTCGTAGTCTGTACATTGGTCGGTGTTTCCCCGGGGGCCGCATTGAGTCGCCGGCCGTAAAGCGTTCGTTCATGTGGCGCGGCTACACTGCAATTACCGCGCCCTGTCCGCGGAGAAAAAGCGACTCCAGCACGAACGCCCACAGTGGCCGGTGTGCCCCAGAGTTGATTATGGGCCTGGCGCCGTTCAGGCTAACCCCAAAGTTGTATGACTGGAGAACAGAGTCCATGGGTATTGGTGGTATCAGCATTTGGCAGCTCCTCATCGTCCTGCTCATCGTCGTGCTGCTGTTCGGCACGAAGAAGCTGCGCAACATGGGTGGGGATATCGGCTCGGCGATGAAAAACTTCCGCCAGGCGGTCAAGGATCCCGACGCCGAGAAGAAGGAAGGCGAAGAAGGCGAAGAGCCGCGCGAGGTCGAGAATCAGACCGACAGCGAAGGCCGGGTGGTCGACGCCGAGGTGAAGAAGAGCAGCGAAAAGGGTTCCGACGCCTCGCAATCGGACAAGAAGTCCTGAGCCTCGCGCCCTGCGCGGCGGCCAGGCTCGAGCGATAGCCCATGTTCGACATCGGCTTCTGGGAAATCATCATCATCGTGCTGGTGGCGCTTCTGGTCGTGGGGCCGGAGCGTTTGCCCGGGCTTGCGCGCGAAATCGGGCGCTGGGTCGGCAAGACTCGGCGTTTCGTCCATAGCGTGCGATCGGACTTCGAGCAGGAGCTGCAGACCGACGAACTGCGCAACATGCTGAAGAGCCAGGATCGCGAGATCCGCCAGCTCAAGAACATGATGGACGAGACCGAGACCAGTCTGCGCGAGGATATCGAGGATACCGAGCGGGACCTGCGCGAAGATATCGAGGGCAAGCCGAAGACCCGCAAGGATCTCTCCGGCAAGGAGCAAAAGGCCCTGGCCGAGAACAAGGCCAAGCCCGCGGTGCGGGACAAGCCATCCATGCGCAGCCCGGATGCGTCGGCGCGCGCTTCGGATCCGGGTGCGCCGGAGGCAGCCGACGACGCGGATGCGCCGGAGGTTCGGCGTGTGCCCACCCAGGGCGATCTGGACGGCAACTTGATGACCGACGACCCGGCGCTGGCCGCCGAGCAAAAGGCGCGCGCCTCCGATGGCCCGCGTCCGGAGCGGACGAAACCGGCGGTGCGCGAACGGCGTACCCCGGACCCTGCCGACTCACGGGGGGGCGAGACCTCTGATCCCGAAGCGGATACCACCCACAACGACCAGACCCCTGACAAGCACTCATGAGCAAGACCAAACCGGGGGTCGAGCCGAGTCCGGAAGCGACCGAGACCCTGCTCACGCACCTGATCGAGCTGCGCGACCGCATCCTCAGGATGTTCATTGCCATCCTGGTGATGTTCCTGATCCTGTTCCCGTTCGCCAACCCGATCTACACCTGGCTGGCCGGCCCGCTGATGCAGCACCTGCCGGAAGGCACCAGCATGATCGCGATCGACGTGGCCGCGCCGTTCCTGATCCCGTTCAAGCTGACCTTGCTGCTGGCGGTGGTGCTCAGCATCCCCTACCTGCTGTATCAGGTCTGGTCCTTCGTGGCGCCCGGGCTTTACTCGCACGAAAAGAGCATGGCGCTGCCGCTGGTGGCGTCGTCCACCGCGCTGTTCTATCTGGGGATGGCGTTCGCCTACTTCGTGGTCTTCCCGCTGATTTTCGCGTTCTTCACGGCCACGGCGCCCGAGGGCGTGGCGGTGATGACCGATATCTCGCGCTATCTGTCGTTCGTCATCATGCTGTTCATCGCCTTCGGCATTGCCTTCGAGGTGCCGGTGGCAACGATCCTGCTGGTCTCCATGGGGGCCACGACCCCGGCCAAGCTGTCGCAGAAGCGCCCCTACGTGATCGTCGGGGTGTTTCTGGTCGGCATGGTGCTGACCCCGCCGGACATCATCTCGCAGACGCTGCTGGCGCTACCGATGTGGCTGCTGTTCGAGATTGGCCTGATCCTGTCGCGCATCATGGAGCGCAAGAAGGCGCAACGCCGCGCGGCTGCGGGCGGTGACGATGCGGCCGACGCCGATGACGGTCCGGACGACGATGGACCGGGTGGCGGCGGTGGTACGCCGCGCGGTGGCCCTGGTGGCTCGGGCAAGGCGTCCGGTACCACGCGGGCCGCCTCGTCCTCGGCGGCCGCATCCGCCGCTGGGGGCGCCAGCGCCGCCGCGCGCACCGGGTACACGCCGTTGACCGACGATGAGATGGACGCCGAGCTCGACCGCATCGAGGAAGAGCAGGCCGAACTGCGTCGCCAGCGCGGGTCCGCGAGCACACTCGCCACTGACGCCCCCGCCGAGCCGGCGCCCGTGGCGGACGCGAGCCAGGGTGGCGAGGGCCCAGCTGACGACGGCCAGCCCGACGTGGACGCATCGCAGGAGGATGGCAATACTGGGCGCGATCGCTGAGTCACCGCGCCGGCGGCCGTATTTGTGCAGGCCTGCGCCCCCGCCAAGCATCGGAAGTTGCTAAAATACCCGGGTAACCCATTGACCCAGGTAATGATCCCGCGATGGCACACCCGCGTCCCACCCCCCGCCGCCCTGTCCTGCTGATCATCATGGACGGGGTGGGCGTGAACCCGTCCAAGCTGAACAATGCCTACGCCGAGGCCGACACCCCGCGCCTCGACGAGTACCTCTCCACTCATACCCACACGACGCTGGACGCCTGTGGCCGCGCCGTCGGGTTGCCGGATGGGCAGATGGGCAACTCCGAGGTCGGGCATCTGACCCTGGGTGCGGGCACCGTGATCAACCAGGACCTGGTGCGTATCGACGACTCGATCACCGATGGCAGCTTCTACGAGAACGACGCCCTGGTCAGTGCTGCGCGCGCCGCGGCCGCGAAGGACCAGCCGCTGCATCTGATCGGCCTGGTGTCCGATGGTGGCGTGCACTCGCATATCCGCCACCTGCGCGCCCTGGTGGAGATCTGCCAGCGCGAGGGCGCGCGCCCGATGGTCCATATGATCACGGATGGCCGCGATACCGCGCCGCGTTCCGCGCTCCACTACCTGGATCCTCTGGAGGAAGAGCTGGCGAACGCTGGCGGCGCCATCGCCACCGTGTGCGGGCGTTACTACGCGATGGACCGTGACAAGCGCTGGAAGCGCACGGAAAAGGCCTTCCGCGCGATGGCCTACGCCGAGGGGGAGGCCGCCGGTTCCGCGCGCGAGGCGATCGAGGCGGCCTATGCGGCGGGCGAGGACGACGAGTTCATCAACCCGCGCATCATCAACGGTGGCGAGCCGCTGGGGCAGGATGCGGTCTGCGTGCTGTTCAATTTCCGTAATGACCGTCCGCGTCAGCTGACCGCGGCCCTGGGCATGGACGACTTCGACGGCTTCGACCGCGGTGACTTTCACCCGGTCTCCGAGACCTGCCTGACTGAGTACGACCCGCGCTTCCTGTCGCCGATCGCGTTCCCGCCGGAACGCCCGTCGACCACCCTGGGCAGCACCATCGCTTCCGCCGGTATTCCGCAGTTCCATTGCGCGGAGACCGAGAAGTACGCCCACGTGACCTTCTTTTTCAACGGCGGCAAGGAAGAGCCCTACGCCGGCGAGCAGCGCGTGATGGTCCCCTCGCCGTCGGTGGATACCTACGACGAGCAGCCGGAGATGAGCGCGGCCGAGGTCGCCGACCAGACCATCCAGGCGATGGAGAGCGGGCGCTACGGGTTCGTCCTGGTCAACTTCGCCAATGGCGACATGGTGGGTCATACGGCCAAGCGCGAGGCCCTGATCGAGGCCGTCCAGGTCCTGGATCGTGAGGTCGGGCGGGTGCTGGATGCGGCGAAGCGGCTCGAATATTCGGCGATCGTCACCGCTGACCATGGCAACTGCGACGAATACGTGGACCCGGTGACCGGGGCCCCGCACACCCAGCACACCATCTACCCGGTGATGTGCATGATTACCGACTCGCAGCGCTGGCGTCTGCGCACAGGCGGCGGCCTGGCCGATGTGGCCCCGACCGTGCTGGAGCTGATGGGCGTGCCCAAGCCCTCTGCAATGGGCGGGCGCAGCCTCCTGTTCGAGGAAGTGCCGGCCTCGGCCTGAGGGAGCGCGCCATGCACACACGCTACAGCGACACACCGGCCTACGACACGAAGGACGGCTCCGAGATCCGCGAGCTGATGCACCCTGACGTGCACGGCAATGCGGCCCAGAGCCTGGCCGAGGCGGTGGTCGAGCCGGGTGCCGTCACGCGCCTGCATCGCCATGCCCGCACCGAGGAGATCTATCACGTGACCCGCGGGCAGGGCGAGATGCGTCTGGGTGAGGAAACCTTCCCGGTGGCCGTGGGTGACACCGTCTGTATCCATCCCGGTACGCCGCACAACATCCTCAATACTGGCACCGAGCCGCTGCACATCCTCTGTAGCTGCTCCCCGGCCTACTCGCACGACGATACCGAACTGCTGTAGCGCCGATCGGCGCACATGCCGCCACTCTGCGTAAACCCCTGCCCCCGTCATTGCGAGGAGGCGTAGTCGACGAAGCAACCTCCGTCCGGAACCGCCCGATCCCGGCCCGCCCCCTGCCAGCTTCGGGAGGTTACTCGCTTCGCTCGCCCTGCGGGCCGGCCTGCGGCCGTTCAACGCAGCTTCGCAGCTTTTGTGCTTCGTCGCTTCGCTCCTCGCAATGACGGGGCGGGGGTCGATGCCGCGGTACGCGTCCCCTAAACGCCGTACTCGGCGCGGTACGCGCGAAGGGCCTCCAGGTGTTCGGGCGCGCGGCCCGTATCCTCCAGCATGGTCACGAGATCGGTCAGCCGCGCGACGCGGATGACCTGCAGGCTCAGGTCGGCCTCGACCTCCTGGATCGCCGAGCGCTCGCCGCGGCCGCGCTCCTCGCGGTCCAGGGCGATCGCTACGCCCACCGGCGTTGCCCCGGCCGCGCGGATCAGGTCCACCGATTCGCGGATGGCGGTGCCGGCGGTGATCACGTCATCCACGATCAGCACCCGGCCCTGCAGCGGCGCGCCGACGATGTTCCCGCCTTCGCCGTGGTCCTTCGCCTCCTTGCGGTTGAAGGCCCAGGGGCGGTCCATGCCGTGGTCGCGGAACAGCGCTTCGGTGACCGCCGCCGCCAGCGGGATGCCCTTGTAGGCCGGGCCGAACACCAGGTCGAATTCGATGCCGGAGTCCACGATCGCACGGGCGTAGAACTCGCCCAGCCGGGCCAGGTCGGAGCCGCGGTTGAACAGGCCCGCGTTGAAGAAGTACGGACTGGTCCGCCCGGACTTCAGCGTGAACTCGCCAAAGCGCAGGACGTCGCGTTGCAGGGCGTATTCCAGGAAGGCGTGGGCGGTCATCGGGGTGCTCCGGTCGTAAAACGCCGTATTCTGACACAGGGACACGCGGATTCCGCAGCCAGGCCCTTTCCTGCGCGTGCGCGCGCCGGTATCGTTCCCCGCCATGCGCATACTCTCGATGAACGCCAACGGCATCCGTGCCGCCGCCCGCAAGGGTTTCTTCGACTGGCTCCCGGGGACCGAGGCCGACGTGGTCTGCATCCAGGAGACCAAGGCCCAGATCCACCAGATCCAGGGCGAGCCCTTCCATCCACCCGGGTACCACAGTGTCTATGTCGATGCCGTAAAGCCCGGCTACAGCGGCGTGGCCCTGTACAGCCGCCGCCAGCCGGACGAGGTCATTACGCGTATCGGCTTCGAGGAGGCGGACAATGAGGGCCGGTATGCCGAGATGCGTTTTGGCAATCTGTCGGTGGTCTCGTTGTACCTGCCGTCCGGCTCCTCCGGCGATCATCGCCAGGATTCCAAGTGGCGTTTCCTGGAGTTCTTCCGGCCCTGGCTGACCGAGCGCATGCAGGACGGGCGCGAATGGGTGATCTGCGGCGACTGGAACATCGCCCACCGCGAGATTGACCTGACCAACTACAAGTCCAACCGCAAGAATTCGGGCTTCCTGCCGGAAGAGCGGGCCTGGCTGGACCATCTGTTCGACGAGATCGGCATGGTGGACGTGTTCCGGCGGCTGGACGAACGCCCGGAGCGGTACACCTGGTGGTCCAATCGTGGCCAGGCCTGGGCCAAAAACGTGGGCTGGCGCATCGATTACCAGATCGCCACCCCGGGCATCGCGGCCACCGCGCATGACCCGTACATCCATACCGACGATCGCTTCTCCGACCACGCGCCTTTCTGGATCGACTATGACTACCAGCCCTGATCGGGGCATGTGCCGCGCATTCGGTGACGTCGGCGCATGACCGGCGTCGCTGAAGCCCAGCGTCCCCCGAGCCGCGACTGGCGCGCGGCCCTGGCGGTCTACCGCCACCCACGGGTCATCGGGATGCTGTTCCTCGGCTTCGCCGCGGGGTTGCCGCTGCTGCTGACCGGCGGGACCTTCACCGCCTGGCTGCGCGATCTCGGGGTGGAGCTGGCCTCCATCGGCTTCTTGTCCTGGGTCGGCATGGCCTACAGCATCAAGGTGTTCTGGGCACCGGTGGTCGACCGCCTGGCCCTGCCGCTCCTGACCCGCGTATTCGGGCGCCGCCGCGCGTGGATGCTGTTCGCCCAGGCCGTGATCATCCTCGGGCTGGTCGGGATCGCCCTGACCGACCCGGTCGAACAGCTCTGGCTGGTTGCGGTTCTGGCCGTGCTCACCGCCTTTGGCGCCGCCACCCAGGACATCGCCATCGACGCCTATCGCATCGAGGCCGTCAGCCAGGAGCGCCAGGGCGCCATGGCGGCGGCCTACGTGTTCGGTTATCGCGTCGCACTGCTGACCGCGGGGGCCGGGGCGCTGCACATCGCCGCCGTCGGTAGCTGGAGCCTGTCCTATGCCGCCATGGCCGCGCTGATGCTGGTAGGTGTCGTCTGCACGTTGATCGTGCGCGAGCCCGAGGTCGCGAAACGCGATGCCGCCACGGCCCGGCTCGAGGATCGCGTGGTCCATTACCTCAACAGCACCTCGGATACCGGCTGGTGGCGGGACCTCAAGGCCTGGGTCATCGGCGCGGTGGTCTGCCCCTTTGTCGAGTTCTGGCAGCGTTTCGGCCGCATCGCCCTCGTTGTTATCGCGTTTATCGCGGTCTTTCGCATCAGCGACATCTTCATGGGGGTGATGGCCAACCCGTTCTATCTGGACATCGGATTCACCAAGGAAGAGATCGCCAATATTGCGGCCGCCTTCGGCCTGGCCATGACCCTGACCGGTGCGGCCCTGGGCGGATTGCTGGTGGTGCGCTTCGGCATCATGCGCATGCTGATCGCGACCGCGATCCTGGCGCCGCTGACCAACCTCACCTTCTCCTGGCTGGCGACGCTCGGGCCCGAGACCTATGGGCTGGTGTTCGCGATCATGGCCGACAATCTATCGGGTGGCATGGCGATCTCGGTGTTCATCGCCTATCTCTCCAGTCTGACCAACAGCGCCTACACCGCCACCCAGTACGCCCTGTTCAGCTCCATCATGACCCTGCCGGGGCAATTCCTCGCCGGCTTCACCGGCGTGCTGGCCGAACACATCGGCTGGGTCTGGTTCTTCGCCAGCTCGGCCCTGATCGGCATCCCTACCATCCTGCTCGCCTTCGCCCTGATGCGCTGGGCCAACCCCGACCGTATGCCCCAGCCCGGCCGACCAGACACCTCGCCGGCGTCCGCTCGCGAGTAGCCGAACCTGGTCCAAGTGGCGGTCGGCGGGCACAAAAAAGGTTCATCGAAGGATACCGGGGAGGTGTTCGACCGCTGAAGGGCATCGTAGTCTCACGTGGAGCCAGGAAGGACACGGGAGAGAGCGATGCTGGACAAGAAGACGTTGCAGAAGCTGGGCGGCTGGGAAGGCTATCGGCTGGAGCGTGCAGTTTGGCCGGAGGAGGCCGGCGGCACGCTGGAGCTGCACCTGAAGCCGACGCGGCAGTGGATGCACTGCGAACGCTGCGGTCATCGGACCCGGCAGGTGCACGAGACGACGCTGCGGCGGGTGCGGGATCTTCCTCTGTTTGAGT
>NZ_KB906565.1:0-30152 GCF_000381505.1 Thioalkalivibrio sp. ALM2T
GACGCTGCGCAGCCGCACGTTCACGAGCGCCCGGCAGGCGGCGGCGTTCCATGGGCTGGTACCGGTCCATCAGGAGTCCGGGACCTCGATCCAGCGGCCCCCGCGACTGGCGAAGGCCGGCTCGGGCCGGCTGCGCAAGACGCTCTACATGGCGGCTGTGGTGGCCACCCGCTACAACCCGGACGTGCGGCACCAGTATCACCGCCTCCTGAGGCGGGGCAAGGCCAAGATGGCGGCGATCGGGGCGGCCATGCGCAAGCTCCTGCACATCGCCTTCGGCGTGCTCAAGTCGCAAACCCCGTATCAACCCCGTAATGACATGCCTTGCAACTCATAGATCAAGACGGTATCTACCCGCTGCAAATCGATCGTGGCCTTTCTGATGCGCCTCAAAAGGTCCGATGGCGGTCATCATCAACACCCGCTGTTTCCTACGCTTCGTGGTGGATTCGCCCCTGGGCTAACCCACGGTTGCGTAGCGGGTGGCGGTGCCCAGCCAGCGTTCGATCAGGGCGGCGGCGCGCGCCGGGTCCTTCTCGATGCGTGCCGCGAGAGTGGCGGCCTCGTCGAGCAGGTCCTGGTCGCGTGACCAGTCGGCGACGCGGAAGCTGCGATCGCCAGTCTGGCGCGTGCCCAGCAGTTCGCCCGGACCGCGAAGCTTGAGATCCACCTCCGCAATCTCGAAGCCGTCGTCGGTGCGGCGCATCGCTTCCAGGCGCTCGCGTGCGGTATCGCCCAGTGGCGGACGGTAAAGCAGCACGCAGGCCGAGGCGGCGCTGCCGCGCCCGACCCGGCCGCGCAGCTGGTGCAGCTGCGACAACCCCATGCGTTCGGCATTCTCGATGATCATCAGGCTGGCGTTGGGGACGTCGACGCCGACCTCGATCACGGTGGTCGCCACCAGAAGGTCGATCGCGCCCGCGCGGAAGCGCTCCATCACCGCATCGCGCTCGGGTCCCTTCATGCGTCCGTGGGCCAGTCCGATGGTCAGCTCCGGTAAAGCCTCGCGCAGGCGTTCGGCGGTGGCCTCGGCCGATTCCGCCTCCAGTTGTTCCGATTCCTCCACCAGCGGGCAGACCCAGTAGGCCTGGGTGCCGGAGCCGCAGGCGGCGCGGATGCGTTCGATGACCTCGTCACGGCGCTCGTGGCTGATCAGTGCGGTGCGCACCGGGGTGCGCCCGGGCGGGCGTTCGTCGATGACCGAACTGGCCAGTTCCGCGTACAGGGCCATGGCCAGGGTGCGCGGGATCGGGGTGGCGGTCATGATCAGCTGATGCGGCATCCGGCCGCTGCCCTTGTCGCGCAGGGCCATGCGCTGGTGCACGCCGAAGCGGTGCTGTTCGTCGATGATTGCGAGACCCAGGTGATGAAACCGCACCTCCTCCTGGAACAGGGCGTGGGTCCCGATCGCGACCTGGCGCTGCCCGCTGGCCAGTTCCGCGAGCAGCTGGCTGCGTTCGCTGGCCGTCTGGCGCCCGCCCAGCCAGGCGATCGCGACGCCCAGTGGTTCCATCCACTGGGCAAGATTGCGTCCGTGCTGGCGGGCGAGCAGTTCGGTCGGGGCCATGAACGCCACCTGATAGCCGGCCTCTACTGCCGCCAGCGCGGCTGCGACCGCGACCAGGGTCTTGCCGGAGCCGACATCGCCCTGGACCAGACGGTTCATCGGCTGCGGGCGCGCGAGGTCGGCGAGGATCTCTTCGGTAACACGCTCCTGTGCGGCGGTCGGCTGGAAGGGGAGCTGCCCGCGCAGTTGTTGCCACAGCGCGCCCGGGGACTGGATGACCGGGGCGCTGCGCGTGTCCGCGGGCATCCGGCTCTGCTGCATGCGCGCGAGTTGGTGGGCGCAGAGCTCTTCCAGGGCCAGCCGCGTGCGTGCCGGGCTGCGGTTCTCCGGGGTGTCCAGGGCGGCCAGTGCCGCGGCCTGCGCCGGTGGGTGATGGAGCTGCTCGAGGGCGGAGTGCAGGCCAGGCAGGCCCTGCCGGGGCAGTTCCGGAAGCAGGTCGGGCAGGGCCTGCATCCCCGGCAGGGCGTGCGCAACCAGCTGGCGTAGCAGCTTTTGCGACACGCCCTCGGTGGTCGGGTAGATCGGGGTCAGGTGCGACTCCATCGCTGGCGGAGTATCGCCCACGGTCTGGATCTCCGGGTGCACGCACTCCAGTGCGCCGGGCATGCCGCGGGGCTCGCCGAAGGCGCGGATGCATGTGCCGGGGCTCAGGCGGCGCTGCTGGTTGGCCCCGAAGTGAAAGAACCGCAGCAGGACCTGGGCCTGGCCGTCGGCCAGGGTGACCACCAGCATGCGCCGGCGGCGGTGGACCACCTCGGAGTGGGTGACGCGCCCCTCGAACAGTGCAGCCAGCCCCGGACGCAGCGCGGCAATTGGCGTCAGGCGCGTGCGATCCTCGAAGCGCAGGGGCAGGTGGAACAGCAGGTCCCCGGCCTGCTCCAGACCCAGACGCTCCAGTCGTTCCGCCACCGCCGGGCCGACACCCTTCAGCGCGGTCAGCGGGACCTGCAGCTCCACCGGTTGGGTTCGCGCAGCGCGATCAGTCGCGCGGGCACCAGGCGATGGCGTCCATTTCCACCTGGGCGCCCTTGGGCAGGGCGGCCACGCCGATCGCGGCACGTGCCGGGTAGGGCTCGTTGCAGACTTCGCTCATGATCTTGTTCACAAGCGGGAAGTGAGCCAGGTCGATCAGGAAGATGTTCAGTTTGGCGATATCGGCGGTGCTGGCTCCCGCCGCCTCCAGGACAGCCTGGAGGTTGGCGAACACCTGGCGGATCTGGTCCTCGATACCGCCGTCGACCAGTTCCATGGTGGCCGGGTCCAGCGGGATCTGGCCGGACAGGTACAGGGTGTCGCCGGTACGCACGGCCTGCGAGTAGGGGCCGATGGCGGCCGGGGCGTTTTCGGTCTGGATGATCTCGCGCGACATGTGGACTCCTTGTACTGCCGGGTTGAATCTTGATAGGGCCGCGATTGCTGCATGCGGACCCGCCATTCTACTGATCAATCCGCACGCGTGTGCGGTCCGGGGGGGCTCGGCAGCCGTGCACGCGGACGGATACACTGCGGGCCACATCCGTAACGACAAAAGGAAGCAGGCAATGACGGGATACGCACTGGCAAACGTGCTGCATGTACTGGCCGTGGTGATCTGGGTGGGCGGCATGTTCTTCGCCTACATGTTCCTGCGCCCGGTGGCCGGGCAGCAGCTCGAGGGGCCGGCGCGGCTGAAGCTCTGGGAGGGTGTGTTCTCGCGCTTCTTCCCCTGGGTCTGGGCCTCGGTCCTGGTGATCCTGGTGACCGGCTTCTACCTGATCTTCGGCGTGTTCGGCGGCATGGGCGATGTGCACCCCAGCGTGCACACCATGCTCCTGCTGGGCCTGATCATGATGGCGATCTTTGCCCATGTGTTCTTCGCCCCTTTTCGGCGCATGCGCAAGGCCATTGCGGCAAACGATACCGAGGAAGGCCTGCGCCGGTTGGGGCAGATCCGCATCCTGGTCGGGATCAACACCGTCATCGGTCTGGTGACGATCGTGGTCGCTTCGGGCGGTCGCCTGCCGCTGTAGGAGGCACGCTACCTTCCTAGCCCCGGGTGCCACACCAGCCGGGGCGGGGCTGGCGGTTCCAGCAGCACGGCCGCATTCTGGCCGAAGGCTTGCAGCCAGCGCGCCAGCAGGTCGTCGGGCAGGTCCGCGATGGCCAGGCCCGGCTCGTCCGGCCACTGGCCGCGCGGGTCGCGGTTGCGGGCAGGCCATGCGTGCAGGCCGTGCTCGGCCACGGTCTGCTCCAGCCGGCGCTGGCGTTGCATGTTTTCACCCTCGGTGCCCGGTCGGCTGCCTGGATTGCAGGCGGTGAACAGAACCAGGCGCTGCATGTCCCGCTCGGCCATCCAGGCCGTGACATCCTCCGCGGGCTGGTTGATGTACACAACTCGGCTGCTGCCCTCGATCTCCAGGCAGTAGGCGGCGCTTAGGTAAGCCTTCTCCAGTGTCGCCAGCTGCGCTACGGGAGCGGGCGACTCCGCGTGCGCGGCAGACATCCGGTCGCGGTATTTGCTTGTATTGGTGGACATCTCGCGGCACCCTCCCCGCCTGGATCGTGCGGATGTGGTCGATCAAACAGGGGGAGCGGGATGCGCGTCAAGGATGCGACAGCGGTTTGTGGTGCCTCGTCGGGTGCGGGTGCGTCCATGGACCGGCCCCTCCCCGGCTGGGATTGAGACGCGATGGCCCCGCGTCCCTTCGTGCCCGGGCTGACCGGCGCCTTTGTTGTGGTGCTGCTGCTGGTCGCGGTGGTCGCCGTCGCCAGCTGGCTTCGGGTGCAGCAGCTGCAGTACGACGTCCAGGCCCTTACCGAGGAGTACGTGCAGAAGGTGGACCGCGTGCATCGCATGCGCAGCCTCGTGCGCGAGCGCATGCTGCGCGCCTCGCTGGTGATCAGTGCCGAGGACCCGGCCCTGCAGGATCGCTACCAGCGGGAGTTTCGCGAGCTGGCCGAGCGCTTCCTGGACGCCCGCGAGGGTGCGGAATTACTGGCTCGGACCCCACGCGACGCCGCGCTGCTGGCCGAACTGCGTGCGCTGACCGCGACCGGTGCCCCGATCCTGTCCGAGCTCCTCGACATTGCCCTGGCGGGTGGGCGCAACGAGGCGCTGGCGATCCTGTATGCGGACGCGATGCCGGTGCAGGAGGACGTGCTGGAGCAGATGGAGGCCATCCTCGCGGCCTTCGAACGTGATAACGAGGAGGCGGTGGCGGCCATGGCGCAGCGCCATGAACAGGCGCAGCAGGTGATGCTGGTAGCCACCGTCCTGACCATGCTGATGATTGCGCTGATGTGGGTGCGGGTGCGCCGGAGGATCTGGCGTGATCACGCCGCCTTGCACAAGGAACTGGAGGGACGCCAGCAGATCGAGGCGCGCCTGCGCGAGACGCAGGCCGGGCTGGAGGCGGCGGTGGCCCGGCGAACCGCGGCCCTGCAGGAGACCACCGAGCGCCTGGAAGAGGCCCAGCGGATTGCCGGGGCCGGTTACTGGGACTGGGATATTCGTGGTCTGCGGATGAACTGGTCCACGCATGTATTCGATCTGTTCGGGCTCGACCCGCAAACCGATACCGCGGGATTCGAGGCCTACATGCGAGCCATCCATCCCGACGACCGTACGCGGGTGCGCCGCGCCACCAACGAGGCGCTGGATCACGAGGCCTATTACCGGGTGGATCACCGGGTGGTGCGCGCGGACGGCGGGCTGCGCCATGTGCGGGTCGAGGGCGAAATCGATCGGGACGCCCAAGGCCGCGCCGTGCAGGTCCTCGGGATGGTCCGTGACATCACCCGCGACAAGGCCTCCGAGGAGCGCCTGTGGCACCAGGCCCATCATGACTCCCTGACCGGCCTGCCCAATCGCAGTCTGCTGCAGGAGCATATCCAGCAGGCCCTGCGCCGGGCCCAGCGCGCCGGCACCGGCCTGGCCCTGGTGGTCTGCGATCTCGACGGCTTCAAACCGATCAACGATCGCCTGGGACACGATGCCGGCGACGTGATGCTCGTGACCGTGGCGCGGCGTCTGCGCGAGGGCGTGCGCGAGAGCGACGTGGTGGCCCGTGTGGGCGGCGACGAATTCGTGCTGCTGCTAGAGAATGTACGTGATCCGGATGCGGTGACGGGGGTCGGACTCAAGCTGATCGAACGCTTCGAGGAGCCGGTGGAGGTGAATCGCGAGTCGGTTTGCGTCGGGCTCAGCATGGGGGCGGTGCTCTACCCCGAGGACGGGGACGATGTAGAGGCGTTGCTGCAGCGCGCCGACCGCGCGATGTACGTGGCGAAGGAGGAAGGCGGCAGCCGGATCGTGCTGTACCGGGAATGCTCCGGAGAGGAGCGCCGGCAAACGGATCTGTCCCTGCGCCGGCGCGGCGCGCTGGGTTGCGGGCTGGAAGACCCGGCCGCTCGCGACTGAATCGGCCGGCCTCGTCTACGGCCGATGCAGTCGCGCGACGAATTGTTCGTGCGTCAGCGGCGCGCTGAACAGGAAGCCTTGGAACCGGGTGCAGCCCAGGGCCAGGAGCTGCTCCCGCTGCTCCGGGTGCTCCACGCCCTCGGCGATGACGTCGAGCTCCATGTTGCGGGCAATGTCCACGATGTTTTCGATCAGGGTCCGGTCACCGCCGGCCAGCAGTTCCTTGACGAAGGATTTGTCGATCTTCAGCTCGTCCACCGGCAGGTCGCGCAGGTAGGCGAGCGAGGAATAGCCGGTCCCGAAGTCGTCCAGGGCGATGTGCATGCCCAGCCGGCGCAGCGCGCCCAGCTTGGTGATGGCGTCCGGCAGGTCGCGCAGCAGGCCGGACTCGGTGACCTCCAGGGTCAGGGCGTGGCCGTCCACCCCGTGTCGGCGCAGCCGCGCCTGGAACTGGTCGACGAAGTCCGGGCGCGCCAGTTGCCAGGGCGAGAGATTCAAGGCCAGGCGAGGTGGCTGCAGGTTCCCGGCTTGCCACTGCGACAGCTGCATCAGGGCGTGTTCCAGGACCCAGTTGCCGACCCCGTGGATCAGGCCGGTCTCCTCGGCGACCGGGATGAAGAGATCCGGCGGGACCTGGCCCATCTCCGGGTGCTGCCAGCGCAGCAGGGCCTCGGCTCCGATCAGGCGCTCGGCGGCATCGAACTGCGGTTGGTAGTGCAGGTCCAGCTCGTCACGTTCGGCCGCTTGTCGTAGCCCGTCCTCGATCTGCAGGCGGGCATGCGCCTCGTCCTGCAGTGCATGGCGGTAGAACTGCACGCCGCCGCGGCCGGCACGCTTGGCCTGGTACAGGGCGATATCGGCGTGGCGCAGGGCTTCTGCCGAGCTCTCGCCGGCGTCGGGATAGCATACGCAGCCGAGACTGGCGCCGACCCCGAAGGTGCGCTCGCCGATGATGATCGGGCGCTGCAGGGCCTCCAGGATGCGCTCGGCGATTGCGTGCAGTTCCGGCTCCAGGGTTTCGCGTACCCGGACGCAGGGGGGCAGGACAACGGCGAACTCGTCGCCACCCAGGCGCACGATCAGCGCATCCTCGGGGGCATGGCTGCGCAGGCGGTCCGCCACCGCGCCCAGCACGGTGTCGCCTACCGCATGCCCGAGGGCGTCGTTGATGGTCTTGAAGTGGTCCAGGTCGATCAGGATCAGCCCGCCATGCAGGTGGCCGGCGGTGGCCTCCTCGATATGGCGGGTCAGGTCGTCGTGCAGGCGGGTGCGGTTGGCCAGCCCGGTCAGGGAGTCGTGGTAGGCCAGGGCATGGATGTGTTCCTCGGTGTGCAGGCGTTCCAGTTCGGCCCCCGCGCGGTCGGCCATGATCCCGAGGATCTCCATCGCCTTGTCGACATCCTCCACCGGATGTCGGTTGACCATGGCGATGTGCCCCAGCAGCGTGCCCTGGCTGTCCAGCAACGGGGCCCCCAGATAACTCTCAGCGTCCATCTCCACCAGCATCTCGTCGGCCGGAAAGCGCTGTTGTACGTCGCAGGGGTAGATACAAGTACCGATCTCCAGCACACGTTCGCAGGGGGTCTCGGCGAGGTCGTAGCGCAAGTTCTCCACGATCTGCCCCGCGGTACACAGGGCGACGGTCTCCACCACGCCGGGTTTCTCCGGATCCTCGATGCCGATCAGGGCATAGTCGGCAGCGAACAGGTTGCTCAGCTTGAGAACCAGCTGCTGGAAAAACTCCTCGCGCGAGCGCGCCTGCAGCCCCTCGGCGATCAGGCGCAGGGCGTCCTCGCTGCGGTGCGCGGCGGTGATGTCCTCCTGCATCACGATCACGTCCTGTACCTCGCCGCGGGCATCCTGCAGGGGGTAGATGCAGCCCCGCAGCCAGCGCTCGGGGGTGATGAGCGGGGTGGACTGGGTCGCCGGGCCGGGGTCGGCGGGTTCGGCCGACTGGTCGGGGCGGGCTGCCGGGGTGTAGGGCAGCGGGCCGATCTCGCGGTAGTGTCCGCGCAGGGCATCCTTGAGCGGTTCGTGGATGTGCCGGTCGATGGCATCCGGGCGGTCCAGAACGTTGCCGCCTGGCAGGGAGGCTTGTGCGCCGTGCATGGTTTCCCAGGCGGCGTTGCACTGGCGGATCTCGCCCTGCGGTGTGAGTACCTGGATGCCGACCGGGGATTGCTCGACCAGCGCCCGAAAACGGCTTTCCGAGTCACGCAGGCGTTCGCTGGTCTCGCGGTTCAGTACCAGGCTCATCATGACGACCATCACCACGTAGCCGAACGGCGCGAGCTGGGGCATCTCCAGTGCGCCGCCCCGGGCCAGGACGCCCTGCAACGTGAACAGGACGAAGACCCCGATCCCGCCCAGCAGGAGCAGGGTGGTGGTCTGGCGATAGCGCCGGTAGTGCCGGATCAGTGTGGTGAGGGCGAAGCCCAGGACCAGAGAGACCGCGAGCACGCCAAAGCCGAACCAGGGGCTGATGGTGCCCACTGCGAGAGCCACGGTTTCGCCCCAGGGGAGTTCCAGGAGACGGAGTTCGTCGATCACCTGGTACTGCATGCTGTAGGGCTGCAGGGTGTTGACTACCCAGGTGATGACCAGCAGTACCAGAAGACCGGAGATCAGCCAGCGGGCGGAGGTGCGCGTATGGGCCGCGACGAAGGCAGCGAACAGCACGTAGAACGGTCCCAGCAGATAGACGTTCAGGGTGAGTGCGCGGGTATAGGCCTCGACGGTGCCGGCCTGGTAGGTCTGGGCCGATCCGACGGCCAGCAACGCCATCAGGGCGCACATCGCCGCGAATAGCCGATGCTCGGTGCTCCGTGCGCTTTGCTGGCTGTGCAGCAGGTGGCTGAGCGTGGCATAGATCGCCAGCCCCGCTGCAAGGTAGAGCGATGGCGCAAGAATCCCGTTCATCGGTTCCCTGCGCTTGCATCCCAGTGCCGTGCCATCCCTTGCCCCCCTGCGGTAAAGCGATGCGGGTCGGTTCCCACGCTCGGTCCCTGCCGCTACAGTACAAAAGACCACGCGCGCGCGTCCCGGTTCGCGTGAGGGTCACCGCGGGGGTGGCTAACGGTCGGTCACAGATACGGCGTGAGCAGGCGCGCGGCCCCGTCACGCAGTTGGGTCGCGAGCGGCCGGGCACGGACCTCCTCGAGCGTCAGGGGGTGCGACTGCGCGCGCAGCGCGTCAGTCCAGCTGGCCAGCTCCTGGCCCAGTCCGGCATCCAGGCATTCCAGGTTGAACTCGAAGTTCAGGCGCAGGCTGCGCGGGTCCCAGTTGGCGGAGCCAACCAGGGCCCACTCGCGGTCTACCAGCATCAGCTTGGCGTGGTTGAACGGTGGTGGTGTGAGCCACAGCCGGCAGCCGCGCTCCAGCAGTTCGGCCTGCTGCGGGCGGCTGGCCCACTCCACCAGGCGCAGGTTGCTCCGGGCGGGGATCAGGATGTCGACCTGCACCCCGCGCAGGGCCGCGGCCTTCAGCGCCCCGGTGAGCGCGACGTCGGGCAGGAAGTACGGGGTCACGATGGTGACCTGTTCGCGTGCCTCGGCCAGCGCCGACTGCAGGGTGAAGTTCAGGACCTCGAAGTCCTCGTCCGGGCCGTCCGGCAGGCCGCGGCAGGCGCGGGCGCCGGCGGGGTCTACGGACTGCGGAAGCCAGAGCGGACCCTCCAGGCGTTCGCCGGTGGCGAATTGCCAGTCTTCCGCGAAGACCCGCTGCAACTGGGTGCAGGCCGGACCCCGCAGCTCGAAGTGGAGGTCGTGTATCGGGTGCGGTCCCGGGTTGGTGTGGCTGTGGCCGCGGCGGATGTTCATGCCGCCGGTGAAGGCGCGGGCGCCGTCGATCACCAGCATCTTGCGGTGATTGCGCAGGTTGAAGGCGGCCAGGCTGCTCGGCAGGTGTACCGGCATGAAGGCGGCGGCGGGCAGGCCCACCCGGCGCAGCTGGCGCAGGGTGTTGCGACGGCTGTAGCGGGCGCCGATGGCATCGATCAGGATGCGCACCTGCACGCCCCGGTCCTGTGCCTGCTGCAGGTGGGCGACGAAGCGCTCGCCTACCTGGTCATAGTCGAAGATGTACGTGGCCAGGCTGATGCTGTGACGGGACGCGTCGATCGCGGCCAGCATCTGCGCGTAGGCGCGATCGCCGTCGAACAGCGGTTCGATCGCGTTGCCACCGACCAGGCGGAACGGGCTCAGGTGGTCCCCGGAACGCAGCAGGCGCTGCCAGCGTTCCGGTGGCTCGGCCAGGCTGGTCCCGTCGGTGCTGGGGTCGGCGATCAGATAGCCCTCGCGCAGGGCGTGGGCCCGCCGGCGAATACGATTGACGCCGAACAGCCAGTAGAGCAGCGAGCCGGCCAGGGGCAGCAGCACGATCAGCCCGACCCAGGCGATGACGGTCCCGGTATCGCGGCGTTGCAGCAGGGCATGCACGACGCTGATCACCGCCAGGGCGAAGACGGCGATGGCGACGATACTGGCGGTCCAGCCTGTATCCGGCACGGACGGACTCCTTGTCGATGATGCGTTTTCCGACCGCACCCGTGGAACGCCGGGCGCGTGCCCGCTACAGTACGCGGGCCCGACCCGGCGTAAAACCCCGGCCCATCCACGTCCGCGAGACTGTCGATGACCGATATCGAGACCCCCAGCCTGTTCGCTAACAGCGGCGAGCAGCTGCCGCTGAAGGACTTCACTGAGAAGGCGTACCTGGACTACTCCATGTACGTGATCCTGGACCGAGCGCTGCCGCATATTGGCGACGGCCTGAAGCCCGTACAGCGGCGGATCATCTACGCGATGAGCGAGCTGGGGCTCTCCGCCACTGCCAAGTACAAGAAGTCCGCGCGCACCGTGGGCGACGTGCTCGGCAAGTTCCACCCGCACGGGGACTCGGCGTGCTACGAGGCGATGGTGCTGATGGCGCAGCCCTTCTCCTATCGCTATCCGTTCGTCGACGGGCAGGGCAACTGGGGTTCGCCGGATGATCCCAAGTCCTTTGCGGCGATGCGCTACACCGAGTCGCGCCTGTCGCGTTATGCGCAGCTGCTGCTTTCCGAACTGGGTCAGGGCACGGTGGACTGGGTGCCCAACTTCGATGGTGCGCTGGACGAGCCGAAGATGCTCCCGGCGCGGCTGCCGAACGTGCTGCTCAATGGCGGTTCCGGGATCGCGGTGGGTATGGCGACGGACATCCCGCCGCACAACCTGCGCGAGGTGGCCGCCGCCTGCGTGCACCTGCTGGAGCACCCGAAGGCAACGGTCGAGGAGTTGTGCGCGATCCTCCCGGCGCCGGATTTCCCCACCGAGGCCGAGATCATCTCCCCACCGGCCGAGCTGCGAAAGGTCTACGAGACCGGCCAGGGCTCGATCCGGGCCCGGGCGCGCTACGAGCGCGAGGGCGACGACATCGTGGTGACCGCGCTGCCGCACCAGGCTTCCGGCGCCAAGCTGCTGGAGCAGATCGCCGCCCAGATTCGCGCGAAGAAGCTGCCGATGGTCGAGGACCTGCGCGACGAGTCCGACCACGAGCATCCGACGCGCCTGGTGATTACCCCGCGCTCGAACCGGGTGGACGTCGAGGGCCTGATGGCGCATCTGTTCGCGACCACGGATCTCGAGAAGACCTACCGCGTGAACATGAACGTGATCGGCCTCGACGGTCGGCCGCGGGTGCGCGACCTGGCGGGGCTGCTCGGTGAGTGGCTGCAGTTCCGGATCGAGACGGTGCGCCGGCGCCTGCAATGGCGGCTGGAGAAGGTGCAGGCGCGCCTGCATGTGCTGGAAGGCCTGCTGATCGCCTTTCTCAATATCGACGAGGTGATCGCGATCATCCGCGAGTACGACCAGCCGAAGCCGGAACTGATGAGCCGGTTTGGCCTGAGCGATATCCAGGCCGAGGCGATCCTGGAGCTTAAACTGCGCCACTTGGCGAAGCTCGAGGAGATGAAGATCCGCGGCGAGCAGGACGAGCTCAGCCAGGAGCGCGACCAGCTGGAAAAGACGCTGGGTTCCGAGCGCCGCCTGCGCACCCTGGTCCGCCGCGAGATCGAGCAGGACGCGAAGGAGTATGGCGACGAGCGGCGCTCGCCGCTGGTCGAACGCGCGGCCGCGCAGGCGCTGGACGAATCCGCATTGGTGCCGACCGAGCCGCTGACTATCGTGCTCTCGGAGAAGGGCTGGGCGCGCGCGGCCAAGGGCCACGATGTCGATCCCCGCGGGCTCAACTACAAGGCCGGGGATGCCTTCCAGGCGGCGGTCATCGGGCGCAGCAACCAGCCGGTGGCATTCATCGACTCCACCGGTCGCACCTACACGATTGCGGCCCACACGCTGCCGTCGGCGCGCGGCCAGGGCGAGCCGCTCTCCGGCCGGGTGAACCCGCCGGAGGGGGCGCGTTTTGTGGGCCTGGCCACCGGGGCGGAGGAAGACCGCTGGCTGCTGGGCTCGGATCACGGCTACGGCTTCATTGCCAAGCTGGGTGACCTGCTCGGCCGGCAGAAGGCAGGCAAGAACGTGCTGAGCGTGCCGGCCGGCGCCGCCGTGCTGCAGCCGGCGCCGGTGCGCAACCCGCACGAGGACCACATTGCGATCGTTACGACCCGCGGCTACCTGCTGGTGTTCCCGGCCGCAGGGCTGCCGGAACTGGCGCGCGGCAAAGGCAACAAGCTGATCGGCATCCCGTCCGCGGCGCTCAAGGATGGTTCCGAGCGGGTGCTCGGGGTGGCTGTGCTGGCGCCGCAGGACACCCTGGTCGTGCATGCGGGCAAGCGCTTCAAGGCACTGGCCCCGGCGGAATGGGCCGAGTACGTTGGCGAGCGCGCGCGTCGCGGGCGTCAGCTCCCGCGCGGTTATCAGAACGCGGACAGCCTGGAGGTGCGCCCGGCCTGAACCCGCGCGCACCTGTGTGGTCTGTGAACGCGGCGGTGCTTGAATTTGGCCGCTGCGCCCCGACTATCGGTTCATCCCGTCGAGTTTATTAATTGGAGTACAGGAAAGCTTCATGAAACGTATCGTGCTGTTTCTGGCGACCAACTTCGCCATCCTGATCGTCCTTAGCATTACTCTGCGCATCCTTGGGGTCGAGAGCATCCTGGACGACCAGGGGGTCAATCTCGACCTGACCGCGTTGCTGATCTTCGCCGCCGTGTTTGGCTTTGGTGGTTCGTTCATCTCGCTGGCCATCTCCAAGTGGATGGCGAAGAAGACGATGAAGGTCCACGTGATCGACAAGCCGCGCAACGCCACCGAGCAGTGGCTACTGGAGACGGTCACCCGTCAGGCCCGCGAGGCCGGGATCGGGATGCCGGAGGTCGGTATCTACGACTCGCCGGACCCGAACGCCTTCGCCACCGGCATGAGCAAGAACAATGCCCTGGTCGCGGTCAGCACCGGGTTGATGCAGAACATGGGGCAGGGCGAGGTCGAGGCCGTGCTGGGGCACGAGGTGGGCCATGTGGCCAATGGCGACATGGTGACCCTGGCGCTGATCCAGGGGGTGGTCAATACCTTCGTGATCTTCCTGTCGCGCGTGATCGGTCACTTTGTCGATCGCGTGATCTTCAAGAACGAGTCCGGTCACGGGCCGGCATTCTGGATCACGGCCATCGTGGCCGAGATCGTCCTCGCGATCCTGGCCTCCATCATCGTGTTCTGGTTCTCGCGTCAGCGCGAGTTCCGCGCCGACGAGGCGGGGGCTCGCTTTGCCAGCCGCGAGAAGATGATCGGGGCGCTGGAGTCGCTGGCGCGCGCCTCCGGTCGCCCGGTGGACATGCCGGACCAGATGGCCGCCTTTGGTATTCGTGGTGGCATGGCCCAGGGGCTGAAGAAGCTGTTCATGAGCCACCCGCCGATCGAACAGCGCATCGCGGCGCTGCGCGCCAACGGCTGACCGTAACCCTTTATGTGTACCAGGAGAGGGCCGCCCTTCGGGGCGGCCTTTTTCGTTTGCAGTGCCGGGGCGGCGGCCGGTCGGATCAGTAGTAGCGACCGCGTCCGGGTTCGCCGCCGGAGGCGGCGATGACGTCATCGCCGACGAAGGGGTTGCTGCGGCGTTCTTCGCCGAAGGTCGACTCGGGGCCATGGCCGGGCACGAATCGGGTGTCGTCGCCCAGCGGCCAGAGCTTGCCGGTGATGGAGTCCAGCAGCTCGCGCCCGTTGCCACGCGGGAAGTCGCTGCGGCCGATCGCGCCGTGGAACAGGACGTCGCCGACCAGGGCGAGCCGGCCCTCCGGATCGTGGAAGACCACGTGGCCCGGGGTGTGGCCGGGACAGTGCAGGACGCGGAGGGTGGCCTGCCCGAGCTCGACGGTGTCGCCATCGTCCAGCCACTGATCGGGCATTAGTGGCTGGACCTCGGAGAAGCCGAAGATCTGCGCCTGCGCCGGGAGTTGCTCCAGCCAGAAGGCATCGTCGCGGTGCGGGCCGATGATCGGCGCGCCGGTACGTTTGGCCAGTTCGGCGGCCGCGCCCACGTGGTCCAGGTGGCCATGGGTCAGCAGGATCTTTTCCAGGTGGACGCCCTGATCCCGCGCGATCCGTTCCAGGGCCGCGGCATCTGCGCCGGGATCGACCCAGGCCGCGGCCCCGGTGACGTCGCACCAGATCAGGGTGGCGTTCTGGGCAAGCGGGGTGACGGGGTGGCTCAGATGGCGAAGCATGGCGCTGGATCCGTGAACGAATTCGAATTTCGAAGGCAAGGGGGGCTGGATTGCGCGCACCCGGGAATAGATCCGGCGAACGTGCGTCATAAGGGGTATGCAGGTCTTCAAAGCTACGTGATATGACGATGCGGTGAATTTGCGACCCCCTGCGCATCCACCGGTTGACAAGAATATCGTCATATTAGAAGATTTGCATACGCTAATCGCTGTCCCCCCTGTCAGTGGTTAGTGGACTCCTCCATCCTCCTTTGGTGGTTTTCTTGGCGCGGGCTTCGACCCGCGCTTTTTTTTGCCTGCGATTCGCGTCATGCCGGCCGTCGTGTCTACCATGGTGGCCCCCGAAGACGCTGTGAATCGCCCTTCATGACTCGACGCCTGAACAGTCTGCGCACCGCGGTGTTGTCGTTCGTGCTGCTGCCCCTGCTGCTGTTGATGGCCGCGGTGGTGGCGCTGGGCCTGCATGAATTTCAGACCCAGATGGAAAACCGGATGCAGGAGGATATCGAGCTGGTGGCGCGCTCGATCCGCCTGCCCGTGGCCGGTGCGATGCTGCAGGACGACGCGGCCGGCGTGCAGCAGTCACTGGACTCCCTGTTCCAGATCGAGGAGGTGTTCGGGGTCTATGTCTACGATGCCGACGGCCGGATGGTGGCGGCCAGTGGCCCGCCCAGCCCGACCCTGCAGCGCCGTGGCGAGGCGCAGGTCATCAGCGAAACCGGGAGTCTCGGGGCTTTCGGCGAACATCAGGGGCGCGAGACCTTTTCGTTCTTTCTTCCGTTGTCCGATCCGGCCGGGCGCATCGTAGGGCTGTTGCAGGTGACGCGCGATGTGACGCCGTTCCGGGCCTTCGTCGCCCAGCTCCAGTGGCAGGGTGGGTTGTTGATGCTGGCAGTTAGCGGGCTGTTTCTGCTGGTGGTGCTGTTCGGGTACCACCGGGCCGTGGGGCGGCATGTGTCTCGGTTGATGGCCGCGATGCGCGCGATTGGCGACGGCCAGCGCGGATTGCGGGCGCCGGAACAGGGGCCGGCGGAGCTGCGCGGGCTGGCGGTGTCGATGAACCGCATGATGGAGCGTCGCGAGGCCTCGGAGGCCGAACTGGAGGCGCAGCGCCGCGAGCAGGTGCGGCTGGAGGAGAAGCTGCGGCACTCGGAGAAGCTGGCGGCGATCGGCCAGCTGGCGACCGGCGTAGCGCACGAACTGGGGACACCCCTTGGCATCATCGCCGGACGGGTACAGCGCGCCATCCGGCACCTGCCGGAGGCGGACCCGGCGCGCACCGAGATGGAGGCGCTGAAGGCCGAACTGGAGCGGGTGGAGACCATTGTGCGCCAGCTGCTGGACTTTGCCCGGCGCAATCCGTTGCAGGAACGCTCGCTGGATCTCGCGCAGCTGGTGGGCGAGCTGGTCGAGCGCGTGCGCGAGCGGCATGCCTCCGGCGGGGTGGAATTTCGGCTCGAAGGCCCCGAGCTGACCATCGCCGCGGACCGGCTGCGCTTGGGGCAGGCCCTAGAGAATCTGCTGGAAAACGCTGCGCAGGTGGCCGTCCGCGAGGTCCGGGTCCGCTGGCACGCCGAGTCCGACCGGGTCGAACTGGTGGTGGCGGACGACGGTCCCACGGCCGGACGCGGGATTGATGACGCGCAGGCCGAACGCCTGTTCGAGCCCTTCTTTACCACCAAGCCCACCGGCGAGGGGACCGGGCTCGGGCTGGCGGTGGTGCAGGTGGCGCTGGAGGACCACGGAGGTACGGTGATGCTGGATCGCAGTGTCGCGGGGGAGACCCGTTTTGTTGTGGATCTGCCCGTGGCCGCGGGCGCCCAGGAGGATTCGCTTCGATGAGCAGCAAGGCACAAGTCCCCGCAATGCCCCCGGAGTCGGTCCTGGTCGTGGAGGACGATCGCGGGCATCGCGAACTCTTGAACGAAGAGCTGACCGAGGCCGGCTACGCGGTCACGGCGGTGGGCAGTGCCGAGGATGCCGCGCAGGTACTCGCGCAAGAGTCCTTCAGCCTGGTGGTGAGCGACCTGCGCCTGCCGGGCGCAGATGGCTTCCAGGTGCTGCAGGACGCCCGCGCCCAGGTGCCGACCCCCGGGTTCATCATGCTCACCGGTTTCGGAACCATCGACCAGGCGGTGGCGGCGCTGAAGGCCGGCGCCGACGATTTCCTGACCAAGCCGGTGGACCTGGATCACCTGCGCCTGGCCGCCGACCGGGTGACCGAGGCGCGTCGCCTCAAGGACGAGGTGCGTCGGTATCGCGAGGTCTTGGCGCAGGCCGATGGCTTTCACGGCATGCAGGGGCGCAGTCCGGCCATGCTGCAGTTGTTCGACCTGATCCGGCGGATCGCAGTCGCCGATGGCAGCGTCCTGATTACCGGGGAGTCCGGGACCGGCAAGGAGCTGGTCGCGCGGGCGCTGCACGCGGAAAGTGAGCGGGCCCATGGGTCGTTCGTGGCGATCAATTGCGCGGGCATCCCCGAGGCCCTGCTGGAGTCGGAGTTGCTGGGGCACGTGGCGGGTGCGTTCAGCGGGGCCAAGGGGGCTCGGCGCGGCCTGTTTACCGAGGCGGACGGCGGGACCCTGTTCCTGGACGAGATCGCCGAGATGCCGGTGGCCATGCAGAGCAAGCTGTTGCGTCTTCTGCAGGACGGTCGCGTGCGCCCGGTGGGCGCCAACGAGGAGATCGCGACCGATGTGCGTATCGTCGCGGCCACGCATCAGGACCTGCGGGCGCATATTGCCGACGGGCGCTTCCGCGAGGATCTCTACTATCGCCTGGAGACCTTCCGCATCGAGATCCCGCCTTTGCGCGAACGCGGCGATGACATCGAACGCCTGGCTTTGCAATTCCTGCGTCAGCAGGCCCTGGCGCGCGGACTGCCCGAGCGGCGCCTGAGCCCCGAGGCCCTGCGCGCGCTGGTACGTTATCCATTCCCCGGGAACGTGCGCGAACTCGCGAGCCTCATGGAGCGCGCTGCCACCCTGGCTGCGGGCGAGGTGATCGAGACCCGCGATCTGCCCGAGCGCGTATTCCAGGTGCCCCCCGAGAAGAGCCCCGGCGGGGCCGCGGGCGACCGCCAGGACGGGCCGGCGCCTGTTCCGGGGGTGGACGACGATAGTCAGTGGCCAACGCTGGAGGAACGTGAACGCGACTATATCCGGCGGGTGCTAAGGCATGTGGAAGGCAACAAGCAGCGGGCGGCCCGGATCCTCGGCATCGGCCGCAAGACGCTGTACCGCAAACTCGGGGAATCCGACCCATCGTGACATCCTGACCCGGGTCGACCTGACTCATGTGTCATTCTGACCCGGTTTACCGCTGGGGCGTGCCCCGGTGCCTCCGGGATAACGAACTTATAAGCTACTGTTTCAATTTGTTTTGTTTATCCTTTCCTGATGTTGGCACGATGCCTGCTCCTCCTTGGGCAGCAATCGAGGAATCGGAACCGCAGTGATGGCCCATTCCTCCTCACACGGTTGCAACGAAATCGGGCGTGCGGAAGGTCGACCTTGAGTCGTGGCCCCTCTCGCGCCGAGATCCGAACGATCCAAAGGTAAAAGGAGCAACATGATGAATATGCGCAAGACGATGCTCGCGATGGCCCTGACTTCCCTGTTTGCCGTGGGTGGTGCAGCCTCCGCCCAGTATGGCGGTGCCGAAGGTGGCGCCGGTGGTGGCGACATGGGCGGTGCCCAGGGCGGCCAGCCGCCGGCTCAGGAAGGCGGCGCCGGTGGTGGTGCTCAGGGCGGTCAGCCGCCGCAGGGTGGTGCCCAGGGTGGCGCGGCCCAGGGTGGCGCCCCGATGCAGGAAGCCCCCGAGGTGGATCTGAGCGAGGAAGACATCGACACCTTCGTCTCTGCCTTCGTTGCGGTGCAGGAAGTGCGCGAAGACTTCGCCGACCGCTTGCAGAGTGCCGAGGACGAAACCGAGGCCCAGTCCATGCAGCAGGAAGCACAGGACGAAATGGTCAATGCGGTTGAAGACTCGGGCATGAGTGTCGAGGAATACAACGAAGTGGCCATGGCCCTGCAGAATGACCCCGAGTTGATGCAGGAAGTCCAGGAGCGCGCTGAAGCCCAGCTGTAACGGGCAGCGCAAGACCTCCCCGGGCATTGCGCCCGGGAGTCTGCAGGGGCCGGCCTTCGGGTCGGCCCCTTGTTTGTGCCCGGGGGCATGAACGCGAATGTGCACATTGATCCGTGATTCCCAGGAGGGTAGACGCCTTCGCGTCTCGGGAATTGTCCATGTAGCTTGAACTGGGCGGAGGGAAGCGTTATTCTTGCGCGCTTTCTGAATCGCCCCGACCTCGGAGCATCGAACATCATGAGTACCATTAGCGCCAAGCCGGCCGAAGTCGAACGCGACTGGTTTCTCGTCGACGCCGACGGCAAGACCCTCGGTCGACTCGCCACGGAAATCGCACATCGCCTGCGCGGGAAGCACAAGCCCGTGTACACGCCGCATGTCGATACCGGTGACTACATCGTCGTGATCAACGCGGAGAAGATCCGCGTCTCCGGCAACAAGGCCATGGACAAGAAGTACTTCCACCATTCCGGTTACCCGGGTGGTATCAAGGAAGCCAACTTCACCCAGATGATCGAGCGTCATCCGGAGAAGGTGCTGGAGCTTGCCGTCAAGGGCATGCTGCCGCGCAACCCGCTTGGCCGGGCCATGTTCAAGAAGCTCAAGGTCTACGCCGGTACCGAACACCGGCACACGGCCCAGCAGCCGCAGCCGCTCGAAGTCTGAGCCGCCAGAATCAGCAAGGGAATCGATCCGAATGGCTATCAATCAGTATTACGGCACCGGCCGCCGCAAGACCGCCTCGGCGCGCGTCTTCCTGCGTCCCGGCACGGGCAACATCACGGTTAACGAGAAGCCGCTGGACGACTTCTTCGGCCGCAAGACCTCGCGCATGGTGGTACGCCAGCCGCTGGAGGCGACCGAGTCGACCGGCAACTTCGACGTGATCGCGACCGTTGAAGGCGGTGGCGGCAACGGCCAGGCCGGCGCGATCCGTCTGGGCATTGCCCGCGCCTTGGTGCAGTACAACGAAGACATGCGCCCGTCGCTGCGTCGTGGTGGTCACCTGACCCGCGATGCCCGCGAGGTGGAGCGCAAGAAGATCGGCCTGCGCAAGGCCCGTCGTGCAACCCAGTACTCGAAGCGCTAAAATTCGCGTCGAGTTGCGGGCTGCACCCGACCCGGTTTACTGGGGGATCGTCTAGCGGTAGGACTGCGGACTCTGACTCCGCCAACCCAGGTTCGAATCCTGGTCCCCCAGCCATCCATGGAAGAAGGCCCCCTTGTGGGGCCTTTTTCTATGGATATTTGAGCGAGTCCAGGGTTCGAACCTGGAAGGTTCGGCGAAGCGCAGCGAAGCACTGCACACGCGCAGCGTGTGCAGCCCGAAGGGTGAGGCGGCGTAGCCGCCGAATCATCCTGGTCCCCCAGTCGTTTCTAGAAGGGCCCCCTTGTGGGGCCTTTTTCTATGGATATTTGAGCGGCCAGGGTTCGAACCTGGAAGGTTCGGCGAAGCGCAGCGAAGCACTGCACGCGCGCAGCGTGTGCAGCCCGAAGGGTGAGGCGGCGTAGCCGCCGAATCATCCTGGTCCCCCAGAGCCATGGCAGCGTGCCCCTCAATGGGGCACGCTGCCATCCTTGCATCCTTGCATCCTTGCATCCTTGGAGCCTGGCCACCAAGCGGGTAACGTTCCCGCGGCTTCTGGGTCCTTGCAAGCGCCATCAACCGCCGGTCTTGGATCTTCGTCCTCCACAGCCCTGCACCCTTCGGAAGCAGACGCCCCATCAACCCCACGCTGACTCCGCTACAATCCCTCGACAGTGATCGGGAAATGCAGGGAATTCTCCCGCCCTTTTTCCGTCCAATTCCGCAGAACCCGGCCGCACTGGGTCGGATCGATCAAAATGCCAGAGAAGAGAGGATTGACCATGTCGGTACCCGAGAATCCCTACGAGCCGGTGAGCGTGGATGTGACAGCCCACGAGGTCGAAGGGCTGGACACCTGGTACATGATCGGGATCTCCGGTATTCCGGATCCCGACAACGAGGGGCATACCTCGAATGCGGGGTTCGTCGTGACCGACGAGGGCGTGGTTGTCTATGACGCCCTGGGGACGCCGCCACTTGGTTTCGAGATGATTCGCCGGATCCGCGAGGTGACCGACCAGCCGATCAAGTACGTGATCGCCGGTCATTATCACGCGGATCACATCTATGGCCTGCAGGCGTTCGCGGACCATACCGATGCGAAGATCATCGGGCAGGCACGCGCGCGGGACTATCTGGGAGGCGCCGGTGCGGTGGCGCGGCTCGAGCAGCGCCGAGGTGTGCTGGCCCCATGGGTGGACGAGGACACCCAGATCATCCCGCCGGACGAATTCTTCGAGGACGAGTACACCATCCGTCTCGGCGGGAAGACCTTCCGGTGCGTGCACGCGGGGCCCGCACACTCGCCGGACGACATCATCATGGTGGTGGAGGAGACCGGCGTGGTGTTCGCCGGCGACATCGTGTTCGATGGCCGGATTCCGTTTCTGGGCGACGATGCGCTGGATTCAGAGAACTGGGTCAAACGCCTGGAAGAGCTGATGGAGATGGACCTGAAGTTCCTGATTCCGGGGCATGGCGAGGCGACCGATCAGGCGGCCCGGGCGGTCAGGTTCACCCGCGACTACCTGGTGAAGCTGCGCGAGCACATGGCCGTGGCGGTCGAGAACATGGATTCCTTCGACGAGGCCTACTCCGCGATGGACTGGAGTGAGTACGAAGACCTGCCGGCCTTCGAACAGACCAACCGCAGCAACGCCAACGCGGTCTATCTGGAGATGGAAGAGAAGCTCTTCTGAGATCGGCCCCAGGGGAAGCCCGGTCGGTGCGTCCGTTACGGGTCCTTGATGTGTCCCTGAATCCCACAAGCGAAAGGAATGATCGCCAATGACGCTGAATATTGAACCGGGCCTGCTAATGGCCATCCTGTCCCTGGTGGCGGGCATCCTGATCCTGATCCGGCCCCGCCTGCTGAACTACATCGTCGCGATCTATCTGATTGTTATCGGGGTGCTGGGTCTGCTGGCTTATTTCTAGGGAAACACTGATCAATGAACGCGTTCGCGCTCGAGTCGCTTTTGCGTGCGAACAAGGCGCGGTGACTGCCGTGCAGTCATTCTGCACAAGGGAGCCGCAACGCTGTGCGCGCGCCCGTTTTCGTCAACAACGGGCGGCCGATCCCCTCCTTTTAATAACTTGCGGGGTTGGCACCCCAGGTTCCCCGATCCTGCGTTGCGCCGCTTACAGGTAGAACCACTACCTGTTGCACGACGCGCCTTGTCTCGGAAAACCTGGGGTACCAACGCGAACGCGTTCATTGATCAGTGTTTCCCTAGGGAGATGCTCATGGGGCGCCCGCGCGGATGCGTGAATCGATCAGCGCCGCCCTGGCGACGTCAACGTCCCCGTCACCGATAGTTTGGTGCCCAAAAGCATGGACCAACAGTGCGACTTCGTGCGCAGGGCGTGCGGACCCGTTACTCTTTGGCCACATTCTGATCGGGGGGCTACGCCTCAATGACCGCCGAACGCGTCCGAGAAATACCCTATAACTACACCTCATTCTCCGACCGCGAAATCGTTATCCGCTTCCTGGGTTCCGATACCTGGGACCTCCTCAACGAGTTGCGTGGGGAGCGTCGGACGGGTGTCTCTGCGCGCATGCTGTTCGAGGTTCTGGGCGACATGTGGGTGGTCACCCGAAACCCGTACATCCAGGATGATCTGCTGGAGGACAAGAAGCGCCGCAAGGCGCTGATTGATGCCATGCAGCATCGGCTGGGCCAGATCACAGCCCGGGCCGACGGCAACGAAAAGGCGCTCAAGCTGGGCCAGCGCGCGCAGGCGGCAGTGTCTGCCTTTGCGCAGGAGTTCACTGATACCGCCGCGCTGCGCGATCAGGTGCGCAAGCGCATGAAGGCCCTGACGCACAAGGACAACATCCAGTTCGGCGGCCTGGCGCGGGTCTCCCACGTGACCGATGCGACCGACTGGCGTGTAGAGCTCCCGTTCGTGGTGCTCACCCCGGATTCCGAGGAAGAGATGGGCCCGCTGGTCGCGGCCTGCATCGAGCTCGGCCTGACGGTGATCCCGCGTGGCGGTGGCACCGGCTACACCGGTAGTGCCGTCCCGCTGTCCAAGCGCTCGGCGGTCATCAACACCGAGAAGCTGGAAGGCCTGGGCGAGGTCGAGCGCCGACCCCTGCCGGGCGTGGAGCGTGACGTCCCGGTGGTGCGCGTGGAGGCCGGTGTGGTCACCAAGCGCGTCTCCGAGCTGGCCGACCGCAACGGTCTGGTGTTCGCGGTGGATCCGACTTCGCAGGACGCCTCCACCATCGGCGGCAACGTCGCGATGAACGCTGGCGGCAAGAAGGCCGTGCTGTGGGGTACCGCGCTGGACAACCTGGCCGCCTGGACCATGGTGACCCCCGAGGCGGAGTGGATGTATGTCGAGCGCCTCGACCACAACCTCGGCAAGATCCACGACGCCGAGGTCGTGCGCTTCCGTGTGAGCCGCTATCAGCCGGACGGCAAGACCCCGAAGGGCGAGCCCGAGATCCTGGAGATGCCGGGACAGAGCTTCCGCAAGCTGGGGTTGGGCAAGGACGTGACCGACAAGACCCTGATGGGCGTGCCGGGCATCCAGAAGGAAGGCTGCGACGGTCTGATTACGTCGGCCGAGTTCATCCTGCACCGGATGCCGGACAACATCCGCACCGTGTGTCTGGAGTTCTACGGGACCGATCTGCACCAGGCCGTGCCCGCGATCGTCGAGATCAAGGATGCGGTGGACGCCGAGGACGAAGTCCTGCTGGCGGGCCTGGAGCACCTCGACGAGCGCTACGTGCGCGCGGTGAAGTACACCCCGAAGGGCGCCCGTGGTGACCTGCCGAAGATGGTCCTGGTCGCCGACATTGTGTCCGACAACGAGGATGCCCTGGGCAAGCTGGCGGCCCGGATGGTGCGCGCGGCGAACGCCCGCAATGGCGAGGGTTTCGTTGCGGTCAGCCCCGAGGCGCGCAAGCGCTTCTGGGCGGATCGCGCCCGCACTGCGGCGATTGCTCACCACACCAACGCGTTCAAGATCAACGAGGACGTGGTGATCCCGCTGGAGCGCCTGGCGGAGTACACCGAGGGGATCGAGACCCTGAACGTGCGCGAGTCGCTGAAGAACAAGCTCCGGATGGTCGACGAGATGCAGGAGTGCATGCGCGGTGACCATCCGGAGCTGCGCGAGTTGCTGGACGACACCGGTGGCGAGGGCCAGCAGTGGTTCGAGGCCAAGCGCGAGCGTGCGGTGGAGGTTCTGGAGACGGTGAAGAAGCGCTGGGAGGCAATCTCGGACAACTTCTTCACCCAGGCCTCGGAATGTGACGCGCTGCTGGACGAGCCCGCTCGTGCGGACTTGCGCGACCATGACAAGCTCATCAATGTGCTGCTGCGGCGCAGCCTGCGCATCTCCTACCGCGCCGAGGTCGAGCGCCCGCTGTTCGAGATCTTTGGCGGACACCAGCTGGAGCCGGTGCGCAAGCGGCTGACCGCGATCCACGACCGGGTACTGACCAGCCGCCTGTTTATCGCCCTGCACATGCACGCGGGCGATGGCAACGTGCACACCAACATCCCGGTCAATTCCAATGACTACCAGATGATGCACCAGGCCGAGCGCCTGGTGGATGAAGTGATGCGCCTGGCACGCGAGCTCAATGGGGTGATCTCCGGCGAGCACGGGATCGGGCTGACCAAGATGCAGTATCTGGAGCCCGAACGCATCGAGTCGTTCGCGAAGTACAAGAAGGACGTCGACCCGAATGGCGTGTTCAACGCCGGCAAGCTGCTGGTGGGCTCCGGGTTGTCCAATGCCTATACGCCGTCGCTGCGCCTGGTCAAGCAGGAGGCGTTGATCCTTGAACAAAGCGAGCTGGGCGATCTCAACGACGAGATCAAGGACTGCCTGCGTTGCGGCAAGTGCAAGCCGGTGTGCAACACGCACGTCCCGCGCGCCAATCTGCTGTACTCGCCGCGCAACAAGATCCTGGCGACCGGGTTGATCGTCGAGGCGTTCCTCTACGAGGAGCAGACCCGGCGCGGGCTGTCGCTGAATCACTTCGAGGAGATGAACGACGTCGCGGATCACTGCACGATCTGCCATAAGTGCCTGAACCCGTGCCCGGTCGATATCGACTTCGGCGACGTGACCATGCACATGCGCTCGATCCTCAACAAAAAGGGCAAACGCAAGGCGACGCCGGCAACGATGATGTCCATGGCCTTCCTCAACGCGAAGGACCCGGCCACCATCAAGGGCATCCGCAAGGGTGCGATCCAGATGGGCTATGCCGCCCAGCGCCTGGGGCATTTCGCATTCAAGAAGCTGAACCTGACCGGGGAGGGCAAGACCCCGCGCTCGACCACTGGCAAGGCACCGATGCACGAGCAGGTCGTGCACTTCGTGAAAAAGCCGATGCCCGCCGGGCTGCCGAGTCAGACCACCCGCCAGATGCTGGGGCTGGAGGATTCGCGCTACGTGCCGATCCTGCGCGACCCGGTGAAGACCGATCTGGATTCGGATGCGGTGTTCTACTTTCCCGGGTGCGGTTCCGAGCGCCTGTTCAGTCAGGTGGGCCTGGCCACCCTGGCCATGCTCTACGACGTCGGCGCGCAGACCGTGCTTCCGCCGGGCTACCTGTGCTGCGGGTATCCGCAGAATGCCGGTGGCGATTTCGAGAAGGGCCAGCAGATCAGTACCGAGAACCGGGTGCTGTTCCATCGCCTCGCGACCACGCTCAACTACCTCGACATCAAGACCGTGGTGGTGTCCTGTGGCACCTGCATGGATCAGCTCCTGAAATACGAGTTCGAGCGGATCTTCCCGGGTTGCCGGTTGCTGGACATCCACGAGTACCTGATGGAGAAGGGCGTCCATCTCGAGGGGCTCGAGGGCGTGCAGTACATGTACCACGACCCCTGCCATTCGCCGATGAAGTCGCACAAGCCGACCGACGTCGCGGCCAAGCTGCTGGGTCAGGAGGTCCTGCAGTCCGACCGTTGCTGTGGCGAGGCCGGGACCTTTGCGATCAGCCGTCCGGATATCGCCACTCAGGTGCGCTTCCGCAAGCAGGAAGAGCTGCACAAGGGCATCAAGGAGCTGACCGGAGAGGAGAAGGCGAAGGATGGCAACGTGAAGATGCTGACCTCCTGCCCGGCCTGCCAGCAGGGCCTGGAGCGCTATCGCGAGGACACCGGGATGGATACCGACTACATCGTGGTGGAGATGGCGAACCGTCTGATGGGCGATGGCTGGCAGAAGGCCTTTATCGAACGGGCGCGCGAGGGCGGGATCGAGAAGGTCCTGCTGTAGGGCTTGGAGCCGGCACAAGCGGGTGCTGCACATGGCCCGCCCGGGTTGGCTACAATCGGGGGCACCGGGCGGTCGCGACGGAATAAAGGATCGTCACGTCGCGTCGCCCCATCGGGCGTACGCAATGCCCGTCCAGGCCGCGGCAGTGTATGCGGCATGTCCACCCGTCCATGCAAGGGAGTTCGCATGACCTTTCGCTCTTTGAGTCCCCGCCTCGCCGTCATGGCCCTTTGTTTCGGACTGGCGGCGGCCCCCGTCGTGGCCAGTGCCCAGGCCTTTGTCGAATTCCCCGGTCGCAGCCTGTACGAGCGCTTCGGCGTGGATGCCGTGGACCTGTTCGATCTGCGGGGCCAGTTGTCGCGTTCCACGGTGATCGATGTCCGCCCGCGTCTGGAATACGACATCCTGCACATCGAGGGGGCCCATCATGTACCGCTGGGCGCCCCGGATTTCGAGGATCAGGTACGGGCCCTGGAAGAGCAGCATGGCGGGCCTCTGGTGTTCTACTGCAACGGGCGCGAGAGCTACATGTCCTATCGCGCTGCCGCCCGGGCCAACGCGGCCGGCCTCGGACCGACCCAGGCCTATGACGCCGGCGTCGCGGACTGGGCAGACCGCTACCCGGGGCTGGCCATGCTCCGCGGCGAGCCGATCGAGGATCCCGAGACCCAGCTCATCACGGACGAGGCCTTCGAGGCGCGGTTGCTGGATGCCGACACCTTCGCCCGTCGTGTTCGCAACGACGACAATGCGGTGGTGCTGGACGTGCGCGGCAACGAGGAGCGTGACGAGATCTCGCTGTTTGCCGGGCGCGAGATGTCGGCCCCGTTGGAGAACATCGATACGCTGAACCGCATCCTCGGCCAGGCCAACCGGGACGGTGATGCGCTGTTGATCTTTGACCAGAACGGTCAGCAGGTGCGCTGGTTGCAGTATCACCTGGAGGAACGCGGCATCGAGAACTACCACTTCCTGGAAGGCGGCCTGCAGCAGTTCTACGACGAGGTGATGGCGCGCTGATTGTGCGTCTCCCTAGGTTAAAAAGGGCCGGGATCGTATGATCCCGGCCCTTTTTTTTGGAGCGGTATCAGCGCCGAAACAGCGCCAGGAGGATCGTGATCCCCACGCTGACGATGATCATCGTGGTGAGCGGGAAGTAGAAGCGGGCGTTCTCGCGTTCGATCACGATGTCACCCGGGAGTCGGCCCCAGGGGATTTTTCCGAGCCACGGCCACAGCAGACCGATCAGGACGATCAGCCCGCCGATGATGATCAGCCATTTGCCCGTCGCGGTCACCGTGGCGGACTCGACCCGCTTAACCGGCGGTCATCTCCTCGACGCCCGAGGCGGAGCCCACCAGCATGACATCCGCCGAACGGCGGGCGAACAGTCCGTTGGTCACGACGCCGGCGATATGGTCCAGCTCGGATTCGAGCTCCACCGGGTTCATGATGCGCAGGTTGTGCACGTCGAGGATCACGTTGCCGTTGTCGGTCTTGAAGCCCTCGCGCAGCTCCGGGTTGCCGCCCAGCTTCGACAGGGCGCGGGCCACGTGGCTGCGCGCCATCGGGATGACCTCGATCGGTAGCGGGAAGGAGCCGAGATAGTCGACGACCTTGGTCTCGTCGACGACGCAGACGAAGGTCTTCGACGCCGCCGCGACGATCTTCTCGCGGGTCAGCGCGCCGCCGCCGCCCTTGGTCAGGTGCAGATGCCGGGTGGCCTCGTCGGCCCCGTCGACGTAGATCGGCAGCGGCCCGGCGGAGTTCAGGTCCAGTACCTCGATACCGTGGCCGCGCAGGCGCTCGGCGCTGGCCTCGCTGGAGGCCACGGCGCCATCGATCTTGCCCTTGATGCCGGCCAGGGCGTCAATAAAGTAGTTCGCCGTGGAACCGGTGCCCACACCCACGATCCAGCCGCTCTCGATCCGTTCCAGCGCCGCCTCGGCGACCGCCTTTTTCATTTCGTCCTGATTCATCACCGTCTCTCGAATATTCTGTCCGTAACCCATTGAGGATACCGACTGCTCCGTCCCCGGGACAAGCGGAAGCGTTAAGGCCTCGCATGCTATCGTTTGGGCATGAAATTCCCCTATCTTGAGAAGATCCTGACGGCGCGCGTCTACGATGTCGCGCGCGAGACGCCACTGGACCCGATGCCGAATCTGTCGGAGCGCCTTGGCTCCACGTTGTGGCTCAAGCGTGAGGATCTGCAGCCGGTGTTCTCGTTCAAGCTGCGCGGCGCCTACAACAAGATCGCCCAGCTAACCCCGGAACAGCGCGCAAAGGGCGTGGTCGCCGCCTCCGCCGGAAATCATGCGCAGGGCGTTGCGCTGGGCGCCAGTCACCTCGGCATCAAGGCCGTGATCGTGATGCCGGTGACCACGCCATCGATCAAGATCGACGCGGTGCGCCGGTTCGGTGGCAAGGCCGTTCTGCACGGCGACTCCTTCGACGAGGCCGCCGCCCACGCCCGCGAACTGGAACAGAAACACGGTTACACCTTCATCCATCCGTTTGACGACCCCGACGTGATCGCCGGGCAGGGCACGGTGGCGATGGAGCTATTGCGCCAGCACCCGGGTCATCTGGACGCGGTGTTTGTCTGCATCGGGGGGGGTGGGTTGGCGGCCGGCATGGCCGCCTACATCAAGCGCCTGCGTCCGGAGATCAAGGTGATCGGCGTGGAGCCGGATGATGCGCCCTCGATGTACAAGGCGCTGCAACAGAACCGCCGGGTCACCCTCAAGCAGGTCGGGATCTTTGCCGACGGTGCAGCCGTGCGTCAGGTCGGCAAGGAGACCTTCCGTCTGTGCCGCGACCTGATCGACGAGGTCCTGCTGGTGGATACCGACTCCATTTGCGCGGCCATCAAGGACATATTCGACGATACCCGCGTGGTGGCCGAGCCGGCCGGGGCCCTGGCGGTGGCCGGGATGAAGCAGTACATCCAGCGCGAGGGCCTGCAGGGCGCGAACCTCGCCGCGGTACTCAGCGGGGCGAATATCAACTTCGATCGCTTGCGCCACGTGGCCGAGCGTGCCGAAATCGGCGAGCATCGCGAGGCCCTGTTTGCGGTCACCATCCCCGAGCGTCCGGGTAGCTTTCGCCAGTTCTGTCAGGCGATCGGCAAGCGCGGGGTCACCGAATTCAACTACCGCTACGCGGATGACGAGCACGCCCAGGTCTTTGCTGGGATCAAGCTGGAAGGGGGCGATGCCGAGCGCCAGGAAATCCTGGCGGCCCTGGAGGAGGCGGGTTACGACGTTCTGGACATGACCGAGAACGAGGTGGCCAAGCTCCACCTGCGGCACATGGTCGGCGGCCACGGTGGCGAGGTTCGTAACGAACGGATCTACCGCTTCGAGTTTCCGGAGCGTCCCGGTGCGCTGCTGAATTTCCTGACGCACATGGGCCAGACCTGGAACATCAGCCTGTTCCACTATCGCAACCATGGTGCCGCCTATGGCCGCGTGCTGGTCGGCATGCAAATCCCCGCCGACGATCGGGCGCGTTTTCGTGCCTTCCTGAAGGAAGTCGGCTATCCCTGGCACGAGGAGACCGGGAATCCGGCCTACTCCCTCTTTCTGCGCTGATTGCGCGTTTCCTTAGGGGTGGCATGTTCTAGGCGGGCCCTGGTTCGTCCTCCGGTGTTTACGGTGGCTTCGTCGGGCCGCCTGCCACGCGCTCTCTCGCGAGCGCACCGCGAGGTACTTTCTTGCTTGCCCAAGAAAGTACCCAAAGAAGGGCACCCGGATTTCGCCCGGGAACCTCGCTCCGGACGCGCTGGGCCGGCGGCGCTGAACTCGCTACGCTGCGCTTCGCTCAGACATCCAGCGCCTTCTCCCGGCCCATCACGCCCTCCGCGAGGGGCTCCATACGGGAGGGGAAGGTCAAAACAGCAGGTATTCCGGCCCCGTGGCACAACAACAGGCACAGCCGCTCGAAGGCCCCCGGCACCCGCTCCGCGGGTGCGGCACGCAACGGCCAAAGGCCGAGCGTGCCGAAGATGCTCGAAGACCTAGCCATCATCCACTGGCAAGAACACTGGGATAGCCGTTGTCTTGACCTACCTCCCCGTTGTCGT
>NZ_KB906565.1:30162-113771 GCF_000381505.1 Thioalkalivibrio sp. ALM2T
ACCTTGCTCCAGGGCCCTCGGGCCGGCGGCGCTGAACTCGCTGCGCCTGCGGCTACGCTCAGACATCCAGCGCCCCGTATCTATTGTTAACTGGCCGGCCCGAGAACCCTTCCGCAAGGGGCTCCATACGGGAGGGGAAGGTCAAGACAGACGCTATCCCGACATTCCTGCCAGCCCGTGCCCCGTAGGGTGCGGTTGAGCGTAGCGAAACGCACCGTCCCCACGCCGTGCGAGACCCTGATGCGATTCGCTACGCTCATCACATCCTACGCCCCCCGGCGCCCGCATTGCGGGCGCAGCACGCAACGGCCCAACGGCCGAGCGTGCCCAAGATGCCGGAAGACCTAGCCTTCATCCATGAGCAACATGGTCGGGACAGCCGTTGTCTTGACCTTCCCCCGTTGTCGTCGCGCCGAGTGGAGAGACTTTTCGCGGGACGATTCTAAATAGACAGGAGGCGATGGATGCCTGAGCGAAGCGCAGCGTAGCGAGTTCAGCGCCGCCCGCGAAAAGCCTCGGAGCGAGGGAAACCCCGGCCCGCGCAGCGGGCCGGGGTCGCGGCAGGCGGGCGTGTTTCTTGGGTGCTTCTTTGCACGAGCAAAGAAGCCAGTTGTTGATCAAAAACGGGCGCGGTGCGCTGGCGAGTCAGCGCTCGGCAGTATGTGGACCGGAGGCACCGTAAACACCGGATGTCGAACCGTGCCCAGCCAACCGTGGCAGGCGGCCGTACGAGGTCTGCGCGGATGGGGAGGTTAGGCGTTGGTGCGCCAGCGGCAGGGGGCGTCTGCCGCATCATCGAGTATCTGCAGCAGCGTCTCGTGGGCCGCCTGCTCCTCCGGCGTCGGCTCGATGACGGGCAATGGCTTTCCGGAACGCCGCGCCTGGACGGGGCCACCGGCCGCAGCGTCCCCCTCCCCTCCGGAATCCAGGGTCAGCGCCACCTGCCCGCCGGTCATCGCCAAATAGACATCCGCGAGCAGCTCAGCATCGAGCAGCGCCCCGTGCAGGGTGCGCCCGGAGCCGTCCACCTCGTAGCGCTTGCACAGGGCATCCAGGGAATTGCGCGCCCCCGGGTGCATACGCCGCGCCATCACCAGCGAATCCAGCACGGTGCTGACCTCGGCCACCTCGGACGCCGGCGCCACATCGCCCAACAAGCGCAACTCGTTGTTGATGAAACCGACATCGAAGGGCGCGTTGTGAATGATCAGCTCCGCCCCGCGGATGAAATCGACAAAGTCATCGACGACATCGGAAAATCGAGGCTTGTCGGCCAGAAACTCGTTGGTGATCCCATGCACCGCGATCGCGCCGGCGTCGATCTCGCGATCCGGTTGCAGAAACTCGTGCAGCTTGCGCCCGGTGGGGCGGCGGTTGTCCAGCTCCAGGCAGCCGATCTCGATGATGCGGTGGCCGTCGGAGGGGTCCAGGCCCGTGGTCTCGGTATCCAGCACGATCTGACGCATCGTGGTTTCCTTCAGTTCTCGATCGGTTCGCCGGCCAGCAGAGCGTCAATGCCTGCATTGGCCAGTTCGTCGGCGCGCTCGTTCTCCGGGTGACCGCTGTGACCCCGTACCCAGTACCACTCGATGTCGTGGCGCTGGGCCTGTGCGTCCAGCTCCTCCCAGAGGTCGCGGTTCTTCACCGGCGAGCCGCTGGCGGACTTCCAGTTGCGCCGCTTCCAGCCGGGCATCCACTCGGTGACGCCCTGCTTCACGTACTTGGAATCCGTGACCAGCTCCACCTTGCAGGGACGCTTCAGGGTCTCCAGCGCGCGGATCGCGGCGGTCATCTCCATGCGGTTGTTGGTGGTCTCGGCCTCGGCCCCGTAGAGCTCGCGCTCGCGCCCGTCGAAGCGCAGGATCGCACCCCAGCCGCCCGGCCCGGGGTTTCCACGGCAGGCCCCGTCGGTATAGATGTACACGCGTTCGTCAGCCATGCGTTCGGCGGGCTCCAGAATGAGAGGAGCGCGAGGATACCAGCCCCGGACGCATCGCGGGGTTGGGCATGGCGAAGCAGAAACGCGGCTCCGGACGCAGGGGCATGTTCACTCGCTTATGGGCCACGGTCAGGATCATGCTGGCCAGCGGCGGCAGGCCGCGCAGAGTCCAGGCATCCATGGTGGCCAGGCGTTTCTGCCAGGCGGCGGGCAGCCCCGGTGGGAGCAGGCTGAGGCTCCACTGATCCAGCACCTCGAGATCCGCCGCCTCCAGTAACTCGCGATATTGGCGCCGCCGCAGGCCTTCGGGCAGAGGCGAGGCGCGCACCCCGTTGCGCCCACCGCGCTGCAGGCGGTTGCCTTCCAGCAGAAACACCCGTCCCTCGGGCTCCAGCACCCGGGCTGCCTCGGCCACCACCGCCGCCGGTTTCTCGCTCTGGGCGCAGGGATGGGCGAGCACGATGCGCCCGGCACAGGCGGACTCCAGCGGCCAGGCCTCGGGGTCCATGCGCAGCGCCGGGCGCGCCGAGGCGATCCGGATCAGCGGGGCCTGCAGGGCATCGCTGTCCTCCAGGATCGGCACCGGCGCCAGCTCCACCGCCAGCCCCCCGGGGCCCGGATCGCCATAGCGCCGAATGCGTTCCAGAAAGCGCTCGCGCACCCTCCGCCCCTGCGGCTGGGCATACCAGTGCGCCAACCAAGTCAGGAATGGGTCTTGGTGATCCCCCATCTCTGGTTTATCCTCCAGCGCCATGACACCACGCCTCCGCACACGACTGACCACCGCCCTGATTTTCGGCCTGACGGCGATCTTCGCCTCTGCCTGTAGCCTACACGACTCCGAGCGCACGCTGGACACCTCGGCGGCGGATCGGCCGATCGTGGAACCGCGCACGACCGAGGACGTGCAGGCCGCGATGGAACGCCAGCAGCGCGACGCCGCGCAACGTGCCGCCGAGACCGACGACCTGTGGGAGCGCGCGCGCCTGGGCTTCGGCTTCAACGACGCACTGGACCACGAGCGCGTGGGTCGCTATATCAGGCATTACCGTGACCATCCACGAATCATCGAGTACAGCACCCGGCGCGCGGAGCCGTTCGCCTACTTCATCCTGTCCGAGATCGAGGCGCGCGACATGCCCGCCGAGCTCCTGCTGCTGCCGATCGTGGAGAGCGGCTTCGTCGCCCAGGCGACCTCGCGCAGCCGCGCGGCGGGGATCTGGCAGTTCATGCCGGCCACCGGCGACTATTTCGATCTGTCGCGCGATCACTGGTACGACGGCCGCCGCGACGTCTACAAATCCACCCTCGCCGCGCTGGACTACCTCCAGGCGCTGCATCGACGCTTCGACGACTGGTACCTGGCCCTGGCTGCTTACAACTACGGCCAGGGCAACATCCAGCGCGCCATCGACCGCAATGCCGCCCGCGGCGAGCCTACCGACTACTGGAGCCTGGACCTGCCATCCGAGCCGACCGCGTACATCCCGCGACTTCTGGCCCTGCGCCATTTGTTCCTGGACCCCGATGCCCACAACATCGCCATCGCGCCCATCGCCAACGAACCGGCGCTGGAGATGATCGAACCCGGCCGGCAGGCGGACTTCTCGCTAATCGCGGAGCTCGCCGACCTGGATACCGAGACCCTCAAACAGCTCAACCCCGGCTACCACCGCCATGCCACCCACCCCGGCGGCGCCCAGCACCTGTTCGTCCCGCGCGAGGCGCTGCCCACCCTCGAGGCGGCACTGGAGACCCGCAACGATGAACCGCTGCTCCGGTTCCGCGAATACACCGTGCGCTCGGGCGACAATCTCGGCCAGATTGCCCAGCGCGCCGGCACCCGCGTCGCCGTGCTGCGCGACATGAACAACCTCGACGACGACATGATCCGCGCCGGTCAGACCCTGCGCCTGCCGGCCTCCGCCCCGAGCGAAGAGGCTCCGCCGCAGGTGGCCGGCGACAACGGCCAGTTAGCGGAGGACTATCAAGTGCAGGCTGGCGACAGCCTGTGGCACATCAGCCAGCGCACCGGCATGTCCATCGGCGCGCTGCGCGCCGCCAACGACCTGGACCCGGACGCGATCCTCCGCCCGGGCGACACCCTGAAGGTGGTGCGCGCCGATCCCGACCGTGGGCCCGACGGCCAGCGCGTCGAGTACGAGGTCCGCCCCGGCGACTCGCTGTCGACCATCGCTCGCCGCCACCAGGTCAGCATCGGCGACCTGCGGCGCTGGAACGGGCTGAACGGCGACGGCATCCGAGCCGGAGAGACCCTAACCCTGTACCTGGCCCGCGCCGACGGAGAGGCGATCGCCCATAGCGACGCCTGAACCGCGACGACATCGACGCCACGAAAAAGGCCCCGGTTACCCGGGGCCTTTTTCGTGCGCAAGCGAGCCGCCGCGGCCGGCTTCAGTGGTCGGCGGCCGCCGCCCCCGGTGCTTCCGATTGCAGGCGGACGGTTTCGGGGTCCAGCCCGGCCGCGCGGAAGAGCTGCTCGAAACGCCGCTTCGGCACATGCAGGCGCAAATGGATCGACCCGTCCGGCGTGGTCTGCTCGGCCTCCACGGCCTTCTCCTCGTAGAGCTGGGCGCGCAGGCGCCCGGCCGAGGCCGGGAGCTCGACCCATCCCTGGGTCATGGACTCGGTGAAGGTCTCGGCCAGGCGCTGCTCCAGGCGCTCCACACCCTCACCGGTGTGCGCCGACAGCCAGAAGGCATCGTCCGCCATGCCGAAACGGTCGTCCGGGTCCTCCGCCGGGTTCTCCAGCTGGTCGATCTTGTTGTACACCCGCCAACAGGGGACGTCCTCGGCGCCAATCTCCTCGAGCACCTCCTCGACTTGCCGGATGCGCGCCTCGCGCTCCGGGTCGGCGGCGTCGATCACGTGCAGCAGCAGCGCCGCCTCGCGGGTCTCGGTCAGGGTCGCCTTGAACGCGGCGACCAGCTCATGCGGCAGATCGCGCACGAAGCCGACGGTGTCGGCCAGAATCAGCGACTGGTGCGGGGCCAGGTCCAGACGGCGCAGGGTCGGGTCCAGGGTCGCGAACAGCTGATCCGCCTGGTAGACGTCGGAATGCGTGAGGCGATTGAACAGGGTCGACTTGCCGGCGTTGGTGTAGCCTACTAGCGACACCGTGGGGATCTCGTTGCGCAGGCGCGCCTGACGGCCCTGTTCGCGGGTGCGTTCGACCTTCTCCAGACGCCGCTCGATGTGCTTGATACGCCCGGCCAGCAGGCGGCGGTCGGTCTCCAGCTGAGTTTCCCCCGGACCGCGCAGGCCGATCCCGCCCTTTTGCCGCTCGAGGTGGGTCCAGCCACGCACCAGGCGCGTGGACATATGGCGCAACTGGGCCAGCTCCACCTGCAGCTTGCCCTCGTGGGAGCGGGCGCGCTGGGCGAAGATATCGAGGATCAAGCCGGAACGATCCAGCACCCGGGCCTTCAGGTGGGCCTCGAGGTTGCGTTCCTGGCTGGGCGACAGGGCGTGGTTGAAGATCACCACGTCGGCCCCGGAGGCCTCGACCGCATCGCGGATCTCGTCGGCCTTGCCGGCGCCGACGAACAGCTTGGGGTGCGGCCGGTCGCGCGAGCCGCGCACCACCGCCATGATCTCGGCCCCGGCGGAGCGCACGAGTTCGTCGAATTCCTGGACCTGGGCCTCGATATCGGGGTTGTCCCCGACATTCAGCGCGACCAGGACCGCACCATTGCCGACGCGCTCGTCGCCGGCACTCTCCGGACGCTCAAACAAGCTGGATGAGACCTCCACTCATGTTCAGGACTCGGCCTCGGCGGAGGCCGCCGCCTCGCCCTCGAGATTCATGTTCACCTGGCGGGCCGGCACGATCGTGGAGATGGCGTGCTTGTACACCATCTGCGAGACCGTACTGCGCAGCAGCACCACGAACTGGTCGAAGGATTCGATCTGCCCCTGCAGCTTGATCCCGTTCACCAGGTAGATGGAGACCGGGATCCGGTCCCGACGCAGCGCATTCAGGAAGGGTTCCTGCAACATTTGCCCTTTGGCCATCGGTGCGTTCCTTGATCGTTATTATTGGTTCGCGACCCGCGCCGGCGGCTCGAGGTCGGCCCGCCGCACGGTCAGGTTGAAGCGTAGCATACCGGCTTCGCGGCGCCGTTCCAGGCGTACACCGGGCGTTATTCGGACATCGCCGCTGCCGGGGCCGCCATCCGTGCAGCCTGGATAGCCCGCAGAGCCTGCGACAAATCCGCGTCCTCGGCGTTCAACCGGGCATGCAGGGGGAAGCGCCGCAGCCCGGTGAGCTGGCGTTTTGCGAGCTGGCGGGTCGCGGCGATGGCCCGCTCGCGAAAGGTCGCAAAGTCACATTCGCCCGCCAGCCACTGCCAGCCCTGGCGATACCCCACCGCCCGCTGCGACGGGTGCTCCGCGGTCAGGCCGCGGCGACGGGTCAGGGTCATCAGTTCGTCGACGAAGCCGGCCTCCAGCATCGCATCGAAGCGGTCGGCGATGCGCGCACGCAGGCGCTCGCGATCCGCCGGCCACAGGGCCAGCGACACCCAGCCCGCCGGGACCGTCGCGGCCGCGCCACTCTGGAAGCCCGACAATGGCTGGCCACTGGCCGCGTACACCTCCAGGGCGCGCAGGATGCGTTGCGGGTCGTTCGGGTGGATGCGCGCGGCGGCCTCCGGGTCCACAGTGGCCAGCTCGGCATGGAGGGCCACGGCGCCCTCGTGTTCCAGACGGGCACGCACGGACTCGCGGACCGCATCCGGGACCGGCGGGATCGGATCGAAGCCGTCCAGCAGGGCGCGCAGGTAGAGCAGCGTGCCGCCCGCCAGCAGGGCGACCCGGCCGCGGGCATGAATGGCATCGATCGCGGCGCGGGCATCGCGGGCAAAGTCGGAGGCGTTGTAGGTGTCCTCCGGGTCGCGGATATCCAGCAGGTGATGCGGGGCGCGGGCACGCTCGGCGGCGTCCGGCTTGGCGGTGCCGATATCCATGCCGCGATAGACCAGCGCGGAATCCACGCTGACGATCTCCGCGTCCAGGGCCGCGGCCAGCGCCAGCGACAGCGCGGTCTTGCCGCTCGCGGTGGGACCGGCCAGCAGGATGACCGGCGGCCGGTCCCGATCCAGTCCGGCCATCAGCGTCCTCGCAGGAACAGCCGGTCCAGCGCCGAGTGGTCCAGCTCCACCCAGGTCGGGCGCCCGTGGTTGCACTGGCCGGAACGTTCGGTGGCCTCCATGTCGCGCAGCAACTGGTTCATCTCGGGCAGGGTCAGGCGCCGCCCCGAACGCACGGAACCGTGGCAGGCGATCGTTCCCAGTACCGCGTTCATCGCCCCCTCTGCCCGATGGCTGTAGCCATCGGCCGCGAGGTCCGCCAGGACATCGCGCACGAGCTGCGCGGTGTCCTGGCCGCGCAGCAGCGCGGGCGCCGCGCGCAGGGTCAGGGTCTCGGGGCCGGCACGGTCGAGCTCGAAGCCGAGTTCCCCAAGCAGGCCCGCGCGTTCCTCGGCCAGTTCGGCCTCGGCCGGGGTGACGTCCAGGGTCTCCGGCACCAGCAGGGGCTGCGAGGTCACCCGTGCCCCCTCCCATTCACGCTTGAGACGTTCATAGGTGATGCGCTCGTGGGCCGCGTGCATGTCCACCACGATCAGGCCGCGGGGGCTCTCGGCCAGGATGAAGGTCTCGGCTACCTGCCCCAGGGCAAACCCCAGGGGCGGCATGCCGTCCGGGTCCGCTGCGGGCGCACCGGACGTGGCGGATGGCATCGGGGTGTCATACGCAGCGGGCCGCGCCTCGGCCACCGCAGACGTCCCGCGGAACTCGGCCCAGGCCGCACCAAAGCCTGGATCGCGCCCGACCGGCTCAAGTCGCGGTTCGCGAGGGGGCGCGTACCCACCGCCCGCACCCGGCACACCCAGCCCGGACAGCGGGCGATCCGCCTGCGCCGGCATGGGCATGGGGCGACCGGAGGGGGCCGGCACACCCATGTCGGGCACCGCCGCGGCATGCCCGGAATCCCCCGGACGCAACGCGGCAAGCGCCTTGTGCAGGCTGTGGAAGATGAAGTCGTGAACCATGCGCGACTCGCGAAAGCGCACCTCCTGCTTGGTCGGATGCGCGTTCACATCCACCTGGGTCGGATCCAGCTCCAGGTCCAGCACGAACATCGGATGCCGCCCGTGATAGAGCACGTCCTGATAGGCCTTGCGCACCGCTGCGGCCAGCACGCGGTCGCGGATCGCGCGGCCGTTGACGAAGAAGAACTGCTGATCGGGCTGGGCGCGCGACTGGGTCGGCGAACCCAGCCAGCCGGACAGCGCCAGACCGGCGCGCTGTTCGTCCACCGGGGTCGCATGCTCCAGGAAGGCATCGCCCAACAGCGCCCGCACCCGCTCGCCGGGGTCGTCGGCCGCCGGCAGGTCCAGGGTGACGCGGTCATTGTGGCGCAGGCTGAAGGCGACCTCGGGACAGGCGGCCGCCTGAGTGCGGATCACGTTCTCGCAGTGGTTGTATTCGGTGCGCTCGGTACGCACGAACTTGCGCCGCGCCGGGACGTTGAAGAACAGGTCGCGGACCTCGACGGTCGTGCCCACCGGATGCGACGCCGGAGCGGCCTCGCGGAAGATATCGGAGCCATCCCCGGTCAGCCGCCAGCCGTTGCGCTCGTCCGCCACCATGGAGGTCAGCGACAGCCGCGAGACGGAGGCGATCGAGGGCAGGGCCTCGCCACGGAAGCCCAGGGTATGCAGGGCCTCGAGATCGTCCATGCAGGCGATCTTGCTGGTGGCGTGGCGCGACAGGGCCAGCGGCATCTCGTCGCGATAGATCCCGCTGCCGTTGTCGCTGATCTGGATCAGTCGAATGCCACCCTGCTCCAGGCGCACATCCACCCGCGTCGCCCCGGCATCCAGGGCGTTCTCCAGCAGTTCCTTGACCACCGAGGCCGGACGCTCGATCACCTCGCCGGCGGCGATCTGATTGATCAGTTGTTCGGAGAGCTTTGCGATCGCCACGCGCGACACCTGGGAGAGACGAGAACCGGGTGCCTAGCCTAACCGGGGCAGCGCCGGAGTGCCTAGCCGGCGGCCGAACAACGCCTGCAAGACGTGACGGGCTGCCCGGAGGTGCCGGGCTCAGGAGTCGCGGGGGATACGCAGGACCTGTCCGGCGTAAATGCGGTCGTCGCGGACATCGTTGGCCGAACGCAGGTCCGCCAGCGACAGGCGATAGCGATCGGCAATCCCGGAGAGGGTCTCGCCCGGGCGGATAATGTGCTGGTCGGGCTGGCCGTCGGCGATCAGCGTGCCCGGACGGGCATGGGTGGAGAAGTACGACCGCAGCCCGGTCAGCAGGGCATCCGCCAGCGAGTTCTGGAAGCTGGTGCTGCGCAGCTTGCGCTCCTCGGAGGGATTGGAGATGAAGGCCGCCTCGACCAGGACCGACGGCACGTCCGGCGAGCGCAGGACCGCAAAGTTCGCACGCTCCACCTCCGGCTTGCGCACCTTGCCCACCCGGTGGAGCTCCGCGATCATCCGCTCGGCCAGGGTGTTGCTGGCCTCCAGGCTCCCGCTCTGGGCCAGATCCAGCAGCACGTTGGTCAGGGAATCGTCCTTGCCGTTGATCGGCACCCCGCCCAGGCTCAGATCCGCCTGGTTCTCGCGCTGGGCCAGGAACCGCGCCGCCTCGCTGGAGGCCCCGCGCTCGGACAGCATGTACACCGAAGAACCCTGGACATTGCGGTTGGCGATCGCATCGGCGTGGATGGACACGAAGATATCGGCGTCCGCCTTGCGCGCCCGCTCGATGCGCTCGCGCAGGGGCAGGAAATAGTCTCCACTGCGGGTCATCACGGCCTTCATGCCGTGCTCGCTGTTCACACGTTCGGCCAGACGCTTCGAGATCTGCAGGACCACGTCCTTCTCGCGGGTGCCGGCGGGGCCGATGGCACCCGGATCATGCCCACCATGACCGGCATCGATGGCGACCACGACATCGCGCAGGTCCTCCTGCGAACGCCCACGGCGGGAGCCGTTGTTCTCCGCCGAGCGCGGCGCGGCGGGTGCCTCGCCGCTGGTCAGATCCAGGACCAGGCGGTGCGGCGCACCCTGTGCCGGCATCAGCACGAAACTGCTCGGCTCCACCGGCTTGCGCAGGTCGAACACCACACGCAGATCGGAGCCATTGCGTGCGGCATGGCGCACGGCCTTGATCGCCGAGCGCGGATTATCGCTGATGGTCAGGTCTTCCACGGCCCGCGCGTTCTCCAGATCCACCACCAGGCGGTCAGGAGACTGCAGGTGAAACATGGAGTATTCCGCCTCGCCGTCCATGTCGAAGACCAGACGGGTGGTTCCGCCATCCACGGACATGCGCACGCGCCGGACGTCCGTGCGAGCCAGGGCCGGCAAAGGCATCCCGACCAGCCCGAGGGCAGTCATGGCGCGCAGCAGCTGGCGGCGGCGCAGATCCGGCGATGTTGATTGGCCCACGGCGTTTCCCTTTGTAATCAGGGGTTCTGACTACATTGTGGACGCTTTTTCTGGAAAAGCAATAGCAATTTTCTTTCTTTATGAGCGAGATATCGCGCATTGTGCGCGTGGCGGGCCAACTGCGAGCCAGCCCCGGCGTGTCACCCTGTCACGATCTCCTGGTCCCGAAGCACCCGGTGGTAGGCCGCCGCCAGCGGCCCCTCCAGCCACAGCTCCCGGCCTTCGGCTGTGCCCTCGCGATGCGCCAGGCGCACCACCAGATCCGGCGCCGGCAGCCAGCCCGCACCGCGCTCCGGCCACTCCACCAGCCACAGGACATCGCCCCCGAAGGCCTCGCGCACCCCCAGGTACTCGAATTCTTCGGGATCACCCAGGCGGTAAAGGTCGAAGTGCAGGACCTCGCGCCCCGCCAGCGCATACGGCTCCACCAGGGTGTAGGTCGGACTGCGGACCGCGCCTTCATGCCCGAGCCGGCGCAGCAGACCCCGAACCCAGGTGGTCTTGCCGACACCCAAATCACCCTCCAGGAACACGATATGCGGGGCGTCGAGCGCCGCCAGCGCGGCCCCGGCCGCCTCGGTCGACTCCAGGTGCGGGAGGATCAAAGGGGCCGCTGCCACCATCATGCCCCACCCCCAGCCGCGGCCGGCAGGGCTTCGGCCAGATCCCCGGCCAGCATCCCGCGTGCCCCGCCCAGGCGATCACGCGCGATGCAGGCTGCGGCGCAGTGCCAGGCGGCCCCGATCTCCGCGGCACTGCGCGCATCCGCGCCCTGCCCGCGCAGCGCGGCGATGATGCCGGTCAGCACGTCGCCGCTGCCGGCGGTGGCCATGCCGGGGTGGCCGCCGGTGACACAGGCCAGCGGCTCCGCACCCGAACTGGCGACCAGCGTGCCCGCCCCCTTCAGCAACACCACTCCACCCAGGCGCTCGGCCAGCGCCCGCACCTGCCCGGGGCGATCGGCCTCGACGGTGGCCACATCCTGGCCCTGCAGACGGGCGGCCTCGCCTGGGTGCGGGGTCAGCACCCACTCCTCGCCCCGGCGCGGGGCCTCGGCCAGCAGGTTCAGGGCATCGGCATCCACCACCCGGGGCAGGTCGGCATCCGCCACCGCCAGCCACAGGCCGCGACCCCAGGCGTCCTGTCCCAGTCCCGGTCCCACCGCGACGACATCGACGCGACGCATCAGGGCCTGCAACTCGCTGGCGTCCGCCACGCCACGCACCATCAACTCGGGTCGTTCCAGATTCGCCCAGGCCGCGTGTTCGGGGTGCGTGGCCAGGGTCACGCGCCCGGCCCCGGCGCGCAGGGCGGCCGTCGCCGCCAGCCGCGCGGCCCCCGAGTAACCGGGCGCGCCGCCCACGATCAGCACATGCCCGCAGTCGCCCTTGTGCATCCCGGGAAGCCGCTCAGGCAGACGCCGACGCCAGTCCGCTGGCCCAACACGACGGGCGACCGGCGCGATGCCATGGGCCACCGAGGCAGGGAGATCGAGCGGGGCCACCTCCACCTGGCCAACCCAGTCGACTGCGGCCCCGGTATGCAGGCCCAGCTTGTCGGCGATCATGGTCAGGGTGTGATTGGCCCGGACCGCCACCCCCAGGACCCGGCCGCGATCGATATCCACGCCCGAGGGCACATCGGCCGCCAGCACCGGCCGCCCACTCGCGTTCAGCGACTCGATCACCGCGCCGTAGGCATCGGTCAGCGGCCGCTCCAGGCCGATCCCGAACAGGCAATCCACCCACAGGTCCGCGGCTGCCGGGTCGAAACTTTCCAGGGCATGGACCTCGCCGCCGCCCGCCTGCCAGCGCCGATGGGCCTGGCGACCATCGGACTCGGGGCGCGCCCGCGAAGGGCCGCCATGGACCCGGACCTCCAGCCCGGCCTCGGCGGCCCGCCGCGCGAGCACGTAGCCGTCTCCGCCGTTGTTGCCGGGCCCGCAAAGGATCCCGATGCGGCGGGCCTGCGGCCAGTCGCGGCGCACCACCGTCAACAGGGCCTGCCCGGCACGCTCCATCAGCTCGCCCGGAGCCATCCCCGGCAGGGCCAGGCCGGCGGCATCCAGGGCCCGCATGCCCGCGTTATCGAACAGTGCGCTGGTCAATGCTTGTGGGTCGGGTTCATGATTCACGCCATCACCTCCGTCGCGGAAGCCGAAATCGTGCCTCAGCGCCTCGATCCACGCCAATCTGCCGAGCTTGCCGAACGCATCCGCGACTGGGGTCGCGAGCTCGGCTTCCAGGCCGTGCGCATCGCCCCCGCCGAGGTGCCCGAGGCGGATCGCCGGCATTTGGACGACTGGCTGGCCCAGGGCTCGCACGGCGACATGGACTGGATGGCCGACCGCGCGCCCCTGCGCCACACCCCGGATGCCCTGGTGCCCGGCGTGCAGCGCATCATCAGCGTGCGCATGGACTACTTCCCGCCAGCCACCCGGCGCCCGGCGATCCAGCTGGCCGAACGCGATCACGCCTATGTCTCGCGCTATGCCCTGGGCCGCGACTACCACAAGCTGCTGCGCAAGCGCCTGACCACCCTCGCGCGCCGGATCGAGGCGGAGGTCGGGCCGTTCGGTTATCGCGCCTTCACCGATAGCGCGCCCATCCTGGAAAAGGCCCTGGCCGCCCGCGCCGGGCTGGGCTGGATCGGCAAGAACACCAATCTGCTGGCGCGCGAGAGCGGCTCCTGGTTCTTCCTCGGGGAGTTGTTTACCGACCTGCCACTGCCACTGGATGAACCCGTGGACGAGCACTGCGGCCAGTGCACCGCCTGTCTCGATGTCTGCCCGACCCGGGCCTTCCGCGGGCCGTACGACCTGGACGCCCGACGCTGCATCTCGTATCTGACCATCGAACTGAAGGGTGCGATCCCCGAGGACCTGCGCCCGCTGATCGGCAACCGCATCTACGGCTGCGACGACTGCCAGCTGGTCTGCCCCTGGAACCGCTTTGCCGAGGTCACGGCGGAACCCGACTTCATCGCCCGCCACGGTCTGGATAGCGCCAGCCTGGTCGAGCTGTTCGCCTGGGACGAGACAACCTTCCTTGCCCGCACCGAGGGCATGGCCATTCGCCGCATCGGGCATGTCCAGTGGCTGCGCAACCTCGCTGTGGCCCTCGGCAACGGTCCGGCCACACCCGAGGCGGACGCGGCCCTGGCCGCCCGCGCCGAGCACCCTTCCGAGCTGGTGCGCGACCACGTCGCCTGGGCGCGCGAACAACTGCGCAATCCCCCGCGCGCCGCTCCCCCGCCCCCGGAGACCCTGTCCCGGCTCACCCAAGCGCCCGGGTAAGCCGGGCAAGCAGAAACCGCCCCGGAAGAGGCAAATCCGCACCTCCCAAGGTTGCCTGTGCCAGCGCGACCGGCGACACTCAAGCCGACTCACGTTTCACTCACGCCCCGATGTGGGGGCCCCGGCCCGCCACGAAAGGTTCAGCCCGCCGCCATGCCCGATCACCCGGACACCACGCGCTACCAGCGGATCTTCGAACAGGCGCCCGAGGCCCATCTGGTCCTCAACCGCAAGGGCGGCATCGTCGCGGCCAATCACGCCGCCTGCGAACTGCTGGGCTATACCAGCGCCGAACTGACCGGCGGCCTGCACATCACTGACCTGGACCTGCAGGCCACTCAGGACGACGTGGACCAGGCCCACTCCAACCCCGAGAAACGCCTCCCCGCGCACTTCGAGAGCCGCTACCGGCGCCGTGACGGTGGCGAATTCCCGGCCGAGGTGCACATCAACGCGATCCGCACGGACAGCGAGCTCGAGGTCTTCGCGACCGTCCGCGACATCACCCGCGAGCGTCAGTCGGAGCAGGCGCTGAAGAGCCTGGAGACCCAGCTGGGCGCGACCATTCGCCACGCCCCACTGATCCTGTTCGCGCTGGACGCAGACGGCCGATTCACGCTATCCGAGGGGGCCGGGCTGCAGGCCCTGGGCCTGAACCCCGGCGAGGTGGTCGGGCGCAATTTCCGCGACGTCTATGCGGACCAGCCCGGCACACTGGAGGCCGCCGAACGCGCCCTCGCGGGCGATGCCTTCCAGTTCGAGGATACCGTCAACGGTACGCATCTCAGCGTCTCGTGGATCCCCATGAAAGACCCGGAAAAGGGTCCGGACGGGGTACTCGGCGTCGCCTGGGACGTCACCTCGCTGCGGGCCGCGGAGGCCGCCACGGGGGCCGAACGGGACCGCCTGCTAACCACGCTGCAATCGATCAGCGACGCGGTCATCACCGCAGACACCCACGGGCGCCTGACTTACCTGAACCCCGCCGCCCAGGTACTGCTCGGGCTGGATGCCACCAGCGCCCAGGGCCGCCTGGTGGACGAACTGCTGGACCTGGAAGACACCCGGACGGGGACCAGCGTGCTCCGCCCGGTGGAACAATGCCTGAACCTGGGCGGCACCGTGGAATCGCCCGAACGCATACTCCATCGCGCCGACGGCGAAACCCGCGTGGTGCGCATGCTGGCCTCGCCCCTGCAACGCCCGAACCGCGAGGCCCAGGGTGTGGTGGTCGTGCTGCACGACCACACCGAGCTGTGGCAGATGACCCAGCAGCTCAACCATCAGGCGACCCATGACGACCTCACCGGCCTGTGCAACCGCCGCGAATTCGAGCGGCGACTGGACCAGGCCCTGCACATTCAGGAGGAGGGCGAGACGCCGCATGCGGTGTTCTACATGGACCTCGACCAGTTCAAGATCATCAACGACACCTGCGGCCACCAGGCCGGCGACGAGCTCCTGCGGGAACTCTCCGAGCGCCTGCGGCACCTGATCCGCGAGAACGATACCCTGGCCCGGCTGGGTGGCGACGAATTCGGCGTGCTGCTGTGCCACTGCCCGCCCGAACGCGCCGAGGCGATTGCCCGGAAGATGCTGGAGACCGTGCAGTCCCTGCGCTTCGCATGGGAGGGCCGGCGTTTCGATGTCGGCGTCAGCATCGGTCTGGTGCCGGTCAGCGGCCCGGAACAGACCCTGCCCGAGATCCTCAGCCAGGCGGACTCCGCCTGCTACGCCGCCAAGGAAAACGGCCGCAACCAGGTCTACGTCTGGCAGCCCAGCGACCAGGCCCTGCGCCGCCGACGCGGGGAGATGGAATGGGTCGGCCGCATCCGCTCGGCGCTGGAGGAAGGGCGCTTCGCGCTGTTCGGCCAGGCCGTCCACCCGCTGGGTCCGGTCGCCCCGGACCTTGCCCATGTCGAGGTGTTGATGCGCCTGCGCGACGAGGATGGCCGGCTGATCCCGCCGGGCAGCTTCATCCCGGCCGCAGAGCGCTACCACCTGATGCCGGATATCGACCGCCACATCATCGACAACGCCTTCGCCATGCTCGCCCGGCATCGTGCGCCGCGCGAGAACCCATCCCACTGCGACCCCACCCTGGCGATCAACCTGTCGGGCCAGTCGCTGGCGCAAGAGAGCATGCTGGAATTCGTAACCGAGCGCCTGCAGCACTACGCCATCCCGCCGCGCTGCATCATCTTCGAGATCACCGAGACCGCGGCCATCAGCCACCACGAACGCGCCCAGAGCCTGATCCGCACCCTGCGCTACATGGGTTGTCGTTTCTCCCTGGACGACTTCGGCAGCGGTCTGTCGTCATTCGGGTACTTGAAGAACCTGCCGGTGGACTTCATCAAGATCGACGGCAGCTTCGTGCGCGATATTGCCCACAACGCGGTGGACTCGGCCATGGTCACGGCCATTCACCGCGTGGGTCATGTCCTCGGCCTGCGCACCATCGCCGAATGTGTCGAATCAGCCGCGACCATGGACCGCCTGCGCGAGATCGGCCTGGACTTCGTGCAGGGCTTCTACCTGTCGGAACCGGCCCCGCTGGAGCAACACCTCACGCTCATCGACAGCAGCGCCCGCTGACGAGCGACACCCATTTCCGAGTGTTTTCCTTGGTTTTTGCCGGCGCTTTCGCTTCCGGTGCGGGGACTTGCTAGCGTAGGACCGAACAACAATCGGAAAACTACGCACTTATGCCGTATTCGGAACAACGCATCACCTCCACGCGCCGCTGGTCGGACAAGACCTTCAGCTTCACCACCACGCGACCGGAGGGTCTGGAATTCAAGAACGGGCAATTCGTGACCCTGGGGCTGCGTCCCGAGGGCAAGCTGATTCCGCGTGCGTATTCGATCGTCTCCGAACCCGAGGCCGAGGAACTGGAATTCCTGAGCATCCACGTGCCGGATGGCGCCCTGACCAGCCGCCTGGCCGAGGCTGGACCGGGTGATTCGATCTGGATCAACACCAAGGTCACCGGCTCGCTCACCTTCGACTACGTGCAGCCGGGCCGCACCCTGTACATGCTGGCCACCGGCACGGGGCTCGCCCCGTTCATCTCGTTGATCCGCAGCCCGGAGCTGTTCGAGCACTTCGACAACGCAGTGCTGGTGCACAGCGTGCGTACCGTCGAGGAACTGGCCTACCGCCAGGAGATCGAGTCGCGCATCAGCGCCCGCCTGCGCTACGTGCCGACCGTGACCCGCGAGAACCACGACTTCGCCTGCCCGATCGCGCAGCAGCCCTACGACAACAACCAGCGTGGCGCCGACATGTTCCGCTCCGGCGAGCTGAGCCAGATCCTCGATCTGCCGCCTGCGGATCCGGAACACGACCGCGTGATGCTGTGCGGCAACCCGGCCATGAACCGCGAGATGAGCGAGTGGCTGACCGAACACGGCTGGACCCAGACCAACTACAAGGGCGTGGGTACCTTCACCGTGGAACAGGCGTTCGTCACCACCATGTCGGACTCGGACGACTGAACCTCAGCCCCGGACCAGCAGGACCCAGCGGGCCGCGTTGATCCGCTGCAGTTTGGCCGTGTCGCCACCCCGGTCCGGGTGGTGGCGCTGCGCCATCCGGCGGTACTGTCGGCGGATCGTATCCGCATCCACCGGCTCCGCAAGCTCCAGCACCTCCAGCGCCTGCTCGCGTTGCTGGTCACGCCCCAGCCGCGACCAGAACTCACCCAGAAGCGCCTCCACCGCCGCCGCATCCATGGTTTCCAGCTGCGCCAGGTCAAGATAATAGGCGCGCAACGGATCGTGCATCGCCAGAAGCCCATCCACCGCGCCCCCCTCCCGCACCGGCTCGATCCCGATATCCAGGCAGTGGATACGCAAACCTTCGCCGCCCTCCGCAAGGCGGTCGCGCAGCCGGTACAGGCAGTGGAACAGCACAAAGTGCGCCTGAAACAGGCTCAAGGGCTCCTGCAGCCGCGCCCCGGCAAACGGCTCCACGCCCGCGTCGCGCAACTGCGTGATCAGGGCGTGCTCGGTCAGCCCGTCCGACTGCGTGCGCAGGCACTCCAGCACCCGTTCCAGCAATGCCGGATGGACCGGTGACGCGACCGCATCCGAAACGGCTGTCATGCGCCCGGGAACTCCCCGTCGACATACACCCAGCGCCCGTCTTCGCGGCGAAAACGGCTGCGCTCGTGCAGACGTACGCCCTGACCGCGCACCCGTGACCGGGCAATGAACTCGACCCAGCCTGCCTCGTCGTCCGGCCCACCCGCCTCGGTCGCGCGTATCGCGAGCCCCAGCCAGCGCTGTTCCGGGGCCAGCTCCACGGATGCCGGGCGTGTCGCGGCCGCCCAGGTCGCCAGCAGATAGTCCTCACGCCCTTCCACAAACGCGGCATAACGCGAGCGCATCAGCGCCTCCGCCGTGGGCGCCGAGGCCGTACCATCCAGATACGGCCCACAGCAGGCGGCACGGTCCTGCCCGGACCCGCAGGCGCACGTATCGACCTTCTTTCGGCTCGCCTTGCCCAAGCCCCATCTCCCGTTCATCTGCGTTCCAGCCAGCATGCCCAAGCTATCGCCCTCGGTCGAACCCTCACTTTGGTACTGGTCTTTCGCCAGCGAAATCGGTAGCGTGCGAATCACGACTCCGGAGGGAACAATGGCCAACATCCTGATCATGGGCTGCGGCGATCTCGGCTGTGCCGTTGGCCAGCAACTTGCCCACGGCGGACACTCCGTCTGGGGCCTGCGCCGCCGGCCGGAGCACATCCCCAAGCCGATCCAGCCCCTGGCCGGCGACTTCGGCGTCGCGAACGGCCTGCCGGAGCTGCCGCCGGCACTCGACACCGTTTATTTCATCGCCACCCCGGGCGAGTTCACCGAGCCCGCCTATCGTCGCGCCTATGTCGCCGGCCTGCGCAACACCCTGACCGCCCTGGAACGGGCCAGCCAGCAGCCGCGCCGCGTTGTCTTCGTCTCCAGCACCTCGGTCTACGGCGCCGACGACGGGCGCTGGGTCGACGAGACCAGCCCCACCGAACCCACCCGGTTCTCCGGGCGCGCCCTGCGGGAAGCCGAGCAGTTGCTGGCCGACAGTCCCTTTCCCGGCGTGGTCGTGCGCTTTGGCGGCATCTATGGCCCGGGCCGCGAGTACCACCTGCGCAAGGTGCGCGAGGGCGTGCGTGGTCAGCACGAAGCGCCGGTCTGGACCAACCGCATCCACCGCGATGACTGCGTGGGCCTGCTGACCCATTTGTTCAATCTGGATGACCCCGAACCGATTTATCTGGGCGTGGATGACGAGCCCGCCCTGCGCCACGAGCTACTCGCCTGGCTGGCACAGGCGATGGAGATCGACCCGCCCGGCACACCGCCGATGCCCGAGGGCGGAGTCTCCGGCAAGCGCTGCTGCAACAAGCGCCTGCATGCCAGTGGCTATCGCCTCCAGTATCCCGACTACCGCACCGGCTACCGCGCCCTGATCGACCAGATCGCCACAACCTGAGCCTACGGCGCCCCAGTTGCCGGGGACGAATGATCGCTGGACACCGGCATACAGCCCGCATCTGCTAGCTGTTTGTTTTCCAGCACAGAACCTGCGCTCAGAGTCTCGTGCCCCCGCACCGGATCGAAGATAATGCAGCCTATGGACGATCATACAAACGCAGGTACGCCCGTCTGCGGCGCCAAGATTTCGACCCGGGTCTATCCGTCCGGGACGTTGAACATGCTCTCGCGCGAGGAAGTCGCGCGCTTGTCGGATGCCACCGAAGAGGTTGGAGAAGTTCTGCGCCAGTGCGCGTTGGCCGTGCTCAACTCTGGCGCGCAGGGCGATGATGTCGAATCCATGCTGCGCGACTACGAGGACTTCCGCATCCAGGTCCACCAGGTCAATCGCGGCATGCGCATCGACCTGGAAAACGCGCCGGCCTGCGCCTTTGTCGAGGGCAAGATGATTCGTGGGATTCGCGAACTGCTGTCGGCCGTGGTCCGCGACATCGTCTACTTCCACACCGAGATCGGGCCCAACCCCTATTTTGATCTGGCCGAGCCGGAAGGCATCACCAACACCGTTTTCGAGATCCTGCGCAACGCCCGTCTGCTCGACGCCCAGCGCGAACCCAATGTGGTGGTCTGCTGGGGCGGGCACTCGATCAGCGGTGAGGAATACGACTACACCAAGGAAGTCGGCTACCAACTGGGTCTGCGCGGTCGCGACATCTGCACCGGCTGCGGACCCGGAGCGATGAAGGGCCCGATGAAAGGAGCGACCATCGGCCACGCCAAGCAGCGCACCCTGCCGGGCCACTATATCGGCGTCTCCGAGCCGGGGATCATTGCCGCCGAGGCACCCAACCCGATCGTCAACGAGCTGGTCATTCTGCCCGACATCGAAAAGCGCCTCGAGGCCTTTGTCCGCCTGGGCCACGGAATCGTCGTGTTCCCTGGCGGCGTGGGCACGGCCGAAGAGATCCTGTTCATACTCGGCATCTTGCTGAATCCAGCCAACCGCGAAGCACCGTTTCCGCTGATCTTCAGCGGCCCGGAGTCGGCACGCGACTACTTCGAGGAGATCGATCGATTCATCGGCCTGGCCCTGGGCGACCGGGCACGCGAACTCTACCGCATCGTCATCGATGATCCGGTCGCCGTGGCCCGAGAGATGACCCGCGGCATCGATCAGGTACGGGAGTGGCGTGTGCACGTCAACGACGCCTTTTATTTCAACTGGCTGCTCGAGGTCCAGCCGGACTTCCAGCAGCCCTTCGAGCCCAGCCATGCGGCCATGCGGTCCCTGGAAATCTCGCGCGAGCTGGAGCCGCACCATCTCGCCGCCAACCTGCGTCGGGCCTTCTCCGGCATCGTCTCGGGCAACGTCAAGCCCCAGGGCGTGCGCGCCATCCGTGAGCACGGCCCCTTCGAGATTCGCGGCGAACCCGACATCATGGAAGCCCTCGACCAGCTCCTGCGTCGATTCATCGCCCAGAACCGCATGAAACTCCCCGGCGGCGCGGCCTACGAGCCCTGTTATCGGATTATCAGCTAAAGCAATCCAACCGTCTTCGCCGCAATGCCCGCTTGTCCAACAGTACTTTCAAGACCCCGCTACCAGCCCATCAGCAGGGGTCGGCGGCACGAGACCGCCGGACCGTTTCTCTTCGGCCAGTCAATGACGGGCGTCGGGCACCGACGCGCTGTGTCACCGGACAGGAGGGGCCGCAGTCGGCCCGAAGCGGCCGGTGGAGCTTCCAAGCGAGCGTCTGCAATCCACTCCCATCGACCAGCTAGCTGACGCACAATACATGTGGATCCGCCTTACGGATTCTTTTCGCTCCGAGCTTTTCCAATCTGCGCTAGGCACGCACACGGGCGCATCGGCACTGCGCAAGGGGTCACGGGCGTTGCCCCAGAAGACCCGCCCGTCGCCGTTATTTTGGATTCTGCTTAATGGGCATTCCTATTAGAGCACACCGTTGAAATAAGCGACTAGTCTGAACGTTCGCTACACTCCGAATAATGCACGTCGATTTGATCTATTGGCGAACTCGGTCAATTGGGATGGAACACATAGAGGATATTTGAGGGAAAATATGGCTCGTCAAGAGAATCAGGCACGCCAATCAGCATGGATTATCAGCCGAGATGTCGCAACCGTAAAAGGTTTCCTCGAGTTCGCTCAGGAGATCAAGTCAAGTGGCTCAGGTAACACGTCACCGAATGTCACTGTAACATTAACGGGGGCTAAGGATGGAACCAACTTCACGGGCGACCCAGACGCGGTGGCCAACGAAATCTCGATAGACGAAAGCCCCAAATTCGTCAGCGTGAATGCGAAGCTCGTGTTCCCGGGTCATGGGAATGTCTCGGGCACTATCACGATTAATATGGCACGGCGTGAACTCACAATTAACTTACCGAAAGGGCCTGCTTCGCTCGCTCCAGACTTGTTCGACTTGGCGCTTTCCCGCTTTCCACCCGAAGATGGATTAGATGGAGACCAAGAGGAATCGCTTTCTCTACGTTTGTCACGATTAATCCGCGAGGCTGAAAGCGCCGCGGCCGCGGCAAAAGAGTCTAAGGACTCCGCGCACGAAGCTAACTCAGCGAAGGATCGGGCTAGCATCGCGGAGAAAGAGGTCCAGGAAACGCTTAAGGCTACAAATGCTGCAGCGGAACAATGTGCGAAGAATCAAGAGCAAAGTAGCGAGCATTCGGCTGAAATAGGGAACGCAAAGGCCCAGGCGAAAGCGGACCAAGAAGCCATCATGGCCGCAAGGGAACAAACTGGGCCACTAAAGGCGGATATCCGGAAGTTTCATGAAGAGATTGAGGCCAACCGCAAGCGCATCGTCGATGCAGAAAACAAAGCTGATCATGCGATTAAAACAAATCAAGAGGCTACCAACGGCCTGATAGAACAGAATGAAGCTCTTCAATCTGAAATTAAAGAGCACCTTCAAAAGGCAGTAGGCGCATCTCTTTTTGCAGCCTTCCAGAATCGTAAGGACCAGATTTCAGGATCAAAATGGATATGGGCTGCCTTGGTCGGATTGGCAATTGTCCTCCAAACAGCGATTTTGATATGGCTCGCTGGTGATGTCGGAGCATCGGAGTCTGACGCGCCGTTTTACGCACGGCCCGGGTTTGTGCTTCGAGCGCTTGCATCGATACCGATTATATTTTTCATTGGGTATGGAATTCGGCAGTATGCGAGAGAGCGAGATTACGAGGAGTTGTATGCATTCAAGTCTGCGCTGTCGTTCTCGCTGGCGCCATACCTCGACTTGGTGAAGACGCTTTCAGAGAAAGATCAGACACAAGATTATCGAGAGTTTGTAGTGAGTACAATTGGACAGATATTTGAAAACCCCCGCCAAGATGAGGCTGCCAAGGGTAATCCGGAGAAGGATTCCACTGCGGCACGTGAGCTTCTAGACCGAATGATTGATTTAATGGAAAAAGCAAAGAAATGAATTGGCCGAAAGGGTTAATTGTATGCCGACGGACGTCAGTGCGGGCATGCCGCATGGAGTGAGGTCAATCTTTAGGTTAAGCGAGTAAGCTCGAGCCGTGGGAGGTCGAAAGACCCTCGGAGGGCCGTCAGGAGCGGCTGCTTCGGGTCGACAGGTGCCACCGAGAACGGGCCGATAGTGAGGCAACCGGCCTTTCCGTAGCCCTCCGGCACCGGCTACGCAGGTGCCGTAACCGCCAGATGCCAAACTCGGGCCAGACAATCCTGCCAGGCGGCGGACGGGCCGCGCCGTTATAATGCGCGGCTTTCCCCATTCTGACCCGAGCGCTGGCGCGACCATGGACAAGAGCTTCGACCCGAAAAGCATCGAGCAGACCCAGTACGACCGCTGGGAGGCCGCGAACATCTTCGCGCCGCCGGCGACGGGCGAGGCCAACTACTGCATCCTGCTGCCGCCGCCGAATGTCACCGGCACCCTGCACATGGGACATGCCTTCCAGCACACCCTGATGGACACCCTAATCCGCTACCGCCGGATGCACGGCGACCGCACCCTGTGGCAGGGCGGCACCGACCACGCCGGGATCGCGACCCAGATGGTGGTCGAACGCCAGCTGGCAGCCGATGGCAAGGGGCGCCACGACCTCGGGCGCGAAAAATTCCTCGAGGCGGTGTGGGACTGGAAGGGTGAATCCGGCGGCACCATCACGCGCCAGATGCGCCGCCTGGGCGACTCCATGGACTGGTCGCGCGAGCGCTTCACCATGGACGAGGGCCTGTCCGCGGCGGTGCGCGAAGTCTTCGTACGCCTGCATGAGCAGGGGCTGATCTACCGCGGCAAGCGCCTGGTCAACTGGGACCCGGTGCTGCATACCGCGCTGTCCGATCTCGAAGTCCTGTCGGAAGAGGAAGCCGGCCACCTCTGGCACTTCCGCTATCCGCTGGCCGACGGCTCCGGCCACCTGACCGTCGCCACCACCCGCCCGGAGACCATGCTGGGCGACACCGCCGTCGCGGTGCATCCGGAGGACGAGCGCTACCAGCACCTGATCGGCAAGACCATCCGGCTGCCGCTGGTCGGGCGCGAGATCCCGATCATCGCCGACGACTACGTCGAGGCCGAGTTCGGCTCCGGCTGCGTGAAGATCACCCCGGCGCACGACTTCAACGACTACGCCATGGGCCAGCGCCACGACCTGCCGGTGATCAACATACTGACCATCGACGCCAGCCTGAACGACAACGTGCCGCAAGCCTATCGCGGGCTGGACCGCTACCAGGCCCGGCAGAAGGTTGTCGACGACCTGGATACGGAAGGACTGCTCGAAAAGATCGACGACCACAAGCTGATGGTCCCGCGCGGCGACCGCTCCGGCACCGTGGTCGAGCCCTACCTGACCGACCAGTGGTACGTGAAGGCCGGCCCGCTGGCCGAACCGGCAATCAAGGCGGTGGAAGACGGCCGCATCCGCTTCGTGCCGGAAAACTGGTCGAAGACCTACTTCGAGTGGATGCGCAACATCGAGGACTGGTGCATCTCGCGCCAGATCTGGTGGGGCCACCGCATCCCGGCCTGGTACGACACCGACGGCAACGTGTACGTGGGCCGCTCCGAGGACGAGGTGCGCGAGAAGCACGGCCTGGGCGCGGACGTAACACTGGAACAGGACGAGGACGTGCTGGACACTTGGTTCAGCTCGGCGCTGTGGCCGTTCTCCACCCTCGGCTGGCCGGAGAATACGCAGGAGCTCAAGGACTTCTACCCGACCAGCGTGCTGGTCACCGGCTTCGACATCATCTTCTTCTGGGTCGCCCGCATGATCATGATGGGCGAGCATTTCATGGGGGATGTGCCCTTCCGCGAGGTGTACGTCACCGGCCTGATCCGTGACTCGGAAGGCCAGAAGATGTCCAAGTCCAAGGGCAACGTGATCGATCCGATTGATCTCATCGACGGCATCAGCGCCGACGACCTGGTCGCCAAGCGCACCCGCGGTCTGATGCAGCCGCAGATGGCGCAGAAGATCGAGAAGGCCACGCGCAAGGCCTTCCCCGACGGCTTCCCCGCCTTTGGCACCGATGCCCTGCGCTTCACCCTGGCGGCCCTGGCCACCACCGGGCGCGACATCAAGTTCGACCTCGGGCGCATCGAGGGCTACCGCAACTTCTGCAACAAGCTGTGGAACGCCTCGCGCTTTGTGCTGATGAACGTCGAGGGCCACGACTGCTCCGCCGCGGCCGATACCGCGGAACACCGCACGCTGGCCGATCGCTGGATCCTTGACCGCCTGGCCGTGACTGCCGCGACCGCCACGCAGCAGCTCGATGCCTACCGCTTCGACCTCGCCGCGCAGACGCTCTACGAGTTCACCTGGCACGACTACTGCGACTGGTACCTGGAGCTGACCAAGCCGGTGCTGAACGACGACGCCACGCCGGAGGCGGTCAAGCGCGCCACGCGCAATACCCTGGTCACCGTGCTGGAGGCCCTGCTGCGCCTGCTGCACCCGGTCACCCCGTTCATCACCGAGGCGATCTGGACCAATGTGAAGCCGCACGCCGGCATCAGCGACGACATCGAGTTCCTGGTGCAGCGTCCGTGGCCCGGCCAGGACGGCTTCCCGCGCGACGAGACTGCCACCGCCGAACTCGACTGGGTGAAGGACTTCATCACCGGGCTGCGCCGCATCCGGGCGGAGATGGACATCGCCCCCGCCAAACCGCTGCCGGTGCTGGTGAAGAACTGGACCGACGCCGACCAGGAGCGCTACACCCGCCACCGCGGCCTGCTGGAGTTCCTCGCCAAGCCCGAGAGCGTCACCTGGCTGGACACGGCCGACGAGGCCCCGGAATCGGCGATGGCCCTGGTCGACGACATGCAGCTGCTGATTCCGCTGGCCGGGCTGATCGACAAGGACGCCGAGCTCGCGCGCCTGGACAAGGAAATTGGCAAGCTCGACAAGAATCTCGAACAGAGCGAGCAGCGGCTTTCCAACGCGAGCTTCGTCGACCGCGCACCGGCCGACGTGGTGCAGAAGGAGCGCGACCGCGTCGCCGAGATGCACGCCACCCGCCACCAACTCGCCACGCAACGCGAACGTATCCGCACGATGTAAGGGCGCTTTTCACCACGAAGCACACGAAGGCACGAAGAAGGTCAAGGGCGAAAAACCTTTTCACCACAGAGGACACGGAGATCACAGAGTAGGCAAAGGCGCTTTGTAGGATGCGGTTGAGCGTAGCGAAACGCATCAATCCGGGGGCGACCGGGAAGCCCCGGGCCGTGACACGATGCGATTCGCTACGCTCATCACATCCTACCCTCGATTTTCTCCGTGGACTCTGTGCCCTCTGTGGTGAAAACGCCTTTGAATGTGCCCTTCACCTTCTTCGTGTCTTCGTGCGCTTCGCGCTTGAAGAACATCAACTGATCCGTTCGAGCATACCCCGGTGGCGGATCAGGCGCGCCAGGGTGCGGCCGGTGTGGTACCAGTGCAGCATCCAGCATTCGCGCGCCAGTCGCGCCGCCGATACGGTGGAGCCCGGCTCCGCCGGACAGGGGCAGACGCGCAATCCCATGCCACGCGCGATGGCAACCGCCCGGGCGAGATGAAAGCGACTGGTCACCAGCACCAGGGGCGCATCACCGGCCTCCGGCGTCCCCGTCAGCAGATCGCGCGCATTGCGCAGATTCTCCAGCGTATGCCGCGAGGCGTCTTCGGTACGGATGCGCGTCGCCGCAATCCCGTGGTGTTGCAGAAAGGCAGCGCCCGCGGCGGCCTCGCTGGGAGCCCCGACGGAGGTCTGCCCGCCCAGCACCAGGATCCGGGCATCGGGGTTCCGGCGCGCCAGACGCACGGCACGCAGCAGGCGCAGGCGGTAGCCCGGACCGGGCGCGCCCGACTCCAGCTGCTGCCCCAGCACCAGGATGCAGTCCCCGCGCCCGGGGCAGCGCCGCCGCCGCGACCAATGCAGGGTGTAGAGCCACAGCGCCAGCCAGGACAGGCCGCCGGTCGCCAGGATGATCAGATTCGACAGCGCAAAGGTCACCAGGCCATCCGGGCCGATGCGACCCAGTCCGACACGCACCTCGCCCACGGGAGCCGTCTCAGGCCTCATCTTCGGGCGTGGTACCGCCGGTAAAGTGCAGCCGCGCGTTGCGCCGACGACGCGCCCAGAAAGCCAGTGCCCGCGGCAGATTCAGCGCCATCTGCACGTAATACACCGTCTTGAAGGCGCGCAGCGACCACTGCACACGGGTATTGCGGTAGACATCGCCGGCCAGCAGCGAGATCACCGCCTGCTCCATCCCGAAGGTATTGCGCGGCCCCATGAACAGCTTGCGCATCACCGGGCTGTTGAAACGATAGATCAACCAGGAGAAACGGCGGACACCCCGGCGCACGTCGCGCTCAAAAGCACGCAGATAGCGTGCGGAGAGCGCCGGACGCTCCAGGCAGCGATCCACCGCATCGGCGGCGCGGAAGCCCCCCGACATGGCGATATAAACCCCGCTGGAGAACACCGGGTCGACAAAGGTGAACGCATCGCCGACCAGCAGATAACCCGGGCCGTGGGCCTGACTGGAGCGGTAGGAGAAATTGCCGGTGGCGTTGACCGGGCCGGCCAGCTCCGCGCCCTGCATGCGTTCGAAGGCCGGCGGGCAGAGCTTCAGCGTGTCCCACAGGAACGTCTCGGGCTTGGTCTTGCGCGTCTTCAGGTATTCGGGAAAACAGACCGCACCCACGCTCATCGCCCCGTCGCGCAACGGGATCATCCAGATCCAGCCGTGCTGGAACCAGTAGATACTGATGTTGCCGGCATCGCGCCCGGGACGCCGCGGCACGTTGTTGAAGTGCCCGAAGATCGCAGCGCTGTTGTGTTCCGGGTTGCGCGCCTTCAGGTCCAGACGGCGCGCCAGGAAGGTATCGCGACCCGAGGCGTCGACCACGAAATCGGCCTCGAACTCCAGCGTGTTGCCGGATGCATCGCGCGCGGTGACCCGCTGGGTCCCGCCCTTGGCGGGATCGGCCAGGGCGACATCGAATACGGTGACCTCTTCCAGCACCCGCACACCCAGGCGGGCGCTGTTTTCCAGCAACAGGTGGTCGAACTCCGAACGCCGCACCTCGCATGCCGACGCGGGTGTGTCGTCGTTCAGGGCACGCTCGAAGTAATAGGTTCGCGGCGCGTCGGGCGCCTCGGGGATGGTGAACTCAGCCCCGTGCTTGGGGATGCCGATTGCCGCGATGGCCTCGGCCACGCCCAGTTCCTCGAACAACGGCATATTCATCGGCAGCAGGGATTCGCCGATGTGGAAGCGCGGATGCCGGGCCTTTTCCAGCAGCACCACGTCGCGCCCCTTCTGCGCCAGTCGGGAGGCCACCGTGGATCCGGCGGGGCCTCCTCCGATCACCACCACCTGGCAGCGCCCGTCGGTTACGGCTTCCTGTCCCGGTTGTATCAAATCACGTCTCCGCTTGCCCGCCCGCAACCCCAGAAAGGCGACCCGGTCTGGTCGCGAGGGTACCACGACCCCTCGGGTGTGGGTATCATCGGCGCCCACAGCAGGGTGACCCTCGCGCGAACGGCAAGTTCGGAGGCGATCACAAAATGCGCACATCACTGCACCGGGGGAACACGTGCCATCACAAACAGCGTTCGAACAGGAAGTCGCCCAACTGATCGTGGACAGCCTTAACCTGGAGGAGGTCGCGCCGGAGGAAATCGAGCCGGAAGATGCGTTGTTCCGTGAAGGACTGGGGCTGGATTCCATCGATGCCCTGGAGTTGGCCCTGGCCATCTCCCGCGCCTACGGCGTCCAGATCCGGTCGGACGACGAAAACAACCGCGAGATCTTCGCGTCCTTGCGTGCGCTGAGCGCCCATATCGAGGCCAACCGAGCCACGTCGTGAACACCCCACTCGCCGCCTGCGTGGCCCTGAGTTATCCGGTCGCGGTCGTCCTCGGCGTGACCTTCGAGATCCCGCTGGTGCCGCTGGCGGTCCTGGCCAGCCTGATCCTGGTGGCTGCATGGGCCTCGCTGGCCGCCACCGGACGTGGCGTGCTGGCCGCGAGCCTGGCCGTGGGCATAAGCCTGTTGCTCCTCGGCGGGATGGCCACCTGGCTGCTGTACGCATTGCCGGTGCTGATCATGGGGCTCTTGTCGCTTCTGTTCGCGCGTTCGCTGCGCAGCGACTCCACCCCGCTGATCACGCGCTATGCCCTGGCCATGGGGGCCTCCGACACCCCCGCGGTGCACCGCTACACGCGCAACCTCACCATTACCTGGGCCCTACTGTGTGCCGGACTGGCAATCGTGTCCGCCTGGCTGGCACTGTTCGCCACCGCCACCACCTGGGCCCTGTTTGCCAACGGGATCAACTACCTTTTGCTGGCCGGCCTGTTTCTGCTGGAGTATCCGCTGCGCCGCTGGCTCCTGCGCGACGAGCCGCACAACGGCTTCCTGGCCTATCTGATGGAGCTGGCGCGGGTCGATCACCACCGGATGCTGAGGCACCCGTGACAGCTACCCCGCAGGTCACTCGACCACTGATCACCGACACGCCCGCCCCGCTGGCGCGCATCGGCGATCGGGCGATCTCGCGCGCCGCCTTCCTCGCCGACGCGCAGGCGCTGGCCGCACGCCTGCCGCAGGCGCAGGCGGCCTTCAACCTGTGCCAGGACCGCTACCACTTCGCGGTCGCCTTTGCCGCCATTCTGCTGCGCGGCCAGGTTAATCTGCTGCCCCCGAACCGCGGGAGCACTACCCTGGCCGAGATCGCCAGCCAATACCCGGACGCGCCTGCCTTGGTCGACGGCCCGGATGCCGAGATCGCAATCCCGATCCTGCGGGTGTCCGCCCGCGGCGAAGCGGGCGAGGCCACCGGGGCGATCCCCGAGATCCCCGCCGACCAGACCGCCGTTCTGGCCTTCTCCTCCGGCAGCACCGGCACCCCCACGGCCCATGCGCGGAGCTGGGAGGCCCTGCATGCTGTCACCTGGCAGGCGCTGGAATGCTTCGATCTGGTGGATGGCTCCGGACCGACCCTGATCGGCACGGTCCCGCCGCAGCACATGTACGGCCTGGAATCCACGCTCCTGTACGCCTTGCTGGGGCACGCCACCCTGCTCGCCGGACGCCCGTTCTACCCAGAGGACATCCGTGCCGCACTGGCGGACTGCACCCCGGCCGTCCTGGTAACCACACCTTTTCATCTGAGCGCCTGCCTGCGTGCGGGGCTGGAGTGGCCGACCCCGGAACGCATCCTCTGCGCAACCGCGCCCCTGGACCCGGAAACGGCCGGCCAGGCCGAACGGGTGTTCGGCTGCCGGCTCGACGAGATCTACGGTTGCACCGAGGCCGGCGCCATTGCGACCCGCCGCACCACCCGCGAATCCGACTGGACGGCCTACCCCGGGGTGCAACTGCACCGCAATGACGACGGCCTCGCGCGCGTCCAGGGACCTCAGCACCCCGAAGCGGTCCCGCTTCCGGACCACATCGAGGTCCGGGACGTCAGCCACTTCCGCATGGAGGGGCGTCTCGCCGATCAACTGAACATCGCCGGAAAACGCGCCTCCCTGGCCGATCTCAACCGCCGGCTCAACGCAATCCCCGGGGTACTCGACGGGGTGTTCATTCCGCCGGGCACCGATCAGGAAGCGCACGGAGTGACCCGGCTGGCCGCCCTGGTGGTGGCACCGGATCGCAGCGCGGCCGAAATCCAGGCCGCACTGGCCGAGTGCATGGACCCGCTGTTCCTGCCGCGGCCGCTGGTCCGTGTCGACCACCTGCCACGCTCGGCGACCGGCAAGCTGCCGCGCCAGGTCCTGCTGGACCTGCTCGCCCACCATGGTCAGTGCGCCTGAGCTGCCGGCCTCATGCACACCTCCATCCAGTCCGCCATCCGCCGCATCGGGGCCGATCACCCCGCCCTGCCGGGGCACTTCCCCGGTCACCCGGTCGTGCCCGGTGTGGTCATCCTCGACCAGGTGGCCGCAGTGGCGCGTGCGCACGGTCTCGGCCCCGTCGAGGCCCTCCCCCAGGTCAAGTTCCTCGCGCCTCTGGGGCCCGACACCGAGTTCCGGGTCGAGATCGATCCACCCGGGCGCGGCGGCCGCCAGGCGTTCCGCGTGGTCGCGGCCAGCGCCGAACCCCCCGTTACCTTCTGTACCGGCCAACTGATCACGATCCACGACGCCCCGGACCCATGAGTCGCGGCTGGTTCCACCAGGCCGAACGGGGCTCGCCACTGGCCCTGCGCATCATCCTGTGGGTGGCACTGAACCTGGGCCGCCGCGCCAGCCGTGCCCTGCTCTACCCGATCACCGCCTACTTCCTGCTGTTCGCCCCGCAGTCGCGGCGCCACAGCCGCAACTATCTGCGGCGCGCACTGGGGCGCGAGCCGCGTCTGATGGACCTGGCCCGGCATCTGCACTGCTTCGCCGCAGTCATCCTGGATCGGGTCTTCCTGCTCGCCGGCAAGGACGACTGCCTGGACATTCGGGTGCACAACCGCGAGACCTTCCTGGAGCACGTCGACAGCGGCCACGGCGCCATCCTGCTGGGCGCGCACCTGGGCAGCTTCGAGGCCCTGCGCGCACTGGCCGTCGGCAAGTACGACTTTCCCGTGCGCGTCCTGATGTACAACGACCACAACCAGAACATCACCCAGTTCCTGGAGGCCCTGAACCCCGAGGTCGCTGCTTCGGTGATTCCGCTGGGGCGCACCGAGACCCTGATCCAGGCTCGCGAGTGCCTGGATCGCGGCGAGCTGATCGCGACGCTGGGCGACCGCGTGGCCGAGAGCGACAAAATGGTCGCCTGCGAATTCCTCGGCGACACCGCGCTGTTCCCGCAAGGTCCACTGCTGCTGGCCGCGGTGCTCAAGGTCCCGGTGATCCTGTGCTTCGGGCTCTATCGCGGGGGCAACCGCTACGATATCTTCTTCGAACCCTTCGCCGAGACCATCGACGCCCCACGCGGACAACGCGACGAGGCCCTGGCGCAATGGGTGCAACGCTACGCCGACCGCCTCGAGGCGCGGGTGCGCGAGGCCCCCTACAACTGGTTCAATTTCTATGACTTCTGGGACGATGCATCCAAATAGGCGAGGCCACGGCTTTGGCCCGCGTATCCGCCAGTCCGGCATCACGCTGATCCTGGCCTTGGGTCTTCTCGTCCCTGTATCGGCTCTGGCCAACGACACCCTCGGTGCATTGCTCGAAGCCCTGACCACCGAGCGGGCAGCGACCCTCGCGTTCGAGGAACGCCGCGACGACCCGATGCTGGAGTTTCCGGAAACCCGCTCGGGCTCGCTGGCCTTCGAGCCCCCCGACACCCTTACCCGCCAGGTCGACGGCCCGCGTGGCGAGGCCGTACACATCGAGGGTGACACCCTCACCCTGGAACGCCGCGGCTCCAGCCGCGAGATCGACCTCAGTGAACAACCCGCCCTGGCCACCCTGGCCGGGTTATTCCGCGCCCTGCTGACCGGCGACCGCGAGACCCTGGAGGCCGACTTCGAGATCGACGTCACGGGGGACATCGACGCCTGGACCCTCGAGCTGGTCCCGCAGGATCGCGCCCTGCGCCGCATGGTCCCCGAACTGAACCTGAGCGGCGCCGGCGGCGAACTGCGCGAACTGGTCACCATCGAGGCTGGCGGCCACCACAGTCGCATGCGCTTCGAACCCCCGCAGTACACGGACTAGTTCTTGCTGCGCCGGCACCCCTCCCGCGTTGCCCTGACGCTCTGGCTGGCCGCCCTGCTCCTGGCCACGCTGACGCTGACCCTGCGCGGCGAACTGGTCACCGACCTCCAGGGCTTTGCCCCGGACCCGGTCAGCGCGGACGGGATCGCCCTGGACCCCGGGGCCGGCCCCGCCGGACGCATGCTGCTGCTGGCCATCGCCGGTGGCGAGGCCCGCGAGCGGGCGGCAGCCAGCGATGCACTGGTCGCCGCCCTGGAAGATGCCCCCGATGTTGCCGGCATCCACAACGGCCGCCTCGACCCCGACGACCCGGCGCTGGATTTTCTGATCGAGCATCGCTACCTGCTAAGCGCCCGGGTCGATGCCGCACACTTTAGCCAGGACCGCCTGAGCGAACACCTGGAGGCCCGCCGCGACGACCTCGCCAGCGCCGTCCCGGAACTGCCGCGGGAACTGATCCCGCGTGACCCCACCGCAGAGGCCCGGGTCGTCCTGGAGCAGCTCGCCGCCAGCGGTGGCCAGGCGACGACCGGCGCCGAAGGCGTCTGGGTCACCCCCGACCGGGGACGGGCCCTGCTGGTGCTGCGCAGCGCGGCCGACGGTATGGACCTGGATGCCCAGGCTGCCCTGATCGAACGCACGCATGTGGCCTTCGCCGACCTCGACAAACCGGACCTGCGTCTGCAGACCGCCGGCCCGGCGGTGATCGCGGTGGACTCCCGTGCCACCATCCGCGGCGAGGTGACCTGGATCACCGTCGGCGCCAGCGTCGCACTGGCGCTCCTGCTGCTGGCGGTGTTCCGCCATCCGCACCCGGTCTGGCTGGCGGCCGTGCCACTGGCCAGCGGCATCCTGATCGCCGCGGCCGTGGTTACGCTGGTCTTCGGACACCTGCACGGGATCGCTCTGGCCTTCGGCATCACCGTTCTGGGCATTGCCCTCGACTATCCGCTGCACCTGTTCGCCCATGCGCAACGAGGCGATGATGAACCGTCCGGCGACGGACGGGCCGATGGCGGGCGCCTCCCGCAGGTCGCGCGCGAGCTGTGGCCCGCCATTGCCCTGGGGGCCGGCAGCACGGTACTGGTGTATGCCCTGATGGCGATGACCGGGTTCTCCGGCATGGCCCAGCTCGGGCTGTTCGTATTGACCGGTGTGGCCGTGGCCGCCGTGGTCACCCGCTGGGTCCTGCCCACGCTGGTCCCCGCCCGCTTGCAGCGCGAGGGCCTGCCGCCGCTGCGCCTGCCCCTGCCGACGGGTCTCGCCCAGCCTCCCGCCATCGCGCGCTGGGGCCTGGCCCTGCTGGCTCTGGCCGCGGTCATCGTGGTCGCGAGTGCCGATCCCTTCCCCTGGGAGGATCGCCTGTCCGCCCTGCACCCGGTACCGGAGGACCAGGTTGCGCTCGACCAGGACCTGCGCAGCGCCCTGGGGCTGCCGGACGTCCGCCATGCCTTGCTGATCAGCGGCGACACGCCGGAGCAAGCCCTGCGCGGCAGCGAGGCCCTGACGCCGGGCCTGGAAGCCCTGCGCGAGACTGGGGCCCTGGACGGGTTTGGCCATGCCGCGAACGTCCTGCCCAGCCGCGCACTGCAGCGCGAGCGCCAGGCCGCGTTGCCGGAACCCAATACCCTGCGCGAACGCCTGGCGGTGGCGAGCGCAGGGCTGGGGTTTCGCGGCGGGGCCTTCGAGCCCTTCGTGAACGACATCCAGACGGCCCGTCAGCAAAACCTGCTGGAACCCGAGGGCCTCCCCGACGGGCCTTTGCGCAATGCGCTGGAACCCCTGCTCCAGCCCCGCGATGACGGCACTGGCTGGATCGCCTGGGTGCGCCTGCAGGGCGTCCATGACCCCGATGCCCTGACCCGCTGGGCCGAAGACGCGCCTCTGGCCAGCGTGCCGGAACTGGACGGGGTGGATATCCGCCACATCGACTTCTTCCGCGCCTCCGAAGAACTGGTGATCGGCTTTCGCGTCGAGGCCCTGCAACGGCTCGCGCTGGGAATGGTCGCGGTGGCCCTCCTGCTGCTGGTCGTCACCCGGGCGCCGGGACGCAGCCTGCGTATCCTGACCGCGGTGGGCACCGGGTTGCTGCTGACCCTGGCCACACTGATCCTGCTGGGCATCCAGCTGTCACTGTTCCATCTGATCGCGATGCTACTGATCACCGGGCTGTGCCTGGATTACGCCGTGTTCTTCAGCCGCCCGCTGCGGGATGCCGCGGCGCGCCTGCGCAATCTGCGCTCGGTCAGCGTGTGCGCACTGTCCACGCTGGTGGTGTTCGGTCTGTTGGCCCTTTCCAGTCTTCCGGTCTTGCAGGCCATGGGCCTCACGGTGGTGCTGGGCGTGGTATTTTCCTTCCTCGCAGCGGCCCTGCTGGCCCCCGAGGCCAGCCGCCGGCAAACTGCCTGACACAACGCCGAATTGGCCCAATCCACCCGGAACCCCCTCCGGCCACAACCCGCAGATACGCCCGTCCATGGACCCCCTGGCCATCACTGCCCATACCCTGACGAGTGCCGCCGGCACCGGGATCGCCGCCAACGCCGAAGCCCTGCGCAACGGCACCAGCGGACTGCGTGCCTGCGACCTGGAGCGCGTCAACCTGGACACCTACGTCGGCCGCGTGCCGGGTGTGGAAGCCATCGCCCTCGAGGGCGCCCTGGCCCCGTTCCAGTGCCGCAACAACCAGCTCGCCGAACTGGGGCTGCGCCAGGACGGCTTCGTCGATGCGGTGGCGGCTGCAGTGGAGCGCCACGGGGCCGATCGGGTGGCCGTACTGCTGGGCACCAGCACCTCCGGGATCGCCGCCACCGAGGCCGCGTACCACCGGCGTGACCCGCAGACCGGGGCCCTGCCACCGGACTACGACTACCAGCACACCCAGAACATGTTCTCGCTGGCCGACTTTGTTGCCACCCGCCTCGGCCTGTCCGGCCCCGCCCTGGTGGTCTCCACTGCCTGCTCGTCCAGCGCCAAGGTCTTTGCCGATGCCCGGCGCTACATCGCGGCGGGACTGTGCGGCATGACGCTGTACGGCTTCAACGCCCTGCAGCTGGTCGCCGCGCAGCCCTGCACCCCACTGGATCGCGACCGCACCGGGATCTCCATCGGCGAGGCCGCCGGCTTCTTCCTGCTGGAGCGCCCCTCCGCGGATGCCCGCGGCCCCCTCCTGATCGGTTACGGCGAATCCAGCGATGCCCACCACATGTCCGCCCCGCACCCGGAAGGCCTGGGGGCCGCGACGGCACTACAGCAAGCCCTGGACCGTGCGGGGCGGCAAGGCGACGAGATCGACTATGTGCTGATGCATGCCACCGCGACCCCGGCCAACGACCGTTCCGAGGCCCGCGCCCTGATCCACCGCCTGGGCCTCAACCCGCGCGCGGTGGGCAGCAAGGGCCTGACCGGACATACCCTCGGGGCCGCCGGCGCGGTGGGGGTCGCGCAGGTACTGGCCAGCCTGGCCGGCGGCTTCGTGCCGGCGACCGCCGGGCTGCGACACCCGGACCCGGAACTGGGCCTGGATGCACGGGCAGAGACCGAGGACCGCCCGGTTCGGCGGGTCCTGGTCAACGCCTTCGGGTTCGGCGGAAACAACTGCAGCCTGCTGCTGGAGGCACCGCAATGAACGCCATCGGTCTGCATGCGGTCGGACTGCTGGGCCCGGGACTGGACGACTTCGAGACCGCCCGCGCCATCCTCGCCGGCACGGCGCCTCTGGCGGGCGACGCGATCAACATCCCGCCGGTGCGGCTGCTCCCCGCCAACGAGCGTCGACGCACCACAACCACGATCCGCCTGGCCCTGAAGGTGGCGGAAGAGGCCACGACCGACAGCGATCGCAGCCAACTGCGCAGCGTGTTCGCCTCGTCCTCCGGCGACATGGACATCATCGATCGCATCTGCGACGCGCTCACCCAACCGGAGCCGGTGGTCTCACCGGTCCAGTTCCACAATTCGGTGCACAACGCCCCGGCCGGTAACTGGTCGATCGCCACCCGCAATCCGGCCCCGGCGACCGCCGTATCCGGCTACAACGCCACGGTGGCCGCCGGCTTGCTGGAGGCCGCGACGCTGCAACAGTGCGAGGGTGGCGAGGTGCTGCTCACCTGCTACGACGTTCCGTCGATGGACACCTTCATCCGCGTGCGTCCGATCCCCCATGCGTTCGCGGTCGCCCTGCGCCTGGGGCCGGTGGAGGGCGCCACCTGGCGGCTGCAGATGGACCTCAAGGGACCCGCCACCGCCGATCGCTGCGTGGCTGACGAGCTGGAGGCCCTGCGCAAGAGCAACCCGGCGGCACGCGCCCTGCCCCTGCTGGAGCAACTGGCCCGGGGCACGGCCGGCCATGTTACGCTTGACGCCCCGTTGGGCCGGTCGCTGAGCATCCGCATCGAGCCCTGAACAATCGCCCGGATCAGGAAGATCCCGCGCATGCCATCGCGACCCGAAACCCTGGATCACGACGCCATCTGCCGGCTGCTGCCGCACGCCGGGGCGATGTGCCTGCTGGATTCGGTCGAGGCTTGGTCCGACGACGCCATCCACTGCCGTGCCGACAGCCACCGGGATCCGGCCAACCCACTGCGTGGGGAAGGCGGCCTGCACGCCCTGGCGGCACTGGAATTCGGCGCCCAGGGCATGGCCGTGCACGGGGCGCTGCTGGCGGATGCCGGCCCGCCCCGGGCCGGCTACCTGGCGGCCGTGCGCAACCTGCAACTGCGGGTCCAACGTCTCGACGACCTCGACGACCCGCTCGAGATCCACGCCGAACGCATCCTGTCGGATACCCACAGCTCGATCTACGACCTGCGGGTCACCGCCGGTGACCAGCCGGTGCTGAGCGGCCGCGCAACGGTGATCCTGCAACCCACCGACGAGGAAAAGACCCCGTGACTGCACGCGCCCTGATTACCGGAGCCAGCGGTGCCATCGGCGCCGCCATTGCACAAGCCCTGGCCGCGGCTGGCCATGAGGTGATCCTGCACGCCCATCGCAATGCCGCCGCGGCCGAAGCCACAGCCGCGGCCATCCGCGCCGACGGCGGCCAGGCCCAAGTGCGGGTGTTCGACATCACCGACGAGGGGGCCTGCCGCGAGACCCTGGAGCCCCTGGCGGCCGAACAACCGGTGCAGATCCTGGTGCATAATGCGGGCCTCCACGACGATGCACCCCTGGCCGGAATGCGCCGCGAGCAGTGGGACCGACCGATCGACGTCGGACTGAACGGCTTCTACAACGTCACCCAGCCACTGCTGCTGCCGATGATCACCACCCGCTGGGGTCGGGTCGTGGCGATCTCCTCCGTCGCCGGGCAGATCGGCAATCGCGGCCAGACCAACTATGCGGCGGCCAAGGCCGGGCTCCATGGTGCCATTCGCTCGCTGGCCCAGGAGGTCGCCTCGCGCGGGATTACCGCCAACGCGGTCGCCCCCGGGATCATCGAAAGCCCGATGAGCGATTCAAGCTTCGATGCCGACCGTATCCGCACCGTCGTACCCATGCGCCGCGCCGGCCAGCCCGCGGAGGTCGCGAGTGTGGTCGGCTTCCTCGCCAGCGAGGCCGCCAGCTACGTGTCCGGTCAGGTGATCGGCGTCAACGGCGCCCTCGCCTGACCCCGCCATGAGCCACGTCGTTGCCTTGATCCCGGCCCACAACGAGGCCGCCACCATCGAAGACGTCGTCGCCGGCGCCCGCGCCCACGTGGACCGGGTGATCGTGGTGGACGACGGCTCCGAGGATGCGACCGCAAGCCTGATCGGGGACCAGGCGGAGGTCCTTCGGCAGCCCGAGAATGGCGGCAAGGCGGCCGCGTTGTGGGCCGGGATGCAGCATGCCCTGGCCACCGGGGCCGACGCCGTGGTGACCCTGGACGCCGACGGCCAGCACGACACCACGGAGATCCCGGCCCTCATCGCCGCCTGGCGCGAGACCCCCGAGCGGCTAATCCTGGGGGCCCGACTCAAGGGCCGCGAACATACCCCGCCGCTGCGCCTGTTCGGCAACCGCATGGCGGACTTCTGGATTGCGTGGGCCTCGAGCCAACCGCTGCAGGATTCGCAGTCGGGGTTCCGCCTGTATCCCGCGGCGCTGTTGCGGCGCCTCGAGCTGCGTCATCACCGGGCGCGCGGCTTCGTGTTCGAAAGCGAGGCCCTGATCGTCGCCGAGCGGCTGGGATTTCCAGTGCGGGTGGTCCCGGTACGCTGTATCTACCCGGAGAACCACCGCCCCAGCCATTACCGCGCGACCGCGGACACCCTGCGCATCATCGCCATGGTCGCCGGCCACCTGCTGCGCCGGGGGATGCGCCCGCTGGGGCTGTTGCGCTCGCGGGGCCTGTTGCGCTGAAGGCCCCGGCGTGCCGCTCCCGGCCACGCCCTTGGAAACCACCGACACGCGTGTCTACACTCTCGACGCACCCATCCCAGAAGGAAAACGCCATGAATACCAGGACGTTGCTGGTCATCCTGTTTGCCAGCCTGATCGCGCTGGCCGGCTGCCGCGGCACGGTCCCCGTGCACAACGTCAGCGATACCACGGTCACCGATGTTGCAGGTGAACGCCCCAGCGCCGAACAGATGGAACGCGCCATCCGCACCGCCGGAACGGCGCTGGGCTGGCGCATGGAAGAAGTGGAACCGGGGCTGCTCGAAGGGCGACTTGCGCTGCGCGACCACGTCGCCGAAGTGGAGATCCCCTATGCGGCGGGTGAATACAGCATTCGCTACAAGGACAGCACCAACCTGAACTACGCGGACGGCAATATCCACCCGAACTACAACAACTGGATCCAGAATCTGGACAACCAGATCCGGGCGCAGATCTCCGCCCTCTGAGCCCACCCCGCACCGCGTCGGCCCACACCCCGGCGCGGTGCGCACGCCCCAGGGCAAAGGGCCTTTCACCACGCAGCGCACGAAGGCGGGGAGATCGGAAGGAATGCAGTGACGGAAGCGTCTTGCGCCTCCGTTGCGGTCTTGCCCACCACCCAGTCTTTACACCTACCTGGTGATACTTTTCAGGCTTTCTTCGTCCCTTCCTGTGCGGCGTGGTGATCCCAAACCGACTCCGCGGTCACGGGTCAGTCGGGGCGCGGGCGTTCGTCCGGCTTGCGTGCCTCGCCCTCGGAACTCTTGGGGGTCGGCTCGTCGTCCTGGGCGTCCGATTCGTTGGCGCCGCCGGCCGCCTCGCCGGGACCGGCACCGTAGTCACGGCGCGTCATGTGCGACAGCAACTGCCCGGCCCGGTCCTCGAGGCGATCACGGGTCGGCTTGTCCGCCAGTTCCTCCGCGCTCTGCGCCAGGTGGTGGTAAAGGTCGCGGTAAGAACCCGCCATGGTCGCGAACAGCGTGGCCGTGCGATCGAAATGGTCGTTGACCTGGCTGCGGTAGCGGGTCAGTTCCTGCATGCGCCGGTCGAGTTCCTCTTCCAGCTCGCGGATCAGCTTGCGCTCGTCACTGGTGACGCGGCCCACCCAGAAACCCACGAGGGCGGCAACCACAATGGCCAGGATCCCGAGGGCCACCCACAGCCCCACTGCTGTCTGTTCTTCCACCACGACATCCTCTGCAAATGGAGCCGCCATTGTGCCGCAGGCCCTCGCCGAACGCACTGCCGGGCATGCTAACCTCGCCACAACCGAGACACCGGAACAACGCAGGAAGGCCCCCGGAAGCCGTTTCAATCCGCCGCACAACCAAGAGTCAGACCCACCATGATCGAACCGCAACATGCCCAGCAGATCCGCCAGGCCCAGGCCGGCCTGATCAACCTGGTGGTGCAGGCCACCCAGAACCCGGAGACCCGCCGCGAACTGGAGCCAGTGCTGAACCAGGCCCACGAGGCCGGCTGGGGCGAGCTGATCCTGCGCATCCGCCGCGTGCTCGAAGGCGAACGCGACACGTCCCTGCTGCAGGGGCTGGACGACGAGGACTCGGTGATCCTGACGGCGATCCTGGCCGGCCTGCAGGATCCCTCCACCCTGCCGGACCCCGAGCAAAGCGGCGATCCGGCGCAGGCCGCACCGGGGCTGGCCCAGATGATCCACGGCGCGGCCCACGGAGACGCCCAGTCGCTGCACTGGCTGTCGCAGATGGCCGAACAGATGAGCCGGGCCGGGGGCGACATGGCGCGCCTCGGTGGCATCACCAAGCGCCTGGTGGACGGCGAGCGTGACCCGGATGTGCTGTGCCGCGGCATGGACGCCCAGGGCGAGTCGCTGGTGCTCTCGATCCTCTCGGAGCTGGGCAAGCTCGAGCACCACTGACCAACCCGTGCGCCAGTCCAGCATTTGCAGGCCGCGCGGCCGAGGCACGTTCCGCCTCGAGCATCTGATGCTGGCCGTAATCGCCCTGTGGCTCCTGCAAGGCTGCGCCGCAGTCACCCTGCAGCCGCCGGCCGAACCGGAAGACCCGGTCACCGTGGCACTCCTGGACCACGGCCATCACTCCAGTCTGGTCCTGCCGACCGCGGCCCCGGACGCCTGGCTGCGCTATTCCTACGGCGACTGGTCGTTTTACGTCGAGCGGCGAATCAACCCCCTGCAGGGGCTGGCAGGGCTGTTCCTGCCCACACGGGCGGGCCTCGGCCGGCAATCTCTGACCGGCTCCGACCTGGAGGACGCGACGGCGACCCAGTTGCGCGTGCCGCTGGAGGAACTGCATCTGCTGACGGTCCCCGGGGCCAGGGTCACGGCACTGCGCGAGGCGCTGGAGGGCATCTGGCAGGCGGGCCACGATGACCGCGAGGTATCGACAGAATGGGACATGGCCTTTGTCGAACACCCCGAGGCTTACACCCTGCGCAACAACTCCAACCGCATGGTCGCGCACTGGCTGACGGCCCTGGAGGTCGATGTCTCGCGCCTCCCGATCATGTCCAACTGGAAGCTCGACTCACCCTGAGGTCAACCAGGGCCCTCTGACCACGAAGCGCGCGAACATAACCCTTCGTGCGCTTCGTGGTGGATAAACGCCGGGCGTCAAAGGCGGTGGGCCCACTCCAGGACGGCATCCTGCAGGTTGCGGCCGAGGCCCTGATGCGCGCGGGGGTCGTTGACCAGCACCACCACGGCCAGGTCGTCCCCGCCTTGCGTGCGCACGTAGCCGGCGACCGCAGAGACCTCGTTGAGGTGCCCCGTCTTCAGGTGCATCTGCCCGCGCAGGTCGCGCTGGCTGCCGTTGCGGAAGCGATTGCGCAGGGTCCCGTCCAGCCCGGCCAGGGCCAGGGAGGACTGGAATTCCGGACGGTGAGAGTGCTGCCATCCGCCCTCGAGGAGCTGGCCCAGCTGGCGCGCGGTCATGCGGGTCTCGCGGCTGAGCCCCGACCCGTTGTCGACCACCATGCCACCCACCTCGACCCCCAACCCGCGCAGCGACTCCAGCAGGGCCTGCTGCCCCTTCTCCAGCGTGGCCGGCGGGGTGAAGTGACGCGCCCCCAGGGTCAGCAGCAGGTGGCGGGTCATCACGTTGGAGCTCCACTTGTTGGAGACCCGGATCAGATCCGCCAGCGGCCGCGAGGTATGGCGCAGGATCGGTTCGTCGTACAACACCGGCAGCACACCGGGGCGAATGTCGCCGGTCAGCTCGCCGCCCCACTGCGACCAGTGCAGACGGAACATCTCGGCGTGATTGGCCTCCGGCGTCAGGACCGTCCGCAGCAGTTCGTAGTCCCCGCAGTTAACCGGGTACTCGCCGGACAGGGTCACGCGTTGTGCCTCGGGGTCGGCGTCAAAGCGAATCCCCCGCTGCCAGGCCCCGCAGCTGCCACGCGACGGCTGCAGGCGATTCTCGATCGTCAGCCCCGGCAGCGGCGGATCCACGGTCACGTCAATCCCGTTCCCATGCCGCTCCGGCCGCACACGGAAGCGCTGGGCGTTGGCGTTTACGTGCAGGGCATAGGGCAGCTGGTTGTAGGCCCGCAGCGGCTGGTCATTGAATGCGGCCGGATGGCCCGGAGGCAGTTCGAAATGCGAGGCGTCGAGAATGACGTTGCCCTCGATGCGCCGCAGCCCGGTCTGACGCAACTGCCCCAGCATGCGCCAGTGCTCCTCGCTGACCATGCCGGGGTCCCCGGTCCCGCGGATCACCAGATCGCCGCGCAATACACCGTCGCGCACCGGACGCGTGGCCCACACCTCGGTGGTCCAGGTGTACTCCGGCCCCAACTCGTGCAGGGCCGCCAGCGAGGTGGCCAGCTTGATGGTGGAGGCTGGGTTGTACGGCTGATCGGCATTCAGGCGCGCGAGGACCGCGCCATCGGACATCCTCTGCACCCACAGGCCCACATTTGCCGCCGGCAGACGCTGACTCTCGATCGCCCGCTGCAGCGGTCCCGGGAGATGCTCGAACTGAGCCTGTGCGGCCAGCGGTGCCAGCCACAACAACAGGATCAGAGCGACCGATACGAAACACCAAGAAGGTCCGGACCGGGGCCCGGGGCGACGCGAAAAACGACAAGGGGACATTGAGACCAGCCATCCTGCATGAGAGCCTTCGGCAACGGCCCCTATAGTGTGCCGCCATCCCGGCCGCGACAAGCCCTCCGGGTGGGCTTCGTCACGCCCAGGGGAAATCGATCACCTGATCGATACGCGACACCCCCAACAGACACATCAACAGCCGGTCCACGCCCAGGGCCACGCCCGCGCAGTCCGGCAGACCTGACTCCAGCGCCGCCTCCAGGTGATCGTCCACGGGCGGAAGGGGCTGGCCGCGCGCGCGGCGCTGAGCGATGTCCCGCTCGCGGCGCTGGCGAAACACTGCGGGGTCGGTCAGTTCGTGATAGCCGTTGGCCAGTTCCAGGTCGCCCCAGTAGAGCTCGAAACGGGCGGCATAGCCCGGCCGGTCCGCGCAAGGGCGCGCGAGCACGGCCTGGCTCTCGGGGTAGTCGAACAGGATTGTCAGCCGGTCCGGCGGGAAACCCGGCGCGATCACCAAGCTGATCAGGGCATCCAGCCAGCCATCCCGATCGAGCCCGCCGCGGATGACCAGCCCGTGGTCCCCCGCGACCCGTTCCAGCTCCGCGGCATTCGTCTCCGCCGGGTCCACCCCCAAAGTCGAGCGAAACAGATCGGCATAGGCGATCGCCTCACAACCCCGGGGCGCGTGCCAAACGGGAGACTGCGCGGCCTGGTCCGCGATCAGGGCCACCACCTCGCGCGCCAGTGCGTGGTGGTCCAGGGCCAGGCGATACCACTCCAACAGAGTGAATTCAGGGTTGTGCCGCGGGCCGGATTCACCGCCGCGGAACACCCGTGCGATCTGGTAGATATCCGGGGCGCCGTCCGCCAGCAGGCGCTTCATCGGGTATTCCGGCGAGGTCTGCAGGTAGCCGCGCTCGCCGCCGGGGGCCTGCGCCTCCCAGCTCTCCAGCATTGGATCTTGCGGCGCGCCCCGGCTCAGGATCGGGGTCTCGACCTCGAGCACCCCGCGGGCCGCGAAGAACGCCCGCAGCCCGGCCAGGAGGCGGGCGCGCGCCGCGCGGGCCGGCGCCGCACCCGGACGCCAGTCGGTCATGTCGCAGGGCCAGCCGGGGTTCGGCTCACACGCGCGAGACGTACTCGCCGTTGCGGGTATCCACCTTCACCGTCTCGCCCTCTTCGACGAACAACGGAACCTTGACCACCGCGCCGCTCTCCAGCGTGGCCGGCTTGGTGCCGCCCTGCGCGGTGTCACCACGCAGGCCCGGATCGCACTGGGTAATCTTCAGCTCGGTGAAGGACGGCGGCACCACCGAGAGCGGCTCGCCGTTCCACAGGGTCACCGTGCAAATATCCTGCTCCTTCAGCCACTGCCCGGAATCACCCAGTGCGGCCTCGCCGACGGCATACTGCTCGAAGGTGTCCGGCACCATGAAGTGCCAGAACTCGCCATCGTTGTAGAGATACTGCATCTCGGTATCCATCACGTCGGCGGCCTCCACCGACTCGCCGGACTTGAAGGTCTTCTCCAGCACCCGACCGGTACGCAGATTGCGCAGCTTGACCCGGCTGAAGGCCTGGCCCTTGCCCGGCTTGACGAACTCGTTCTCCACGATGGCCTGCGGGTCACCATCCAGCAGGAGCTTGAGACCGGCCTTGAATTCGTTGGTACTGTAGGTTGCCATTACGCGCTGTCCCTCGATGATGCGTGGCGCGGACATGCCGCCCCATCCGGAAACGATTCATGCCCACAAAGCCCGTCATGATAACGCGCGAGCCGCGCGGAACCCAGCCACCCGAACCGGCATCCACACCGGCCTGGCAGCAGGCACTGGCGCGCGCGATCGCCGATCCCGAGACCCTGGCCGCACGCCTGGGACTGCTGCCCGAGTCCCTGCCGGGCATGCAGGCCGGGCACCGGCTGTTTCGCACCCGCATCCCGGAGAGCTACCTGGCCCGCATCCGCCCCGGCGACCCACGGGATCCCCTGCTGTTGCAGGCCCTGCCGGACGCGCGCGAGGCCATCGAGTCGCCGGGGTTCGTCAGTGACCCGGTCGGCGATCACGACGCGCTGGCCGCCCCCGGCGTGGTACACAAGTACCACGGCCGCGCCCTGCTGCTGACCACCGGGGCCTGCGCCATCCACTGCCGTTACTGCTTCCGCCGTGAGTTCGACTATGCCGACCACAATCCGGCCCGGGACGACTGGGAGCCCGCGCTGAACTACATTGCCGCGCATCCGGACATCCGCGAGGTTATCCTCAGCGGCGGCGACCCGCTGAGCCTGTCGGATACCCGCCTGGAACGGCTGACGGACCGGCTCGGAAACATCCCGCACCTCGAGCGCCTGCGCATCCATACACGCCTGCCGGTGGTGCTGCCGGAACGGGTCGACGACCGCCTGCTGGCCTGGCTCGGCAAGGGCCGTCTGCAGCACATCCTGGTGCTGCACGCGAATCACCCGAGCGAGTTCGCCGCACCGGCCGATGCAGCGATCGATCGCCTGCGCACCGCCGGGGTCACGCTGCTCAACCAGGCGGTACTGCTGGCCGGCATCAACGACGACACCGAGACCCTGACTGAACTCCAGGAGGCCGGCTTCCGCCTGGGCGTGCTGCCCTACTACCTGCACCAGCTCGACCGCACCCGCGGCACAGCCCACTTCGAGGTACCGGACGCCCGCGCGCGCGAACTCTACCGCGCCCTGCACGCCCGCCTGCCGGGCTACCTGGTCCCGCGACTGGCGCGCGAGATCGCCGGAGAACCCGGCAAGACCCTGCAGACACCGTTTCCTGCGCATAAATGAGCCCCACCGGCACCCACACCGATTGCGCGGTTTGCTGCTAAAGTAGCGCCAGAATCCTGCAACCGGCCCAGCAACCACTGGACACGCCCATGCTGCAAGCCCTGCCCGAGCTGCCCACCCAACCGGCCGGTCCCGACAGCTTCCCCCACCAGACCCCGCAAGCACTGGACACCTGGTGTGCGGAGCTGCCCGGCAGCGAGCCGGAGCTCGGCATCCAGCGCATCCGCGAGGCCCTCGACGGGCTGAACGCGATCGTACTTCGCCCCGGAACCCGAGCCACGCTGGTCGCAATACTGGAAGATCATCTCCTGCCGCTACTCCCGGCCGTGGAGCGACTGCTGCGCCAGCGGCCCCTGCCGCTGGGGAACCGCAGCCGCAAGCGTGCCGATGTTTACAGCGCCGCCGTGCGCGCCCTCCTCACCGCGGAGCTGCTGGTGGTCCGCGAACGCGCGGACCCGCACGACAACCGTCATGCGGAACGCCTGACGGCACCCCTGCAGGCCGCAGTCGCACTGCTTGGGACCCTGAGCATGCACCACTGGCGGCTGTACCAGTCCGTGCCGCCGGGCCACTGGCAGCGGCTGTTCGATGTGCTGCGCCTGGCGCGTGAGCAGGGAATCGCCGACGAGCGGCCCGCCACCGACAAGCGCTTCGGCCCGCTGGAGGTGGACCGCATCGAAGCCATGAGCGCACGGCTGATGATACTGGGCAGCACCGACCCCAATGCGATGAAGATGGGCGAAATGGACTTGCTGGCTCGCTGGGCCAACACCCTGCGCCTTGCCTGCACCCCCGCCCCCGACCCGGAACAGCACCCCGATCTTCCCGTACTGCGCTGTGATCTCGACCGCGACCACGCCCCGGGCCTGGCCCTGCGCGGGACGCCGGCGACCGAACCCGCCTGCTTCATTGAACTGACGCCGGCGCTGGACGCCCTTCGTGAACGCCCCGACGACCTGGAACCGCGCGGCCGCGGCGAGGGACAGCCGCTGGCCGAACATTTGTTGCGCCTGTGGTCGAACCTGCCGACCCGCCGTCACAGTCGCGAGAGCGCCAGCGACCTGCAGCGGATCTGCGTGATGGGCCTGGAACGTATCCATGATTTCCTGCTGATGGAGATGAGCAGCCGGCGTGGGTCCGAGACCGAGACCACCGGGGCAGCGGAAGCGCCGGAGACCGGCCTGAAATCCCTGCACGAACGCGACCGCGGCGTCAGCGTGTTCGAAATGTCGAAGGCCGCGCTGCGCGGTTCGGATCTCGCCCTGGTAGACAGCCCGCACCGTTCCGTCCGCGAGCGCGACCTGAAGCCACTTGCGGACGACTCGCCGAATACCGCCGCGACCGCCTGGGAGGATGTCGGGCGCGGGCTCGAGATCGCCGCCCGCGATGAACCCACGGGACCGATCACCAAGCGTCACCCCCCGGAACACTGGCAGGTGGACGACATCGGCGCCGGCGGCGTGCGTCTGCGCCTGGACAGCCCCCAACAGCCCTTGCTGATCGGGGACCTCGTCGGCTTGCGTGCCGTGGATGGTCATCGCTGGACCATCGGGGTCCTGCGCTGGATTCGCTTCGACGACCAGGCCGGCAGTCTGATCAGCATCGGTGTGGAATTTCTCGCCGATCGCTGCCTGCCCATGCAGATTCAGGATTTCCGCAATGGCATGGCGGCGGGGGTCCCGCAATCAGGACTGTTCGCCCCGCAGCGCACCGATGCCGATGGCGCGGTACTGTTCCTGCCGGCGCAGGTGTTCGATCATGAACAACGTGTCGTCTGCTGGCTGAACAAGCGCGCCCGTGTTCTGGAACTGGACAGCGAGCGCACGGGCACTACGCTGTTTACCGAGGTCGGGTGCCGCATGACCGCCCTGGAGGTCCGCCAACCGGCTGGCGAGACGCCCGACATCGCCAACGGACCGGCCATCGTGGATGACGACGGACCGCCATTCACCACCCGCAACCGCGACGACTAGCCCCATGAACGAAACGATTCGCACGCTCTTCGTAACCAGCAACCCGAACCGGGCTGAAGAGGTCATCAGCAGTATCCGGACCCGCGGCAGCGCGATCCGGCCGGAGCAGGTATCCGGTAGCGACGCCCTGGCCGAGGCGCTGGAGGGCCGGCGCTTCGACGTGATCGTCCTGATCGAACCCGGCCTGGCCCTGACCCGGGAACACGTCGACGCGGCACTGCACGCATCCGGTCGACGTACCCCGCTGGTCATCATGACCGAGCGCCCTGAACCCGCGCGCATAGACGACTACGAGGCCGGCGCCTATGCAGTCGTCGATCACGAACTGCACGAGCTGGCCGGCATCCTTGCGGTGCGCGCTGCCGAGCAGTTCCAGCTGCGCCAGCGGATGGGACGCATGGACGCATCGCTGCAGGAGTCCGAACGCCGCTGCCAACTGTTGCTGGACAACTCGCGCGACGCTATCGCCTACGTGCACGAGGGCATGCACATCTATGCCAACGCGTCCTGGCGCGAGCGCTTCGGGATTGCCGATCCGGAGGAAGTGGAAGGCCTGCCGCTGATGGACCTGATCGCCCCGGAGAGCCGCGACGAACTGAAGGGCCTGCTGCGCCGCTTCCAGAGTGGCGAGGAAGGTGACCAGACCCATCAGGCCTTCCAGCTGCAGGCGTTTGACGGCACGCCGTTCGAGGCCAACCTGCGTCTGTCCACCGCCAGCGTCGAGGGGGAGGCTTGCACCCAGGTGCTGCTGGACTCGGCCCAGGAGGATCCGGAGCTGGCCGAGAAGATCGACTACCTCTCGCAGCGTGACCTGGTCACCGGGCTCTACAACCGCCAGCACTTCTCCGGGATGATCGAGACCGCACAGAGCCAGGCCGCGCAATCGGAAAAGCCCTTCGCCCTGGTCACCCTCGCGGTGGACCGTTTCCCCGAGATCCGGGCCAACGTCGGCATGTCCGCCAGCGATCTTCTGCTTGCCGATATCGGCAAGCTGATCGAGGACCACTTTCCCGACCCGGCCATCGCCGCACGCCTGGAGGCCGAGCACTTCGGGATCGTGGTCCCCGACACCCGGCGCAACGAGGTGGAGGCCCGCATCCACGGTCTGATGGAAGCGGTCACCGGACGTGTCTTCGAGCTCGGCAACGCCTCGACCAACTGCAGCCTGTCGGCCGGCATCGTGATCGCCGACGAGACGGCGGTGGATACCGAAGAACTGCTGACCCACGCCGACCGCGCCCTGCAAGAGGCCGTGGAGGCCGGGGGCGGAAACCACCGCTTCTTCCGTCCGGCAGAGGGCGAGATGACCCAGGCGCAGAACGACCAGCAGTGGAAGCTGCGCATTCAGGACGCCCTGGAACACGACCGCCTGGAACTGCTGTATCAGCCGATCGTGAACCTGCACGGTGCCGATCGCCCGCGCTACTCGGTCTTCGTGCGCCTGCGTGACGCCGAGGGACATATCCACGAGCCGGATGCCTTCCTGCCCAGTGCCGAGCGCACCGAGATGGCGGCACCCATCGACCGCTGGGTCCTGAAGACTGCGCTGCAGATGCTGACGGAACAGCTGAAGAAAGACCCGACCACCCAGTTCTTCCTCAAACTGACCAACGGCTCCCTGGGCGACCCCTCCGTGGTCAGCTGGCTGCACGACGACCTGCACGGCATGCGCATCCCCGCCGACAACGTGGTCGTCGAGCTGAAGGAACCCACCGTGGTTACCCACCTGAAGCCGGCGATCCACGTCGCCCGCGGGCTGCAGGAAATGCACGGCCATCTGTGCATCGACGACTTCGGCAGCGGGCTGAACCCGTTCCAGCTCCTGCAGCACCTGGAGGCGGATCACATCAAGCTGGACCCGTCCTACGTGAAGAACCTGGCCGAGAGCGAGGAAAACCAGCAGTTGATCCGCGAGCATACCGATGCCGCGCATGCCAAGGGCAAGCAGGTCATCGTGCCCTATGTCGAGGACGCCAGCGTGCTCGCCGTGCTCTACAGCCTGAACGTGAACCTCGTTCAGGGCTACTTCCTGCAGGCACCGATGCCCGCCCCCACCTTCGATTTCACCTCGACCTGAGCCCCCATCTCGCGGACTCCGGCTTCTCCCACAGAACGCGCAGAGGACACGGGGCACCGGGCAGGTCAAGGGCGCTTCACAGCTAGACCCAGGGGTGTGAGGAACCGGCGGCGCTTATGCGGTCGCCCATCCCGTCTTCCTGCACAGCGTTTTCCTCCGTAACCCCGTGTCGTCTGGCACGAAAATCGAGTCCGCAGAGCAAGGGGCTTCATGGAGGGCTGAGCACGCCCCCAACGCAACCGGCCCCGGTGAAAACCGGGGCCGGTGCGAACCATCGTCCTTGCCCTGCGGGACTACTTGGACCAGAAGTTCAGGTCCTCGAAGAACCCCTTGACGCCGTCCAGCCAGGAGTGTGCCTGCGGGCTGTGCTTGGTACCGCCGGCCTGGGTGGATTCCTCGAACTGGCGCAGGAGCTGCTTCTGCTCCTTGGTCAGGTTGATCGGCGTCTCCACCACCACGCGGCAGATCAGGTCACCGACCCCGCCGCCATGCACGGACTTCACGCCCTTGCCACCGACCCGGAACTGCTTGCCGGTCTGGGTCTCCGCGGGGACCTTCAGCTTGACCCGGCCATCCAGCGACGGCACTTCCAAATCGCCGCCCAGAGCGGCCGTGGCGAACGACACCGGCACCTCGCAGTGCAGATCCGAGCCCTCGCGCCGGAACAACTTGTGCGGCTTGACCCGTACCTGCACGTACAGATCACCCGGCGGGCCGCCGTTCATGCCGGCCTCGCCCTGGCCTCCCAGGCGGATGCGGTCACCGCTGTCCACCCCGGCCGGGATCTTCACGTCCAGGGTGTTCTGCTCCTGCACTCGACCCTTGCCGTGGCAGGACTTGCAGGGGCTGGAGACGACCTTGCCCGCGCCCTCGCAGCGCGGGCAGGTCTGCTGCACCGAGAAGAAGCCCTGCTGGATACGCACCTGGCCGACCCCATTACAGGTCGGGCAGGTCTCCGGCGAGGTCCCCGGCTCGGCGCCCGAGCCATCACAGGCCTCGCAGCTGACGGTGGTCGGGATACGGACCTTCACCTCGGTGCCGAACACGGCCTCTTCCAGGGTCAGGTCCAGGTTGTACTGCAGGTCGGAGCCACGATAGGCCCGCTGCCCGCGGCCGCCCCCGCCACCTCCGAAGATATCGCCAAAGATGTCCTCGAAGATGTCACTGAAGTTGGAAGCCCCGGCGCCCCCGCCAAAGCCCCCGGCCGAGCCATCCACGCCGGCATGGCCGTAGCGATCGTAGGCGGCGCGCTTCTGGTCGTCGCTGAGGACGTCATAGGCGGCGCGCGCCTCCTTGAACTTGGCCTCGGCCTCCGCATCCCCGGGGTTACGGTCGGGGTGGTGCTTCATCGCCAGGCGGCGAAAGGCCTTCTTGATATCGGCGGCCGAGGCGTCCTTGGAGACGCCCAGCACCTCGTAATAGTCGCGTTGTGACATGGTCATTCCCTGCTGATTCGTGCGCGCAAACGCGGAATGCCTTCACGCAAACGCCCGGAGTCACCAGGGAAACACTGATTAATGTACACGCTCGCGCTCGAGTCGCTTTTGCGTGCGAACAAGGCGCGGTGACTGCCGTGCAGTCATTCTGCACAAGGGAGCCGCAACGCCGTGCGCGCGCAAAAGCGGCCGAGCCCCTGCTTTTCAATGGATTGTGGGGTTGGTACCCCAGGTTCCCCGATCCTGCGTTGCGCCGCTAGCGGGTAGAACCACTACCCGCTGCACGACGCGCCTTGTCTCGGAAAACCTGGGGTACCAACGCGAGCGTGTACATTAATCAGTGTTTCCCTAATACCCCGGGCGCGGCGTTCAAACAGTTCCGGCGGGACGCCAAGCGTCCCGCCGGCTGTGGCATCAGCCCTGCTTTTTCTGGTCGTCGTCGACTTCCTCGAACTCGGCGTCCACGACATCGTCGCCCTGCGGGCCACCTTCGGCCTGCTCGGCCCCGGCCTCGCCCGCGGCGTCCGCACCCTGGGCATAGGCCTTCTCGGCCAGCTTGCCGGAGACCTCGGCCAGCTTCTGCGCGGCCTGCTCGATCGCCTCGGGGTCATCGCCTTCCATCGCGGTCTTGGTCTCGGCCACCGCCGACTCGATCGCGGTGCGCTCGTCGTCGGAGACCTGGTCTGCCAGATCCTTCAGGGACTTCTCGGCCGAATGCACCAGGCCGTCGGCCTGGTTGCGCGCCTGGACCAGCTGCTGGAACTTCTTGTCGTCCTCGGCGTGGGCCTCGGCGTCCTTGACCATCTGTTCGACTTCCTCGTCGGACAGGCCGGAGGAGGCCTTGATGACGATCTTGTTCTCCTTGCCGGTCGCCTTGTCCTTGGCCGAGACGTTCAGGATGCCGTTGGAGTCGATGTCGAAGGTGACCTCGATCTGCGGCACACCACGCGGCGCGGCCGGGATGTCCTGCAGGTCGAAGCGACCCAGCGACTTGTTGGCGCTGGCCATGTCGCGCTCGCCCTGCAGCACGTGCACGGTCACCGCGGTCTGGTTGTCCTCGGCGGTGGAGAACACCTGATTGGCCCGGGTCGGGATCGTGGTGTTCTTCTCGATCAGCTTGGTCATCACGCCGCCCATCGTCTCGATCCCGAGCGACAGCGGGGTCACGTCCAGCAGCAGCACGTCCTTGACGTCGCCACCCAGCACGCCGGCCTGCACCGCGGCACCGACCGCAACGGCCTCGTCCGGGTTCACGTCCTTGCGCGGCTCCTTGCCGAAGAACGCCTGCACCGCTTCCTGCACCTTGGGCATGCGGGTCTGGCCACCGACCAGGATCACGTCGTCCACCTCGGAGGCGGACAGGCCGGCATCCTTCAGCGCGACCTTGCACGGCTCGATGGAGCGCTTGACCAGGTCATCGACCAGGCTTTCCAGCTTGGCGCGGGTGATCTTCAGCGCCAGGTGCTTGGGCCCGGTGTTGTCGGCGGTGATGTACGGCAGGTTCACCTCGGTCTGCTGGCTGGAGGACAGCTCGATCTTGGCCTTCTCGGCGGCCTCCTTCACGCGCTGCATCGCCAGCGGATCGCCCTTGATATCGATGCCCTGGTCCTTCTTGAACTCGTCGACCAGGTAGTCGATCAGGCGGTTGTCGAAGTCCTCGCCACCGAGGAAGGTGTCCCCGTTGGTCGCCAGTACCTCGAACTGGTGCTCGCCATCCACCTCGGCGATCTCGATGATCGAGACGTCGAAGGTACCGCCACCCAGGTCGTACACGGCGATCTTGCGATCCCCGCGCTGCTTGTCCATGCCATAGGCGAGCGCGGCCGCGGTCGGCTCGTTAATGATGCGCTTGACCTCGAGCCCGGCGATCTTGCCGGCGTCCTTGGTTGCCTGACGCTGGGAGTCGTTGAAGTACGCCGGGACGGTGATGACGGCCTCGGTGACCTCTTCGCCGAGATAGTCCTCGGCGGTCTTCTTCATCTTCTGCAGCACGCGCGCGGAGATCTCCGGCGGGGCCATCTTCTTGCCCTGCACCTCGATCCAGGCGTCACCGTTGTCGGCTTTCACGATGTTGTAGGAGACGAGCTTGATGTCCTTCTGGACCTCGTCTTCCTGGAACTTGCGACCGATCAGGCGCTTGGAAGCGAACACGGTGTTCTGGGGGTTGGTGACCGCCTGGCGCTTCGCGGACTGGCCAACCAGCACCTCGCCGTCGTCACTGAACGCGACGATGGACGGGGTGGTGCGGGTGCCTTCCGCGTTCTCGATGACCTTGGCCTGGTCGCCTTCCATTACGGCGACGCAGGAGTTGGTGGTCCCGAGGTCAATACCAATGATCTTGCCCATGACTGAAATCTCCTGATGCGAAAAATTTTGCGCTGCAGAGCGTGTTTCTCTGCCAACTTGTACGGGAATCTGGGGCCCCGGGCCGGGTTTTCAAGGGGCCGCGTGTCCGATACCCCGAAAACCGGCCCGAAAAGACGGCGTCAGGCGCTTTCGTCGATGTTCGGCGAGGTCGGCGCCTTGGAGACCACCACCATCGCCGGGCGCAGCACGCGGTCCTGCAACCGGTACCCCTTCTGCATGGTGGCCACCACGGTGTTCGGCGGGTTCTCCGGGTCTTCCTGCATGGACATCGCCTGGTGACGCTCCGGATCGAAGCGCTGCCCGGTCGGGTCCTCGGACTGGATGCCGAACTTCTCGAACACCCGGGTCAGGTTTTTCAGGGTCAGCTCGGCGCCCTCGATGATGCGCTCGACATCCTTGGACTCGCGCGCCGCCTGCAGCCCCAGTTCCAGCGAGTCGCCCACCTCCAGCATTTCGGCAGCGAACTTCTCCATTGCGTACTTGTGCGCGTTCTCCAGCTCGCGCTCGAAGCGGCGGCGCTGGTTCTCCAGCTCGGCCTGGGCCCGCAGGGCCTGGTCGCGGCGCTCTTCGGCCAGGGCCTCGAGCTCCTGCAGCCGATCATCCGTGCCACCCTCGGCCTCGGGGGCCTCCTCGTTCCGGGTCTCGAGTTCTTCCGGCTGTTCCTGGGGTTCCCGCTGTTCGGACATGCTGGCCTCGCAAATCAATGAAAAACAAAATCGCCCGCCGCGCCGATCACCGGCGGACAGGGTGGATTGGGTTGTCTATCTGGATGCTGGGGGCATTCCCCCCGGTTTCAAGGGGCCGCTACTTGGAATCATCCACCGGGTGATCGCCCAGCGCCGAGCCCAGCAGGCGGGCCGTCACGTCCACAATCGGGATCACCCGGTCGTAGGACATCCGCGTGGGACCGATCACCCCGAGCACGCCTACCACCTCGCCGTCGACACTGTAGGGCGCAGTCACCACCGAACAGTTCTCGAACCAGTCGAGCCCCGATTCGCGGCCGATGAAGATCTGCACCCGGTCGCCGCGGATGCACTGGTCGAGAATACCGAGGATCTCCTGCTTCTCGTTGAAGGCCTCCAGCAACTGACGCAGGCGGGCCATATCCGCCAGCTCCTCGTAGCCGAGCAGGTGGGTCTGGCCGGCCACGACCACATCGTCCGGGTCCTCGTCGCCCACCGCCTTCTCGCCCAGGTCGATCGCCGCCAGCATCATTGCGTCCAGATCGTCGCGCACGTCACGCATCTCGCGTAACAGCTCGGCGCGCACCGCATGCAGGCTCTTGCCGGCCAGATGGGCATTCAGGTAGTTCGCCATGCGCTGCAGTTCGTCCTGGCTGAAGTCACGGTCCAGTTCCAGTACCCGGTTCTGCACCTCCTTGCCGTCGATCACCAGGATCGCAAGGATGCGGCCCTCGCCCAGGCGCAGGAACTCGATCTGACTGAGCGCCACGTTGCGATGCCGCGGCAGGCGCACCATCCCGGCCATGCGCGTGACCCGCGACAGCAGGTTGCTGGTGGCGTCCATCAGGTCCTGGGTGCTGGCACTCGGATCGAACCCCGACTGGATCGCACGGATATCCTCCGGCGAGGGATTGCGCACCTCCAGCAGGCTGTCGACGAACAGCCGGTAACCGGCCGGGGTCGGTATGCGCCCGGCCGAGGTATGCGGCGAATGGATCAGCCCCATATCCTCGAGATCCGCCATCACGTTGCGCACGGTGGCCGCGCTCACGCTGAGGCCCGAGGTCCGGGCCAGGGTGCGCGAACCGACGGGCTGGCCATCCCGGATATAGCTCTCGATCAGGGTCCGCAACAGGGTGCGGGCCCTGGCGTCCAGATTGATCGTTGCGTTTTCCATGGATCGTCAGCGCTCCACTCGGTCGAGTGCTTAAAGGGTTCAGTCTTGGATCGTGCGGGAATCAGGTCAAGAAACCCCGGGTGCAGTCGCGGTCCCTTTTCCGGATAATGCCGGCATGATGCCAGACTTCAACAAGGTCGGACTGGTCGGCAAGTCCAGCGACTCGCGTACCGCACCCCTGGTCGCGACCCTGGTGGGTCTGCTGCAGGAGCGCGGCCGCCAGGTCTTCATGGAACAGGAGATCGACGGCTTCGAGCGGCCGGACAGCGTCGGGCTCCTGCCGCTGGACGAGCTGGCCCACGCGGTAGACCTTCTCATCGTGATCGGCGGCGACGGGACACTGCTGGCCACGGCCCGCGTCACCGCGGATGCCGACACCCCGCTGTTGGGGATCAACCTCGGCCGGCTCGGCTTCCTGGTGGATGTCTCCCCCGACACCGCCCCGGAGGAACTGGGCGAGGTCCTGGATGGCGCCTTCGAGCGCGAACCCCGGGCCATGCTCGAGGCCGAGCTGATCCGCGACGGCGTCACCATCCACCGCGGGATCGCCCTGAATGACGTCGTCCTCCACGTGCTGAGCGTGGTGCGCATTATCGAATTCGACACCGCGATCGACGGCATGGATGTCGGACGCCTGCGGGCCGACGGCCTGGTGATCGCGACCCCCACCGGTTCCACCGCCTACGCGCTGTCCGCCGGCGGGCCGATCCTGACCCCGCAGCTGGACGCGATGGTGCTGGTGCCGGTCTGCCCGCACAGCCTGAATCACCGCCCGCTGGTCGTCAGCGGCCGCTCCACGATCGAGATCCGCCTGTCCAGCGGCAGCCGCTCCCCAGCCCAGGTCGCACTGGATGGCCAGGAGAACGTGGACTTCGCCCCCGGCGACCTGCTGCGCATCCATCGCCGCGAACAGGCCCTGACCCTGATCCACCCCCGCGAACACCACTTCCTGCGCGTGCTCCGCACCAAGCTGCGCTGGGGCGAGCAGCCCTGATCCCATGTTGCATCTGATCAGCATCCGCGACTTCGCGATCATCGACCGGCTGGAACTGGAGCTGGACACCGGCCTGAGCGCTCTGACCGGCGAGACCGGGGCCGGCAAGTCCATCCTGATCGACGTGATCGGCCAGCTACTGGGCGACCGCGCCGACGCCGGCATGGTGCGCGAGGGTGCCGAACAGGCCGATCTGTCGGCCGAGTTCGCCCTGCCCGCCAAGGGCCCGGCCAGCGCCTGGCTGGCCGAACAGGACCTGGCCGAGGCGGACGACGATCACGTGCTGCTGCGCCGCGTGCTGACCCGCCAGGGGAAGAGCCGCGCCTGGATCAACGGGCGCCCGGTCGCGGTGGGTCAGCTGCGCACCCTGGGCGAATGGCTGGTGGACATCCACGGCCAGCACGCGCATCAGCAGCTCCTACAGCGCGATACCCAGCGCCACTGGCTGGACGGCTTCCTCGACGGCAACCCGACGCGCGATGTCCGCGAGGCCTACCGCGCCTGGCGCGATGCGGCGAGCGCGCTGGACCAGGCACGCGAGGCCCAGGCCGACACCTCCGACCGCCTCGACCTGCTGCGCTTCCAGAGCGGAGAACTGGCCGAGCTGGCCCCGGTACAGGACGAATACCCCCGACTGTTGACCGAACAAAACCAGCTCGCCCACGGCACCGAGGTACTCACCGCCCTGCAGACCGCCAGCCAGCAGATCGAGGAGGACAGCGGGCTGGACACGCAGCTGGGCCAGGTCCTGCACGCCCTGCAGGACGCCGCGCAACACGACGAACGGGTCAGTCCGGCGGTCGAGCTGCTGGAATCCGCCCGCATCCAGGTCGATGAGGCCGGCGACCACCTGCGCCGCCTGGCCGACGGCATCGAGCTGGATCCGGAACGTCTCGCCGAGCTGGATACTCGCGTCAGCGAATACCTGCGCCTGGCGCGCAAGCACCGGATCGACCCCGAGGCCCTGCCGGGCCTGTTCGATGAACTGCACACGGAACTGGATGCCCTGGAAAACGGCGATCAGACCGTTGAGGCCCTGGAGGCCCGCGAGCAGCAGACCCGCGCGGCCTTCGATACCGCTGCCACGAAACTCACTCAGGCCCGCCGGAAGGCCGCCAGCCGCATCGGCCAGTCGGTCACCGAGACCATGCAGGAACTGGGCATGGCTGGCGGCCACTTCGAGATCGGGGTCGAGCCCGCCGAAAAGCCGCAGGCCCACGGCGTGGACCACATTGAATTTCGCGTGGCCGCGAACCCCGGTGCTGCGCCGCAGCCGATGGCCAAGGTCGCCTCTGGCGGCGAGCTCTCGCGCATCGGGCTGGCGCTACAGGTACTGGCCAGCGAGCAACAGACGGTGCCTACGCTGATCTTCGACGAGGTCGACAGCGGCATCAGTGGCGCGGTCGCCGAGGTGGTCGGGCGCAAGCTGCGCAGCTTGGGCGAGCGCCATCAGGTCCTGTGCGTGACCCACCTGGCCCAGGTCGCCGCCCAGGCGCACCACCAACTGGAGGTACAAAAGAGCCACGCCAAGGACGGCACCCGCACCGCAATCCAGCCGCTGGACGACGAACGCCGCGTGGAGGCCCTGGCCCGCCTGATCGGCGGCACCCAGCTCACCGAGACCACCCGCACCCACGCCCGCGAACTCCTCGCCTCCGCCGGCTAGCCCCTCCCCGGAACCACGAATACCAGAGAAACCGTAGGATGCGATGAGCGCAGCGAATCGCATCGTTCAAGACGTAGCACTCACCCCAGGCTCCACCCGATGCGATTCGCTGCGCTCATCGGCATCCTACCGCTGACGGACCGTGCCACCGGCGCCCCAGCACCGCGTAATGAGCACGCCGTACGGATCAAGACCGCGCCGACCAGACCCCATCCGGCAGGTAGCGCGCATCGGGCGGCAATTGCGGCATCCAGTACACCCAGAGGGCCCGGGGTCCCTCCTCCGTCCAGGCGGGAACCAGCGCGCGGCGATATTCCCCGCGGCCGTCGCGGCACAGGCCTTCGAGGGCGTCCACTGGCGGCAGGGTGCAGGCCGGGTCGGGCAGGCGGATCCATTCGCCCTGGACGCGACCCCATCCCTCATCGGGCCGTTCGCAGTGCAGGGAGGCCTCGTGGTGACGCTGACGTAATGCATCCCGCGTGGGGTCGGGCCCCGCTTCGAGCAGGATGCGTTCCTGCGGAATACGGACGGCCGGGTAGCCCACGGGCAACTCGCACAGATAGCCGGCAATGGCGGCCTCACGGATCTTCAGCGCCCGCGCACAAAAGGCCCGGTGGTTCGAAAAGCCCCGCTTGAGCGTTCCGTAGACGAACAGGTCCACCACCTCCGGCATGGCTACTCCCGCGGCAGACGGACCACCGGGCGCCACAGGCGCGCGGACTCGGGCACCTCGCCGGGCCAGTCCACGACGTAGTCGATCAGTGGCAGGTCCGGGGCGTCCTGCTCGCGGATCACGCGCCCGGCCACTGAAACGCGGGCGCGGCGGACCGTCTCCGGATCGCCGCTCAGCAGCGGATGCCAGGCTGGCAGAGGGTGGCCCTCGAATCGCAGCCGGTAGGCGCAGGTCGGTGGCAGCCAGTGATAGTGCGGCAGGTCCTTCCGGGTCAGCTGGATGCAGTCCGGCACGAAGTCGCGGCGGTTCGTGTAGTCGGAGCAGTAGCCGGTCTCGCAGTCGAGCAGATCGCAGGCCAGCCAGGTAAAGGCCAGCTCGCCCGAGTCCTCGTCTTCCAGCTTGTGCAGGCAACAGCGCCCGCAGCCATCGCACAGGGCCTCCCACTCGGCATGGGTCAGGCTCTCGAGCGGGCGCTCCCAGAACGGGCGGTCATCCGTCGGGTTCGACTCACTCATGATCCCCGTGATCCTCGCCCAGACGGCGCCGCCCCTCATCGCGCAGGCGCTCCACCGTCTGCCCCCAGCGGTCCTGGGTGACGTAATGCATCAGCACGCGGCCGCGCCGCGGGACCAGGATAACCAGCCCCTCCTCGGGGTAGAGCCAGTAGCTGTGATCGGAGGCGATGCGCATTCGCTCGCGCGGCTCGCCGAAGCGCTTGGTGATCAGGTCCTCGGTCCATTGCGCGCGGGGGATGTAGCTCATCTCGACGATCGGCACGTTGCCCAGCGAGGTCAGGGCATTGTCGCTCAGCCCGTAGCGCCGGGCGCCACTGGGCATCGGGCGCTCGGAGGTGACTTCGGACTGAATCCGGTCCAGCGCGGCCTCGTCCAGATCCGGGCGCAGGATCAGGTTGGCCTCGAATGGGGGGATGCGCGCGTTCACGTAATAGGCCTCAAGCGAACGCGAGCCGTCCGCGTCCACGAACAGTCGGATATCCGGCACCGGCAGGCGGTGCATCAGATCCGCCATGGTGGTCTCGCCCAGCACGACCCCCAGCACCCGGGTGCGCTGGCGGTCCCCCACCTCGATCTGCCAGGGCAGATCGGAGAACTGCTGGCTGCGCATCCCGCCGGGGTTGGAATAGACCCACATGGCCAGGGCCAGGATGACCCCCATCACCACCAGCCCGATGATCCAGCGTATGCCCATTCCGCGATTCCCCTCGAGACAACGTGTAGCCCGCCCGTGGCGGGCGCTGTGCGGCGCCTCGTATAATGCGGCGCTCGCCCGACGACCGGATAACAGCCCACCATGTTCGCACGTTTGTCTGCCTGGATCACCGCCCGCTCCGTCCCCGATGAAAGCAGCGGGCGCATCCTGGTCCTGGCCCCGCGGGCCACTCTGGAGACCGCCGCCGACTGGCTGCAGGCGTTGGCCGGGTCCGTCGGCCCCATCGCCCTCGGCGTCACCGACTGTGGCCAGGACCGCGAGGTCGAGGGCCTGATCGACGGCCTCCCGGCCCTGGCGATGCGCCCCGAACTGGCCACCATGCGCCTGGCGCGCCTGCAACCGCGGGCCATCGTGGTCGTCGGCCCCCTGCACGCGGGCGATCTGGACCTGGGACCCGCCCTCGGCGCGGTCCACGTGCCACGCATCTGGATCAATGCCGAGGGTGACGGCGCGGCAGGCGTCGAATGGAATACGGTCTTCGCTGCGCGCGCGGTCGCTACCCCCTCCGGCCCGGTCGAGGTGATCGGCGATCCGATCGCCGGGGCGGTGGAACTGCCGCCCGCGCCATCCGGAGATGACGGGTTCTGCGAGCGTTTTCGCGAGTACCACGAGAAGGGTCACCCGATCCTGCTGGCGCCCAATACTGGCCCGGGCGAGGAGGCCTTCGCCTTCGCCGTGTTGTTCGCGGTCCTGCGCAAGAGCGCCGCCATCCTGCTGCTGGCCCCGGCCGACCCGGCACGCCACGAGCCGGTCTATCGCGACGCGATCAAGTACTCCCTGCCGATCATCCGCCACAACCGCTTCATGACGTCCTTCGTGCCGCGCAAGAACCGGGTCTACTACATCGAGGACCCGGAGACCCTGCACGCCGCCTACACCTGCGCCGACGTGACCCTGCCGGGTGGCACCCTGGCCGCCAGCGAGACCCCTCCGGACCTGGGGCTGCCACTGGCCTGTGGCAGCGCGGTGATCTGCGGCCCCGCGCAGCACGAGCGCCATCCGGACGCCGCCACCCGGCTGCGCATCGCGGCCGAACACACCGGCCTGGTCGCCCGCGGCGAGGACCCCGAACAGGTGGCCGAAGAGGTGCTTGCCCGCCTGGCGGAAGGGATTGATCGGCAGGCTCGCCGCGAGCGTCTGGCTGCATGGCAGGCGCGACAGGCCGGCGCCCGCGAGGCTGTTCAAGCCCGCCTGCAAAGCTTGCTCGGCACCTCCTAACGCCTTCCCGGATGGGCTTCCGGTGAAGTGCAACTAATTGATCTATAATTCGGTCGTAGGGTTGCAACCGAAAACCATGACGAGTTCGAAACGATGATCGACGGCAGCACCTCCCTCGCGGGCATTCAGAAGGGCATGACCAGCATGCGCCAGCAGGCACATACGTTGGCCACCGAGAATGCGGGCAGTCGCGAGGGCATGGGCGCCCAGGTCGGCATGATCGCCAGCCAGAATCAGATCGAGGCCTCGGTGAAGACCTTGCAGGCCGAAGATCGAATGATCGGCTCACTGCTGGATGTGCGCGCCTGAATCCAGGCGACAAGACCACGTAACGATCAGGGGGCTCGACGAGTCACACGATGGAAGTCCCAGTCTCCAACCCCTCAGCTGCAATACCGATCGGCACACGCCCGACCGGAAGCGACCGGCTGGGCCTGGGCCAACTCTCCACCCCGGCGGATTTCGAACGCCCGCTGAACGATCCGGAGGCCGGCGCAGCCCGCCGGCCGCTCGAAGACCGCCCGGAACAGGACGACAACCGGCGCGGTGATGCCGAACAGGATCAGGGACTGGCCTTCCCGCGATCGGACCAGGAGATGGCCTCCCGCGCCCGCGTGGCGGCCCAGATCGAGGCGTTCCGCAGCGGCAATGATTCCGCCGAGGCCATGCCGGCGGACGGCGGCCCGCTGAGCGGTGGTGGTGTCGAGGCCCTGCGCCGTCGCGTGGAACTCGCGGTCAGCCTAGCCGGCCCGGCCGAAGAGCCGCGCCGCGAACTGAACGTAGTGATCTAGCCCAACGCCAACCGCAACGCCTTGCCCCTTTCTCAGTCTCAGGGGCATCCCAATGCGAGCGCCCGACCCGCTATTGCAGACGGGGCGACGAATGGCCCTGCAACCACTCCTGCGCACGCTCACCGGCATGCAGGCGCTGCTCCGGACTCAGCTCGCGAGCGACCCGCTCGCGGTGTCGCGCGGCGCTCGCGACCCCCATCTCCGCGGCAATCGCATACCACTTGAACGCCGACACGTCGGACCGCTCCACGCCCTCGCCCATCGCGAACAGACGCGCGAGATTGGCCGCGCCACGCCCCTCACCAGCCTCGGCCGCCAGCAGGTACCACTGTGCCGCCTGTTCCGGGTCCTGCGGCAGGCCCCGGCCCTCGTCGAACTTGAGCCCCAGATTGAACATGGCCTGGGCGTTCCCGCGCTCTGCCGCAATATGGAACCAGCGCGCTGCCTCGTTGGGATTCGCCTCCGGCCCATCACCCTGTTCGAACAGGACCGCCAGGTTGAAGGCCGCATCCGGGAAGCCGGCCTCGGCTGAGCGCTGGTACCACTGCGCGGCCTCGAGCGGATCCCGGGGCAGGTACTGCCCCTCGTCCAGCAGCACGCCCAGATTAAACGCGCACTGCGGATCACCCGCCTCGGCGCCCTGGCGCCAAAGGGTCATCGCAGCGTCGTGTTCACCGCGGGCCCAGGCCGAGCGGGCCTGATCCAGGAGGGGGTCGGGTTGGGAGGATTGCGCCATCACTACGGTCCGTGAATTGCCTGGGCATCACTGTAGCGGCGGGTTCGTGATGCGTCGACAAACCGCACGGGGATACGTGATGAGCGCCACGATCGCCTCACCGAAACGGTGGAGTGTGATGAACTTCTCGCAACATATGAGGGGGTATTCCGGTCAACTGGATTGAACGTCATTTTTCCGTTCACATTCACCCCGGATACACAGGAGTTTCCATGAAACATTCCACCAAAATCCTGGCCGCCATGGCCATCGCACCCCTCGTCTTCCTGATGGGCTGCTCCGACGGCGACATGGGCATGGACGAGTTCGAAGAGCAACAGATGCAGGAACAGCCCGAGACCGGTGAAGGCGGCATGCAGAGCGCCCCGCCACCCCAAGACGGCATGCAGCAACAGCAGCCGCCGGAAGGCGAGATGCAGCAGCCCCCGACGGATGACGGGATGGACGAGCAGGGCGGCTCCCTGGAACCCGAGGGTGACGACCGCCTCTGATCCTGCCCCGGATCCATCACCCAGGCGGACCAGCTGGCGCTGGCCCACCACAAAAAAGCCCCGACACGCTGCGCGTGCCGGGGCTTTCACGTACTGCAGGGCAGGAAATCAGTTGCTGAAGGTATCTTCGATCTCGTCGCCGGCATCCTCCATCGAATCGCCCGCATCGTCCATGGCGTCATCGATGTTCTCGCCGGCCTCTTCCGCCGGGCCCTGGTTGTCACACCCCGCGAGGGTGGCACTGCCCAGCGCCATCATCAGGGCAAGCATCAGGATCGTCAGTCGCGATTTCCACATGGTGTTCTCCTTTACCGTAAGGGTCCTTTCTCGCTTCGCCCCCAATACCCGACAGTTACCCGTCGAACCGGGGACACTCGGGGCATTCGACCCCGAAGCCCAACATACGATCCGTGTTGCCGGAACCCCGCCGTCCAGAATGTGACGGGCTCCCGATTCCGGTTTCCCATACAAGAAGACCGCACCCGAGGAAGGTGCGGTCTGCGGTTCAAGAGGCACCGACTCAGAACCGGTGCGTTAACCCGACCGAGAACGTACGCGGTTCGTTGGGCCGGGCACCGTCCGGGGAGCGGGAGATGATTTGTTGCTCATCCAGCACATTGCTCACCCGCGCATAGAGGTCGGTGTCCTTCCCCAGGGGGTACTCGCTCACCAGATCAACCGTGGTCAGCGACTCGGTCCGATCGAATGCGCCCCCGGTCCGGTTACAGCCATCGCTGGTACACGTCGCGTCGATGTACTTCACGACCGCGTAGTGGTTCCAGCCGCTCGCGTGCTCGAGGCCTCCTCGCAGGCTGAACTGGTGGCGCGGGATCCCCTGCAAGCGATCGCCTTTTTGCTGCCCCGAGGCCGGGTTGTCCGCGCTGGCCTCGGCACGGGTGTAGGTGTAGCTGGCCTCCAGGGGCGCGTGGAAGGATCCCAGGTCCACCCCCGTGGATGCCCGCACCTCCAGTCCGGAGATGACCGCCTCCCCTGTCGTGAAGGTCCCGGAGGTGGAACCGTCCGAGCAGGGCGTCGCCACCGAGCAGTTCTGCACGAAGTCGGAGAAGTCGCTGTAGAAACCAATTGCCTCGACAAACGCATGGTCGCCCTGATACCGGGCGCCCAGTTCCCAGTTCGTGCTGGTTTCCGGGTCCTGTTCTTCGGTCGCACCGCCCCCCAGGGGAGCAAATCCACGGTGAACCCCCGCCAGCAGTTGCCAGCGATCCGTGAAGTCGTAGGTGAGCGCGGCCCCGGGCAGCCAGACGCTGCTCGAATTGGAGCGCCGCGAATCCACGACGTTACGCTGCGTGTCGGCATACTGGGTCCGCGAGGTCTCGACATCCTCGTAGCGCAGCAGCAGGTTCGCGGTCAGCCGGTCACTGACGTACCACTCGTCGGCGAGCCAGAAGCTCCAGGCCTGCGCATCCTCGAACCGGTTGTTGCTGCCCGCCGGCTGGATGGTCTCCTGGTAGACCAGGGAACCGTTGACCTGATCGTAGATGTCGTCCGGCTGGAAGCGGTCCATCTCGTCCTGGTGATAGCGGACACCCGCACGCAGCCAGTGGTCCCCGAAATCCATGCCCAGTTCGGTCTGGATGCCCTCGGAGACATATTCGCGGTTATTGTTGCGGTAGGTCAGTCCCGCCACATCATCTTCGCCCCGGAGGATTCGCTGCGCGGTCGCGTCGCCCCGATTGGCGTCGTCAATGAACGCGCCGCCCCCGCCCAGCTTGAACCAGTTTCGGACAAATTCGTTGCGGTACAACGTGGTGGTCATGCGCACGCGCTCGGACCAATCGATGTCATGCGTGACGCTCAGACCGAGGTGGTCGTTCTCCATCTGATCGATCCCGGACAGGCCATACCGCCGATTGGGATCACGCGCGAAATCCGCGTCGGTCAGGCCAAGATAGGTCTCGTTGGACGTTTCCTCCGAGTACTGGACCTTGGCCTCGATGCTCTGGCGCTCGCCATCCCAGCGCAGCTTGCCGACATAGTCCTGGATGTCGTAGCCGGTATCGCGGTTGCTGCGATCGATGTCCTTGAAGCCGGCCCCGTTGCGCTGGACGGTCTCGACCATGTAGCTCCAGTCACCAGAGCGATCCCCGAACATCGCGTGCACGTCGGTGCCGCCCCGATCGTTCACCACCGTCTCGATGGAGCCTCCGCGTTCCCGGGGGATGGGCGTGGACACCAGATTGATCACGCCGCCGGTGGTCTGCGGTCCGTGGCGCAACAGCGGGGCCCCCTTGAGCACTTCGATCTCGTTGATCCGCATCGTGGTCGGGAAATAGTAGGCCGCCGGGTTGGAATACGGTGCCGGGGCGATCAGCACGTTGTCCTCCATCAGGGTCACCTTGCTGCTGCGGCCCGGAGGCGCCGCACGGATCCCGATATTGGGGCGCAGCCCCGTCCCGTCTTCCTCCTGCACGTACACGCCGGGCACGGTCTTGAGCGCCTGGTGGATGTCCGTGGTCCCTTCGGTTTCCAGCTGATCGCGACCCACCACCGCCGCCGAGCCGGGTAGCCGTTGCGTCGCGGTCACATCTCCGAGGATTTGCACCGGCGCCAGCCGGGCCTCGGTTCCGGATTCGGCGGTCGGGGCGGCCTCGTCGGCATGCAGCGCGGGAATCCCCACGGCCCCGGCAATTGCGAGCACGACGGCGCGCCGCCTCCATACCCCGGAGTTGCGCGGGTGGTCGGCGGGTCGTGCGATTCGGCGGCTTTCCAGATAGTTTCGAGCCATGGTTGTCTCCCTTGAGTTGGCCAGCATCAACACCGCTGCGGACGCTGAGGCGCCGCGGATCGGTGACGGATTGGAGGCTGGCTGAGGGAGAGGCTCCCCTGGCTGGCGGGGGCCACGGTGTGTACCGCGGCCGGTGTTTCACGCGACTTACTTGGTCAGGATCAGCTTGTCGTTGGCGGTCCGGCGCAGGGTGTACCACTCGCCGCGGTGGCAGATGCGGATCTGCCGCGCGGGTCCCAGCAGCTGCTCGCTGGCGATCTCGCGCGGGCCCGGATCCTGGCGGGCAGCCGGCTTGCCGGGTGGATGCGTTCCGGAATTCATTGTTCCCCCTCCGGTTCGGAGACGAAGGCCATGCGGCTCACCCCGGACTGGCGCACCTCGGCCATCACCCGGGCCAGGCGTTCGTAACGCGTGTCACGATCCGCACGCAGATAGATCGCGATGTCCGGTTGTGTCTCCAGCGCCTCGCGCAGGCGCGCCGGGAGACGCTCCAGCGAGACCGACTCGTTGTTCCAGTACAGGTCGCCGCTTCCGTCCAGGGACAGCGTCACGCTATCCGGCAGCTCGTCCACCGGCTCGCTGGTGGCCTGGGGCAGATCCAGATCCACCGAGTGGGTAATCACCGGTGCAGTGATAATGAAGATCACCAGCAGCACCAGCATCACATCCACCAACGGGATCACGTTCATATCCGACATCGGTTCGCTGGTGTCGCCCATGCGTCCGAAGGCCATGGCTTAGCCCTCCTGGTGCAGGCCGTCGTCCGGCAGCGCATGCGGATCGGTGCGGCGGTCACGCGCCTCGCGAGCATTGCCGGGCTTCAGGTCAGAGTGCATCAGCAGCGCATGCACATCGTGTGCGAAGGCCTCGAAGTCCTGATGCAACAGGCGCTGGGAGCGATTGAAGATGTTGAAGAAGGCCACCGCCGGGATCGCCGCGGCCAGGCCGGCGGCCGTCGCCACCAGGGCCTCGCCGAGCGGACCCGCCACCAAATCCATGGACACCGACGACTCCTGGGAGATGTCGATGAGGGCGCCATGGATACCCCAGACGGTACCGAGAAGTCCGACAAAGGGCGCCAGCGCCCCGACCGAGGCGAACACGATATTGCCGGCCTGCATGCGCAGCAGCTGCCGGTCCATCGCCTGGCGAATCCGGCGCACCACGTGGTCGTCCAGGCGCTGCTCGGCCTTGTCCGATCCATCACGAACCCCGCGGTAGTCGTCGAACGCGGCAAAGGCCTCCTGACCGATCACCGCCAGCGGGCCGCGCTGGTCGTGGATCGCGTCGTGGAAGGCCGGCGCCGTCTGACTGGCATCGAAGGCCGCCAACGCGGCGCGGTTGTCGCGACGCACGCCAATCAGCGTAAGCAGCTTGCTCGCGGCAATCGCCCAGGTCGCGACGGACATCAGCAGCAGGATCGCGAAGACCGCGACCAGCACCGGGTCACCATGGCGAAACACGTAGAAGACATCGAACTCGTTCATGCAATCATCCCCGGCTGCGCAGCGCTTCATGCGCCGGCCTTGTCATCGAATCGAAAAATCCATCGGTACGAGCACCACGCCCTCCACCGCGCGTCCCCCACGGCGGGCAGGCTCGAACTCCCAATGCTCGATCGCCGCCTCGGCGGCATCGTCCAGGCGCCGGTGGCCACTGCTCTCCTCCACCGACCAGTCCAGCGGCCGCCCCTGCGCGGAGACCCGCACTCGCAGCAGGACGGTACCCTCCTCACCACGGCGCAACGAGATTCGCGGATAGTCTGGCGGCGGGTTGTTCAGGTACTCCGCCCCGAACCCCGGCTCCTCGAAGGGCTCGTCCTCTTGGCCCGCCGGCCCAACGGGGGCCGCCTCCGTCGCCGGCTCCTGGTCTTCGACCGGCCCGGATGTGCCCGAACGACTCGGTTCTGGCTCCGGTTCTGGCTCCGGTTCTGGCTCCGGTTCTGGCTCTGGCTCTGGTTCCGGCTCTGGTTCCGGCTCTGGTTCCGGCTCTGGTTCCGGCTCTGGTTCCGGCTCTGGTTCCGGTTCCGGTTCCGGTTCCGGTTCCGGTTCCGGTTCCGGTTCCGGTTCCGGTTCCGGTTCCTCAAGTGTCTCGGTCACGGCGTCGGGTTCAACGACCGCCGCTTCTTGCCCGGTCGGGTCAGGCAACACCGCGTCCAGTTCGACCCAGTGTGCCTCCATGCCTCCGCCCCGGGTGCCAGCCAACTCCGGTGCGGCATCACGCATCACCCATAGCGAGCCCAGTATCCCGCCGTGCAGCGCGAAGCTCACGGCCACGCCCAGCGCCAACGCACGACGACTGCCGGAAGGGGATATGGAAAAACGGTTGGTCATGGATGAGCTAGCTCGCCGCAGGACACGAATGTATAGACGCCTTGACCGAAGAGAAGCTAACCCCCGCACACATCGCCGCGTATGGGTCACGGATCTCCCGGAATCCGACTATCGTGGCTAGCCGGCGGATTGCCAAGTCACTGCCCACGAACAGAGCGCACACTACCCTTAATGCGAATGGTTTGCAATACCAGTCGCATGTGGCGCCATTCGCTCCGGATCGATGCACGGCAGCCGGGTCAACTTTCCTCGGGTCCAAAACAATAAAACCCGCCCCGGCGGCACCGGGGCGGGTCGAAAAAGGCGGCTAGGCCGGCGTGTCACACACCGGCCCGTGGCGCGATCAGTGCTGGTGACCGCCTTCGCCGTGAGCGTGGCCGTGTTCCAGCTCTTCCGCAGAGGCCTCGCGGACTTCGACAATCTCGACGTCGAAGTTCAGGGTCTCGCCGGCCAGCGGGTGATTGCCGTCGACCGTGGCGGTCTCGCCCTCGACCTTGGTCACGGTGACGGTCAGCGGGCCGTTCTCGGTCTGCGCCTGGAACTGCATCCCCGGCTCGACGGATTCGACGCCCTGGAAGGCCTCCATCGGGATCTCCTGAACCATGGCGTCGATCTTCTCGCCATAGCCTTCTTCCGGGGAGACCTTCGCCTGGACCTTGTCACCGGCGGCCTTGCCTTCCAGCTCCTTTTCCAGACCCGGGACAATCTGGCCTTGTCCGTGCAGGTAGGCCAGCGGCTCGCGGCCTTCGGAGCTGTCGATCTTCTCGCCAGCATCGTTGGTCAGGGTGTAGTGGATGGCCACCACGGCGTTCTGCGCGACTTGCATGGGCTTTGCCCTCTTAATACATGAACTTTTAAGGGTAACGCGGAATATCGCTCCACGTCAGGTCCACCCGCCGGACACGCGGTTTCCGGCGGGCGAGTGTCCGCCAGGTCAGGCGGCCTTCTGCAGCAGCAGTCGGTTCAACCGGGCGACGAACCCGCTCGGGTCCTCCAACTGCCCGCCCTCGGCCAGCAGGGACTGCTCGAACAGCAAGGAGGCCAGGTCGTTGAAGTCGTCGCCTTCCGCGGCCTTCAGGCGTGCGACCAGCGGATGGCCCGGGTTGACCTCCAGCACCGGCTTGCCGGAGAAGGTCTCCTGGCCGGCCTGCTTGAGCAGTTCCTGCAGGTACAGGGCCATCTCGTGCTCGCCAAGCACGATACAGGCCGGAGACTCCACCAACCGCCGCGAGGGCCGCACGCTCTCCACGCGGTCGCCCAGAGCCTGCTGCAGACGTTCCGGCAGATCGCCCAGGTCGCCCTCCGCGGCTTGTTCGCCGGTCTCGTCCTTCTGCTCGGCGTCCTCGCCGATGATCTTGTCGAGGTCCAGGTCACCCTTGGCGACATTCTTGATGGGCTTGCCGTCGAACTCGCGCAGGTGGGACAGCAGCCACTCGTCGACCCGGTCCGACAGCAACAGGACCTCGATCCCGTGCTTGCGGAAGATCTCCAGGTGCGGGCTGTTGCGCGCGGCGGAGGCATTGTCGGCAGTGATCAGGTAGATCGCCTCCTGGCCCTCCTTCATGCGCTCGAGGTAATCCGGCAGCGCGACGTTCTGGGTGTCGTCGCTGTTATGGGTGCTGGCAAAGCGCAGCAACTTGGCGATCGCCTCCTGGTTGGCGAAGTCCTCGCCGGGTCCCTCCTTCAGCACCCGCCCGAAGTTCTTCCAGATCTCGGCGTACGCCTCGGGCTCGTTCTTGGCGATGCTTTCCAGCAGCCCCAGGATCTTCTTCACCGAACCGGAGCGGATCGAGTCCACCAGGCGGTTGTCCTGCAGGATCTCCCGCGAGACGTTCAGCGGCAGGTCCGCCGAGTCCACCACCCCGCGCACGAAGCGCAGGTAGTTGGGCAGCAGCTTGTCCGCGTCGTCCATGATGAACACCCGCTTCACGTAGAGCTTCACCCCGTGGCGGGCATCGCGATCCCAAAGGTCGAACGGCGCGCGCTTGGGGATGTAGAACAGCGTGGTGTATTCCTGCCGGCCCTCCACGTGGTTGTGGGTCCAGGCGGCCGGATCCTCGAAGTCGTGCGCGACGTGCTTGTAGAACTCCCGGTATTCCTCGTCGCTGATCTCGCTCTTCGAGCGGGTCCACAGCGCGCTGGCACGGTTCACGGTCTCCCAGTCGTCGGTAGGGTTGCCCTCCTCGTCCTGCTTGCGCATGCGGATGGGGAACGCCACATGGTCCGAGTAGCGCCCGATGATGTGGCGCAGACGCACGGGCTCGAGAAACTCGCCAGCGTCTTCCTTCAGGGTCAAGGTGATCTCGGTGCCGGCCTCGGTGCGCTCGCATGGGGTAATGGTGTATTCACCGTCGCCAAGCGACTCCCAGCGGGTACCCGCATCCGCTTCACTGCCGGCGCGGCGCGTCTCCAGGCGCACGTGGTCGGCGACGATGAACGACGAGTAGAAACCCACACCGAACTGACCAATCAGCTGGGAATCCTTTTTCTGGTCGCCGGTCAGCTTCTCTAGAAACGCCTTGGTACCCGAGCGTGCGATGGTGCCGATATGCTCGACCACCTCGTCCCGCGACATGCCGATGCCATTGTCGCGCACCGTAACGGTCCGCGCCTCCGCGTCCACCTCGACGTCAATCACTAGCTCCGCCGGCTGCGGGATCGCGTCCGGCTGGGCCAGGGCCTCGAAACGCAGCTTGTCACAGGCATCGGCGCCGTTGGAGATCAACTCACGCAGGAAGATCTCGCGATTGGAATAAAGCGAGTGGATCATCAGCTGCAGAAGCTGGCTGACCTCGGTCTCGAAGCGGCGAGTCTCGGTGCTGGGTTCGGTCTGAGTTTCGGTCATGGCGTGCGTGTCCCTTGATTGTTCTCGACACGTCGTAAGGTAGGGTCGCCTGTCCCGTTTTCAAGGACCGCGGCCTGGTAAAGCCCGCCCGCTCCTTCCGGATCCAGCAGTGCCCAGACCGGCGCGAGCAGCTCCGGAAGCTGCTCCTCCAGCTGCCACGGCGGACGCAGCACCAGCATCCCGGAGCCCGCCAGCCCGAGGTGGCGCTCCGGGTCGGCGGCGATACGCAACTCGCTGACCAGCCAGGGATCGTCCAGCTCGGCGCGTAACTGTTCGCGCATCGGATGATCCGGCCGGCCTGCGAGAATGGGGTACCAGACCAGGATGATCCCGGTGTTCCAGCGCCGACGGATGGTGGTCACCATCTCCGCCACCTCGCGGTACTCCGACTTGCGCTCGTAGGACGGGTCCAGCAGGACCAGACCGCGGCGTGGCTCCGGCGGAAACAGCGCTCGCGCGGCCTCGCGCGCGTCACGCTTGTGCACATGGCAGCGTGAATCGCCGGCAAGGCGCGTCTGCAGCCGATCATAGGCCTCCGGATGGAGTTCGCACGCGATCAGGCGATCGCGTTCGCGCAACCGCGCCTGAATCAGCAACGGGGACCCCGGATATTCGGTAAGGCGCGGGGGCTTCGGCTGCATCCCCCGCAACGTCTGCAGGAACGTCCGGCCCGCGGATGGCCAGACCGGATCCGCAGACCACAGACGTGCGATACCGGAGGTGGCCTCGTCGGTCTTGCGTGCCCGCGCGCTGGTCAGGTCGTAGCCCCCGGCGCCGGCGTGCAGGTCCACGGCCACGAAGGGTTTCTCGCGCCCGCGCAGCGCTTCCAGCACCTGCCACAGGACTAGGTGCTTGTGGACGTCGGCAAAATTTCCGGCGTGGTAGTCATGTTGGTAGCTGAGCATGCGTCCCTCAAACAAAAAGCCACCGCGAGGGTACCCGCGGTGGCTCAAGAAGGGCAGCCCGGAAGGACCACCCTCGACCGTGTGAACGGCTTACTGGTTGACCGGCGAGTCCGGATCCAGAAGATACGCCATGACGTGCGCAATCTGTTCCTCGCTGAGGAAGTTGTTGCGCCCAAACCGCGGCATCTTGGTGCACGGGAAATACTGGTGGGGATTGGACACCACCTGGTGCACGTAATTCACCACCGAACTGTCATTACCGCGGGTGGCCCCATACCCGGCCAGGCTCGGGCCCAGGGTGCCGTAAAGCTCCTCGGCCGGATCCATCTGATGGCAGGCGTAACAGTTACCGCCTGCCTCGCGGGTACCATGGTCATCGTTTCGATGACCGATACGGTAGCCATACCCGGAGCGCGCCAACTCGGCGCCACGGCGCCAGTTGCCCAGGCGCGGACCACCCGGCGGCTCCTCGTAGCTTTCGCGGGCCATGGCGATCACCTCGCCCGCGGTCCCGGAATCCGGATCGCCCTCGATCGAACAGGCGGCCTGAATGCCATCCTGCACCATGCGATCACGGGCCGACCCACCTTCCTGTGCCTCCTGCTCGAAACGGTAGCTGTCCGTCTCCAGCACAAGGTGTTCTGCCAATTCGTCGGCGCTCATCGCCGTAATGTCGACTTCGCCACTGGTCTCGCCCATCCAGCCATCGCAACCCGCGATCAGCACCGTGGACGCCAGAACGGCCAAGCCCGCCCCAACTGTCTTGTTCCTAAGCATCCCTGATGTCTCCTCTTGCGTCGGCTATTGCCGCTTCTTGCCGATCATCGTGCCGGCGTCTTCCAGGCGTAGGCCCGGTTGCCTCCAGGCCCGATGGAGAACAGGTCCCGGATCAACGGCCCATGGCCGCAAAGTAGCTAGACCCATGCTTGGGTCCGTCAGGAAAAACCACCGCGAGCCCTCCCGCGGTGGTTCAAAAAAGGGCAGCCCCGGAAGGCCGCCCTCGAACCAGTGTGTGGCTTACTGGTTGTTGACCGGCGACTCCGGATCCAGCAGGTAAGCCATGATATGGCTGATCTGCTCGTCGCTCAGGAGCTGGTGACGGTCGGAGTTGAACCGCGGCATCTGGGTGCACGGGAAATACTGGTGAGGATTGGAAATCACCTCGTGCACGTAATTCAGCACCGCTTCGCTGGTACCACGGTTGGCACCGTAGTTCTGCAGGCTCGGGCCGATGGTCCCCTGCTCGGAAACCCGCGGGTCGAACACGTGGCAGTTGTAGCAGTTGCCACCCGCCTCGCGCTGACCGTGGTTGTCCGTGTTGTGACCCTGGCGGTAACCATAACCGGAGTTCGCCAGTTCGGCACCCTTGCGCCAGTCACCCAGCTCCACGCCGCCTTCCGGACGCTCGTAGCCGGCACGCGCCATGGCCACGACGCGGCCGGCGGTTTCGCCATCCGGATCGCCTTCCATGGAGCAGGCCTTCTGCAGCTCGTCCTGGGTCATGCGATCACGCCAGGAACCGCCTTCCTGCATCTCCTGGTCACGGAAGCTGTCCGTTTCGAAGATGAGATGCTCGGCCAGCTCGTCAGCGCTCATCGCGGTGATGTCGACATCCGAACCCTTGCTTCCATCGGCAACGGCGCAACCAGCGGCGAGGGCGACGGATGCGAACGCGGCCATGCCGGCCGCAACAGCATTCTTTTTAAACATACTTGGTGTCTCCTATTGCGTCCGTAGATTACCGCTTCAGGTCAGGCAGGATGGCCGGTTCGCCACGCGCCGCATCGTTCCAGAACGAGATCAGGGCGGTGTTGACCGGGGTATCGTGCTTGATACCTGCGTGACGCATCTGCCACACGCAACCACGGATACGGTGGTTCTGGCTACGCACGTTGTCGTGGCCGGCGCGGTGGGCGGGCCAGGAAATTGCCTTGGTCCATTCCTGACCATTGCGCATCTCGGGCAGCACGGAGGCACGGATCTGCTTGCCGGAATCGCCATGGCAGCTGGCGCAGTTGAAGTCCATCGCGCCACCGCGGCGGAAGAACAGCTTCTCGCCCGCATCGCGCATGGCCTGCTCTTCCGGGTGATCCAGCGGCGGATTCCACGCCATACCGGAGGACTGGTGGGCAATGTAGGTGGTCAGCTTCATGATGTCGGAGCCGTTGCCATGACGCTGGCCTACGGCGGCGTCATCGCTGGTGAAGCCCTGCAGTTCCTTCATGCAGTGCACCAGGCGCATTTCGAAGTCCATCACCTTGCCGGTGTCTTCGAAGTAGCGCGGCAGCTCGACATAGGCGCCGTCCAGCTCGCCCGGCCCCTTGCCGAAGTCGCAGCCTTCCAGGGAGACGTTGTTCGGGCCGCGCTGGGCGTAGAACAGGTCCTCGCCTTCCTCGACCAGCCACAGGGCCGGGTTGTCCGGCATCATCATGATGTTCATTTCACTCTGATGCAGGTAAGCGGAATCGGGGTTGCTCTGCAGCAGGTTCTGCAGGACATCATTGGGGTCTTGCCATTCGCCGGCCTGAGCCGCAGCCCCAACAGCCATTGCTACGGGCAACGCAAGCAATGCTTTCTTGAACATGGAAACCTCCATCACACGGGTTTTTTTCGATTGAGCCCGGGACTGATCTGGCCCGGACCTGTGTAGCAGAGTGCTGAACCCGAGTCCGTGCTGTCAACACAAAAGACTATATTAGCGTTTCCTAAAAGTCTGTTTTTCAACGGTTCTTGGGGATCAACACCGAGGGGCAGACGATGATTCCCTCTTTATTATTCCCGCCTTTCCAGGGTTTTTTTCAGGCACCGTTCAGGCGCGCGATGGCCGACAAACACCTGATGTCGCGAGCGAATATCCCGGGGGCCATGGCCAGCCCGAGCACGGCGGGCTAATGCAGCCTCCACGGAATACCGGGCCAGAACGAGAAAAGCACCCAGCTCGGGTGCGGGTGCGAGGAGGCATCGGCGAGCTGCGAACCAGCCGCCGCGGGGTCAATCGCGACCCAGAACACCCTCATGGACCAGCAGCAGGCGTTTCACCTGGGCCAGCTCGCCCACTTGGTCGCCGGCGTACCCACCGACATCGCTGGAGGTGCGAAAACGCGAGGAGACCACGCGGTGGCAGGGGATGAACAAGGGCCAGGGGTTGGCACGACAGGCCTGCCCCACCGCACGGGGCGCAGAACCCACGCGGGTCGCGATCTCGGAATAAGTGCGCACCTCGCCCACCGGGATCTCCGACAAGGCGGCCCACACCCTGCGCGCATGGGCGCTGCCGGGGGGTACAGCCAACGTCGGGCGCCAGGCCGTGGCGTCACGACCGTAGCGTTCCGGGTCAAAGCGCGGCGCCTGGAGATCCGCGCTCGGGATATCCACCAATGGCACCAGATCCTGGGGATCGTCCGGATCCTGCCAGTCGCAGGCCAGGACTTCGCCATCGGCAGATTCCAGCCACACAAAAGCCAGCGCGACTCCGGGGAGGAGGCAGCGCTGGCTGCGGGTCATCGGACCTGCCGACATCGAATAGCGAAACGCCAGGGGTGGCCGGGGTTCGGCCATGCGCCGAACCCCGGCCGGTCGCGTTACTTCGCGGCCTTGACGTCTTCCTTGATGCGGGCGGCCTTGCCGGTCCGGTCGCGCAGGTAGTACAGCTTGGAACGACGCACCTTGCCGCGGCGCTTCACCTTGATCTCGGCGATCTGCGGGCTGTGGGTCTGGAAGGTACGCTCCACGCCGTTGCCGTAGGAGACCTTGCGCAGGGTGAAGGCGGAGTTGAGGCCGCGGTTACGCACGGCGATCACCGCGCCCTCGAAGGCCTGCAGACGCTCGCGGTCGCCTTCGCGAACCTTGACCTGCACCACCAAGGTATCGCCGGGCCCGAAGGCGGGCACATCCGACTTCATCTGCTCGGCTTCCAGTTCCTGAATGACGTTATTCATTGCTCGACCTCAATCATCGCTTTCGGTGCGCGAGCCGCCGGTATGGCCACTCGCACGGTATTCGTCCAACAGGGCCGCATCTTCGGCCCCGAGTTCCAGCCGGGCCAGCAGGTCCGGCCGCCGGGTCCAGGTCCTGCCCAGTGCCTCGCGGCGGCGCCAGCGCCGGATCGCGCCATGATCGCCCCCCTTCAGGACCGGCGGCACGGTACGCCCGGCGACCGTCTCCGGGCGCGTGTAGTGCGGGCAATCCAGAAGCCCCGCACTGAACGAGTCCTGCTCGGCCGAGTCCGCATGCCCCAGAACCCCCGGTAGCAGGCGGGCACAGCCATCGATTACCGCCATCGCCGCAAGTTCGCCGCCCGAGAGCACGAAGTCGCCCAGCGACCACTCCGCGTCGACCTGCGCCTCGATAAAGCGCTCGTCGATACCCTCGTAGCGCCCGCAGACCAGGGCGACCCGCGGCCGCCCGGCCAGTTCACGCAGCATCGCCTGCCGGATCGGTTGCCCCTGCGGGGTCAGTGCGATCACGTGCGGCGTGGCTTCGGTATCCGCCCGCGCCGCATTCAGCGCGGACGCCAGCGGCGCGTACTGCATCACCATGCCCGGACCCCCGCCATATGGCCGGTCGTCCACTGCCTGGTGAACACCGGCGCCCCAGGCACGCGGATTCCAGTATCTCAGTTCCAGCTGACCGCGCTCCACGGCCCGCCCGGTCACTCCGGATTCGCCAACCGCTGCGACCAGCTCCGGAAACAGCGAGATGACGTCGAAACGCATCCGCGCCGCTTCAGAATTCCGGGTCCCAGTCGACCCGCACGCGGCGGGCCTCCAGATCCACGTCCAGCACGTACTGGTCGCGAACCCAGGGGATTAGGCGTTCCCGATCCCCCTGGACTACCAGCACGTCGTTGGCACCGGTCTCGATAAAACCCGAGATGGTTCCCAACACCGCGCCGTCGTTGTTCTCGACCGCCATGCCCAGCAGGTCGGCCCAGTAGTAGGCGCCATCTTCGGCCGGTGGCAACCAGGCCCGCTCGATCGCGAGTTCGGCACCAATCAACCGGTGCGCCCCATCGCGATCCGCGGCTTCGCGAAACTTCATCACGACGCCCTGGCCATGGCCGCGGCCACCCTCGACGTCAACCAGGCGCCAATCACTCCCGTGCTGCATCCACAGCTGCGGGAATTCGGTGATCGCGGCGCGCGGCGCGGTCTCGGAAAAGACCCGCACCCAACCCTTGACGCCATAGACCCCGGACACACGTCCGACGCGGATGCGCTCATCCGCCTCATTCATGACCGCAGCCAAGCGTCAGTACAGCGGCCGGGCGCCCTCAGGCCGCCGCGGACTGCTGCTGCTTGCGGTAACCCTTGACCAGGTGATTCACACGCTCGGACATGCCGGCGCCGTGACCCAGCCAGTGGTCCACGCGCTCCAGATCGATGCGCAGCGGTTCTTCCTGACCGCGGGCCACCGGGTTGAAGAAACCGATCTGCTCCTTGTAGCCGCTATCGCGACGAGCGCGGGAATCGGTAACCACGATCGAATAAAACGGGCGCTTCTTGGCGCCGCGGCGTAGCAGGCGAATCGTAACCATGTAGTGTTGAACCCCGTGAGTCCGTTTTCTCGAGAAAACGCGCGATTATAACGAATTCGACCGACAACACAAGGGAGAGCTCAGGTCTCCCTTGTGCGCCAGGCCGCCGCTCGCGCGTACTTTAGGTAGTTTCTGCTAGCGAAACGGCATCCCGCCGCCGGGGCCACCCATGCCCCCCATGCCGCCCATCTTGCTCCCCAGGGCCCGCATCATCTTCGATGCGCCGCCCTTGGAGAATTTCTTCATCGCCTTGCTCATTTGGGTGTGTTGCTTGAGCAGACGATTCACATCCTGAATCTGGGTGCCGGAACCGGCGGCAATACGGCGCTTGCGCGAGCCCTTGATCACCTCCGGGTGACGGCGCTCGCGCTCGGTCATCGACGAAATCACCGCCATCATGCGACCGATCTCCTTGTCGTTGGCCTGATTCTTCACCGCATCCGGCAGCTTGCCGCCGCCGGGGAGCTTCTCGAGCATGGAGCTCATGCCGCCCATCTTCTGCATCTGGCCCAGCTGGTCGCGCAGGTCGTTCAGGTCGAAGCCGCGGCCCTTCTTCAACTTGCGGGTCAGCTTCTCGGCCTGATCCTGGTCGACCTGGCGACTGGCCTCCTCGACCAGCGACAGCACGTCGCCCTTGCCGAGGATGCGCGAGGCGATGCGCTCGGGGTGGAACGGCTCCAGGGCATCCGGGCGTTCGCCCATCCCAATGAACTTGATCGGCACGCCGGTGATCTGGCGCACCGAGAGGGCCGCACCCCCACGGGCATCGCCGTCCGCCTTGGTGAGCACCACGCCGGTCAGCGGCAGCGCCTCGCCGAAGGCGCGTGCGGTGTTCGCCGCATCCTGCCCGGTCATGGAGTCGACCACGAACAGGGTCTCGATCGGATCGATCGCCTGATGCAGGGCCTGGACCTCGGCCATCATGTCCTCGTCGACATGCAGGCGGCCCGCGGTATCCACGAGCAGGACCTCGATGCCCTCGCGGCGGGCGCGGGCGACCGCATCCCTGGCAATCGCCTCGGGCTTCTGGCTGGTGTCACTGGGATAGAACGTGACTTCGACCTGGCCGGCCAGGGTCTCCAACTGCTGGATTGCTGCCGGACGATAGACGTCACAGCTAACCACCGCGACCTTTTTCTTCTCGCGCTCGCGCAACAGGCGCGCGAGCTTGCCGATGCTCGTGGTCTTGCCAGCACCCTGGAGGCCGGCCACCAGCACCACCGCGGGCGGCTGCTGCGCGAGGTTCAGCGAGGCGTTCTCGCCGCCCATGGTCGCGATCAGTTCGTCATGGACGACCTTGATCAGGGCCTGGCCGGGGGTCAGGCTGCCGATGACCTCCTTGCCCAGCGCCTTTTCCTTGACGTCCTTGATGAACTCGCGCACCACCGGCAGGGCCACGTCGGCCTCCAGCAGCGCCATGCGCACCTCGCGCAGGGCATCCTGGACATTGTCCTCGGTGAGCCGCGCCTGACCCTTCAGGCGCTTCATGGTCTCCTGCAGGCGGCTGGAAAGGCCGTCGAACATCACGCGTCCTCGTCTGAATCAGCGGCGGTCGGCGCACATCCACCGACCACGGGACCGCACAGTATACCGGTCTCGCGCTCCGGGATGCAGGCCCACCGCCGGGCGACCGGTCGAGAGATCACAGCCGGGCACCCGAACTGACGCCGGAACGGCCGTCACCATGTGCAATCCGCCGGCGGAGCGGCGATAATCCGGCGTCATGATCATTGCCATCGGACTCCTCGCCGTCGCGCTGTATCTCGTCACCGCGGGCTACCTGATTGTCACCGCCCGCCGGCAGCCGCTGACACCGGGCCAGCCGCGGGCGCCCCTGGCCCTGTGGGGGCTCGCGCTGCTCGCCCACCTGGGCGCATTACTGCCGATGGTGCTGACCGATACGGGGCTCAACCTGTGCCTGGGCAATGCGCTGTCGGCCTCGCTGTGGCTGGTGGCCGCACTGCTGTGGCTGACGAGCTGGCGCCACCCCCTGGCCATCCTCGGGGTCGTGATCCTGCCGCTGACCGCGCTGGCCGCCCTCACTGCTCTCCTGTGTGACGGCGATACGCGCTATACCACCTCGGCCGGGATCGACCTGCACATCCTGTTCTCGGCACTGGGCTGGGCGTTCCTCGCGCTGTCCACCGCGCAGGCGGCGGTGATGGCCGCCCAGCACCGGGCCCTGCACAACCATCACGCCTCGGGCTTCGTGCGCGCCCTGCCGCCGCTGTTCTCGATGGAGGTGTGGCTGTTCCGGATGATCTTCATCGGCTGGCTGTTCCTCGGGCTCAGCCTGCTGTCCGGGTTGCTGTTTGTGGACAACCTGTTTGCCCAGCACCTGGTCCACAAGACCACCCTGTCGATCCTGGCCTGGCTGATCTTCTCCACCCTGCTGATTGGCCGCTGGCGTCTCGGCTGGCGCGGCACGCGCGCACTGGCCTGGACCACCGGCGGCTTTGTCGTACTCGTGCTGGCCTATTTCGGCTCCAAGCTGGTACTGGAAGTCATCCTCGGACGCATCTGAACGCGGTAACCACGGCTTGACACCCCCGCGGGCCTTGCCTGAAATGATCCCGAGCATGCAGCCCCGCCCGTCCGCCCACCCCTGACCGCAGGCCGCACCCTTGCAAGAGATCCCGCTGTCCGTCCTGTTCGGCGCCCTGGTGGTGCTGTTCCTGCTGTCGGCGTTCTTCTCCGGCTCGGAGACGGCGTTGATGGCGCTGAACCGCTATCGCATGCGCCACCGCGCGCAGACCGGCCATCGCGGCGCTCAGCGCGCCGCGCGGCTGCTGGAGAAACCGGATCGACTGATCGGACTGATCCTGCTGGGCAACAACTTCGTCAACATCATGATCGCGCAGATCGCCACCTTCATCGGGTGGCGCCTGTTCGGCGATACCGGCGTGGCCATCGCCACCGGCGTGCTGACCCTGACCCTGCTGATCTTCGCCGAGACTGCGCCGAAGACCCTCGCTGCGCTGCACAGCGAACGTGTGGCCTACCCCGCCGCCTGGGTCTACTCCGGACTGATCAAGGTGATGTGGCCGGTGGTCTGGATGATCAACCTGATGGCGAACGGCGTGCTGCGTCTGTTTGGCGTGCACATGAATGCCGGCCAGCGCGCCGCACTGAACACCGACGAGCTGCGCAGCGTGGTCTCCGAGACCGGCGCGCTGATCCCGGCCAATCACCAGCGCATGCTGCTGAACCTGCTGGATCTCGAACGCACCACGGTCGAGGACATCATGATCCCGCGCAACGAGATCGTGGTAATCGACCTGAACGAACCCTGGAACGAGGTCGAGGACCAACTGATCCACGGCAGCTTCACGCGACTCCCGGTGGTGGAGGGCGAACTGGACCACATCGTCGGCTTCGTTCATCGCCGCGACGTCCTGCCGCTCGTGGAGCGCGACGCGTTCGGCCCCGACGACCTGCGCCAGGTCCTGACCCCTCCCTATTTCATCCCCGAGGGAACGGCGCTCAACCGTCAGCTGATCAACTTCCAGCAACAGAAAAAACGCATCGGCCTGGTGGTGGACGAGTACGGCGACATCGAGGGCCTGATCACGCTGGAGGACCTGCTGGAGGAGATCGTCGGCGAGTTCACCACCGATTCGCCGGCGATGAGCGACGACGTCCTGCGCCAGGACGACGGCTCGGTCATGGTCGACGGCGGCATTCACCTGCGCGAACTGAACCGGTCTCTAGGCCTGGATCTACCGCAGGACGGCCCGAAGACCCTCAGCGGGCTGATCGTCGAACACCTGGAGAGCATCCCCGAGGCGCCGGTGAGCGTGAAGATCAACGGCGTGGTGATGGACATCGCCCAGATCAAGAACAACACCATCCGCACCGTGCGTGTGGTCGCGCCCGACCTGCCGGAAGCCCCGGCGCAAAAGGCCCCCTGATGGCAAAGAACAAGACCCAGTACGTCTGCCAGTCCTGTGGCGCGATCAGCCCCAAGTGGGCCGGCCAGTGCGGCGACTGCGGCGCCTGGAACACCCTGGAGGAGGCCGCTCCGGCGGCCAGCGCCGGCCCGCGCGGCGGGTACGCCGGTGCGGTCGCCGGCATTACCCGCCTGGGCGAGGTCGAGCTGGCCGAGGTACCGCGCACCAGCACCGGGTTGTCGGAACTGGATCGCGCCCTGGGGGGCGGCCTGGTCCACGGGTCGGTGGTGCTGCTGGGCGGCGACCCGGGCATCGGCAAGTCCACGCTGCTGCTGCAGACCCTGGCCATGCTGCCCATCGGCGACACGCTCTACGTGACCGGCGAGGAATCGGCCCAGCAGATCGGCATGCGCGCCCGGCGCCTGGGCCTGGAGGTCGACGGGCTGCGCCTGCTGACCGAAACCCAGGTCGAGAACGTGATCGCCACCTGCGAACGCGAACGCCCGCGCGTACTGGTAATCGACTCCATCCAGACGCTCTACACCGCGGCGTTGCAGTCCGCCCCCGGATCGGTCGGCCAGGTGCGCGAAAGCGCCGCGGCCCTGGTGCGCATGGCCAAGCAGCGCGGCATCACCGTGATCCTGGTCGGGCACGTGACCAAGGACGGCCAGCTCGCCGGGCCGCGCGTGCTGGAGCACATGGTCGATACCGTGCTCTATTTCGAGGGCGACCCGGACGGGCGGTACCGCATGCTGCGCGCGGTGAAGAACCGCTTCGGCGCGGTGAATGAGCTGGGCGTGTTCGCCATGCTGGAGAACGGCCTGAAGGCGGTCTCCAACCCTTCCGCGATCTTCCTGTCGCGTCACCAGGGGCCGGTGCCCGGCAGCGTCGTCATGGTTACCCGCGAGGGCACGCGCCCGTTGCTGGTCGAGGTGCAGGCGCTGGTCGCCGAGAGCCATGCCTCGCAGCCGCGGCGGATCACGGTGGGGCTGGAGCAGAACCGCCTGACCATGCTGCTGGCCGTACTACACCGCCATGGAGGCGTGGCCCTGTTCGACCAGGACGTGTTCATCAACGTGGTGGGCGGCGTGCGCGTAACCGAGACTGCCGCCGACCTGCCGATGCTCGCCGCCGCGCTGTCCAGCTTCCGCGACCGGCCACTGCCGCAGGAGATGCTGGCCTTTGGCGAGGTCGGTCTGGCCGGCGAGATTCGGCCGGTTCCGAATGGCGAGGAACGCCTGCGCGAGGCGGCCAAGCATGGCTACACCCGTGCCATCGCCCCGGCCGCCAACGCCCCGCGCAAGCCGATCAAGGGGATGGAGGTGATTGCCGTCTCGCGCCTCTCGGAGGTCCTCGACGCCCTCTAGCGTTGCTGACACGTCGAGGGTCTGCGCGTCGTCCGGCCGCCTGCCACAGTTGGCTAGGCCTATCCGACGTCTGTGTTTACGGTGCCTCCGGTCCGCCGCCTGCCAGGCGCTGACTCGCCAGCGCGCCGCGAGGTCCTTTCTTGCTTGCCCAAGAAAGGACCCAAAGAAGGGCACCCGGATTTCGCCCGGGAACCTTGCTCCAGGGCCCTCGGGCCGGCGGCGCTGAACTCGCTACGCCTGCGGCTCCGCTCAGACATCCAGCGCCTTGTTTCCGGCCCGAGCACCCTTCCACAAGGGGCTCCATACGGGGGGCTAAGGTCTAAACCGCCTGTATTCCAAGCAACCTGCCCAGCAACAGACTGTACTGTCGGAAAGCCCCCGGCACCCGCCCTGCGGGTGCGGCACGCAACGGCCACAGGCCGAGCGTGCCCAAGATGCCCGAAAACCTAGCCCCCATCCATGAGCACGATCGCCAGAATGGCTGTTGTCTTGACCTGTGGTGGTCAAGTGATTTCGGACACCGCGTTAGGTGGAGTGGCTGCCGTTGGTTGCTCGTAGACGCTGGGAGGCAGGTAGCCCAGCGTCGAGTGGATGCGAACGGTGTTGTAGAACCGGACGATGTAGTCCGCGATATCCCGCCGCGCCTCGCCGTGGTTCGCGTAGCGGCGCTGCCAGACGCGTTCCGTCTTGAGGCTCAGGAAGAAGCGCTCGACAACGGCATTGTCCCAGCAGTTGCCCCGGCGACTCATGCTCGCCTGGATCTGGTGCCGGGCCAGCAGCCGCTGCCAGGCGGCGCTGGTGTATTGGCAGCCCTGATCCGAGTGCAGCAGCAGTCCCGGCTCCGGCTGGCGCT
>NZ_KB906566.1:0-2500 GCF_000381505.1 Thioalkalivibrio sp. ALM2T
CGAGCTGCTGCAGGCCAACCAAGCGTTACTGACGGTCTACCTCTTACGCGACGAACTCAAGAGACTGTGGTTCCAGCGCAGCCCCGAGCGGACGTACCAGGCGTGGCGGCAATGGGTGCAGCAAGCGCACGAGAGTGGAATCCAGGCCCTGCAGCGCTTCGCACGCCTGCTGGAGCCCTACCTACCCGGCATCGTCTCGCGCTGCCGCCACCGGCTGAACACCAGCGTCGTCGAGGGCATTAACAACACGATCAAGGTCATCAAGCGTCGGGCCTATGGCTACCGCGACCAGGAATACTTCTTCCTCAAAATCCGCGCAGCCTTCCCCGGTAATGCTCGATGAACCTAAAAAAAGCCCGGCCCCCAAAAAGGGGACCGGGCTTCGGATTAATGCCTGGCGGTGACCTACTCTCACATGGGGAGACCCCACACTACCATCGGCGCAGAGCAGTTTCACTTCCGAGTTCGGGATGGGATCGGGTGGTTCCTACTCGCTATTGCCGCCAGACAAACTGGCTAGACCACGCGGACTCTTCCACGTCATCTAAATTCGGAATGCATTCTAGGCTTGTGTACGTAGCGATGTGTCAAACGAGACCACCAACACTTTGGGTGTTATATGGTCAAGCCTCACGGGCAATTAGTACTGGTTAGCTACACGCGTTACCGCGCTTCAACACCCAGCCTATCAACGTTGTAGTCTTCAACGGCCCTACAGGGACCTCGAGGGTCCAGGGAGATATCATCTTCAGGTGGGTTTCCCGCTTAGATGCTTTCAGCGGTTATCCCTTCCGCACTTAGCTACCCGGCAATGCCACTGGCGTGACAACCGGAACACCAGAGGTGCGTCCATCCCGGTCCTCTCGTACTAAGGACAGATCCTGTCAAATCTCCGACGCCCACGGCAGATAGGGACCGAACTGTCTCACGACGTTCTAAACCCAGCTCGCGTACCACTTTAAATGGCGAACAGCCATACCCTTGGGACCTGCTTCAGCCCCAGGATGTGATGAGCCGACATCGAGGTGCCAAACACTGCCGTCGATATGGACTCTTGGGCAGTATCAGCCTGTTATCCCCGGAGTACCTTTTATCCGTTGAGCGATGGCCCTTCCATACAGAACCACCGGATCACTAAGACCTGCTTTCGCACCTGCTCGACGTGTCTGTCTCGCAGTTAAGCACCCTTATGCCTTTGCACTCGTCGCGCGATTTCCGACCGCGCTGAGGGTACCTTCGCACTCCTCCGTTACTCTTTGGGAGGAGACCGCCCCAGTCAAACTACCCACCACACACGGTCCCCGACCTGGATAACAGGCCTGGGTTAGAACTCCAAAATTGCCAGGGTGGTATTTCAAGGTTGGCTCCGCCGAGACTGGCGTCCCGGTTTCAAAGCCTCCCACCTATCCTACACAAACAAGTTCAAAGTTCAGTGTGAAGCTGTAGTAAAGGTTCACGGGGTCTTTCCGTCTAGCCGCGGGTACACAGCATCTTCACTGCGATTTCAATTTCACTGAGTCTCGGGTGGAGACAGCGCCGCCATCGTTACGCCATTCGTGCAGGTCGGAACTTACCCGACAAGGAATTTCGCTACCTTAGGACCGTTATAGTTACGGCCGCCGTTTACCGGGGCTTCGATCAAGAGCTTCTCCGAAGATAACCCCATCAATTAACCTTCCGGCACCGGGCAGGCGTCACACCCTATACGTCCTCTTTCGAGTTTGCAGAGTGCTGTGTTTTTAATAAACAGTCGCAGCGGCCTGGTCTCTGCGACCTCGGCCAGCTCAGGGAGCAAGTCCCATCACCAGCCGAGGCGTACCTTCTCCCGAAGTTACGGTACCATTTTGCCTAGTTCCTTCACCCGAGTTCTCTCAAGCGCCTTGGGATTCTCACCCTGCCCACCTGTGTCGGTTTGGGGTACGGTCAACTGTTAACTGAAGCTTAGAGGCTTTTCCTGGAAGCATGGCATCAGTGACTTCGCCTCCGTGGAGGCTCGTCATCGTATCTCAGGATTGTGTCCCCGGATTTGCCTAAGGACACTCCCTACATACTTGAACCGGGCACCAACTGCCGGATCACTTAGCCTTCTCCGTCCCCCCATCGCATTAACAGTCGGTACAGGAATATTAACCTGTTTCCCATCGACTACGCATTTCTGCCTCGCCTTAGGGGCCGACTAACCCTGCGCCGATTAGCGTTGCGCAGGAAACCTTGGGCTTTCGGCGGATAGGTTTTTCACCCATCTTATCGTTACTCATGTCAGCATTCGCACTTCTGATACCTCCAGCATGCCTCTCGGCACACCTTCACAGGCTTACAGAACGCTCCTCTACCACTTGCAAAGCAAGTCCGCAGCTTCGGTACATGGCTTTAGCCCCGTTAAATCTTCCGCGCAGGCCGACTCGACCAGTGAGCTATTACGCTTTCTTTAAAGGATGGCTGCTTCTAAGCCAACCTCCTGGCTGTCTCTGCCTTCCCACATCGTTTCCCACTGAGCCAT
>NZ_KB906566.1:7500-105962 GCF_000381505.1 Thioalkalivibrio sp. ALM2T
GCGCTACCGGCACCTGGGCGCGCTGGATGCGCGGCTCGGCATGCTGTTCGCCCGTACCGTGCAAGCCCTGCTGGACCAGACCGGTCTGGCGCCGAGCGCGATCCGGGCGATTGGCAGTCACGGCCAGACCGTACACCACGCCCCCGACGCCGATCCGCCCTTCACCTGGCAAATCGGCGATCCCTTCCGCATCGCAGAGGCCACCGGCATCGACACCGTGGCGCAGTTCCGGCCGCGCGATATTGCTGCCGGCGGCGAGGGGGCACCACTGGCCTGCGGCTTTCACGCGACGCAGTTCGGATCCACGGACGAGACCCGCGCGGTCCTCAATCTAGGCGGCATCGCCAACATCACCTGGCTGCAGCCGGGTCAGCCCGTGATCGGCTTCGACTGCGGCCCGGCGAATACGCTGATGGACGACTGGAATCGGCGCCACCATCAGACGCCGTTCGATCATGACGGCGCATGGGCCCGCAGCGGCACGCCCGACCCCGAACTGCTGACCCGGCTGCTCCAGGATTCGTTCTTCCAGCGCCCTCCGCCAAAAAGCACCGGGCCCGAATACTTTTCGCCGGCCTGGCTCCGTGCCGGGTCTGGCGACCGCCTGGACCGAGCCCGGCCCGAGGACATTCAGGCCACCCTGGCAGAACTGACCGTGGAGGGCGTGCGGCACGCGCTGGAGCATCTGCACATGCAGCCGCCCGCCCGCTTGCTGGTGTGCGGCGGCGGCGCACACAACCGCCACCTGATGAAGCGCCTCGCCAAGGCCCTGCCCGCGACCCTGGTGGAGACCACCGAACGCCACGGGGTCCCCCCACAGCAGGTGGAGGGTGCCGCCTTTGCCTGGCTGGCCGCGCGAACCCTGGCCGGCGAGCCCGGCAACCTGCCGGAAGTGACCGGCGCGCGCGGCCCACGCGTACTTGGGTGCATCATCCCCGGTGGCCCCCGGGCACCCGGGGGCCACTAGCGCGGGCCGTTCACCCCGACCCGAAACAAATAAGGGCCCGATCCGGAATGCCGGATCGGGCCCTTTCTTAACCGCTTTTCAGCGTCTCTTTAGACCGAGAAGCTGGAACCGCAGCCGCAGGTCGTGGTGGCATTCGGATTGCGGATCACGAACTGCGCGCCCTCAAGACCTTCGGAGTAGTCGATCTCGGCACCCGCCAGATACTGAAAGCTCATCGGGTCGATCAGCAGGGTCACCCCACCATTCTCCACGAGGGTATCGCCATCGCCGACGGTCTCGTCGAAGGTAAAGCCGTATTGAAAGCCGGAACAACCGCCCCCGCTAACGAATACGCGCAGCTTGAGGTTGTCGTTGTTCTCTTCCTCGATCAGCCCCTTCACCTTGGTGGCCGCGGCATCGGTAAAGATCAACGGGCTGGGCATTTCGATGTCCAGTTCCGCTTCGGACGTCATGGGCTCGGACATTCGGGGCCTCCTGTAATAATCATTTTCATTCACGCTACGGAAGACTGAGCCCCGGAGTCAAGAATGCTCATCTTCCGTGGGATTGGTCAGGGCCTGGGTCTCACCCGTCCCCTCCAGCTCGCCCTCGAGGGGATGCTCCACCCGCTTGAGCAAGCCGTCGATCTGCGCGCCCTCTGCCATCTGCAGCACGGTGTAGTAGAGGTTACCGGCCAGACGGGCCGTCTCGCCAAGCTCCACGTGCTCCCCGACATGGACATCGCCACGCACCTCGCCGTTCATCAGCAGGTGCGGAACCGCGACATGGCCCTCGACCACACCCCCGCCCGCGACAATCAGAACGGCCGACGAATCGGTCGCGGCCCGGATATCCCCGATCACGTGGCCTTCGATATGCAGCCCGCCTCCAAACTCGATATCCCCGTGGACCACTGTATGGCGCCCCACCAGGGTATCCACTTTCCGCGCGCGGCGGCCTCGTTTGCGTCCCATCATTGCGTACTCTCCAGCAGGCGATCCCAGTCGGCCCATTCCGAAACCGGTTCAAGATCCTCGTCGTTCGCGGCGCTCGCCCTCAACGTCAACCCGACCGGCTCGAAGCCCTCCGGAAGATGGATCCGGGCGCGCTGATTGCGCAACAACCGAAACCCCTCGACCAGGCGATCGTTCTCCAGCCCCAGCGCGTCGGTCTCCAGGGTGGACAGCGCCTCTTCCCCGCTGGCATAGCCTTCGACCTCCAGCGCCCAGCGCAAATCCACCGAACGACTCAAACCCGGGCGGTAGAGCTGGAACACGACATCAAACACGCCCGACTGCCCCGTGCGCTGCAACTGCAGCGACCGGATACCCAGGGCATCTTCACCCGCACCCTCCGCAAGCCGCCGATAAAACGCCAGGTCCTCGCGCAACTCCAGCAACTCGGCCTCCTGGCGCTCGATGTCGCCAGAAAACGCCGCGAGCTCCGCGGTCTTCATTTCCAGCTGCTGCTCGGCGTGGAGGCGTGCCTCCTCGGCCGCCTGGCGCGCGGCGAGCGCCTGCTCCAGGTCATCCCGCAGGCCCTCGATTCCGCGTTGCGCAGCGACCGTGTCCCGTATGTCCTCGCGCCAGTTCTCGACCAGCCAGGCCCCGCCCGCCACTAACAACAGGATCAGCATCAGCAGCCCCGCGCGCCACCGCCCGCCGCGGCGTCCCGACCCGCTGCGCCGCCGCGCGGGAATGCGCGGAATCCGGGGCAGGCGGGGACGCGGGACAACCGTAGTCATGTGGCAGGCCAGGACATCAGGGGAAAACCGGCAGCCCGTCAAGACCGGCTGTTTCGAACTGGCCGAACATCAGGTTCATATTCTGCACGGCCTGCCCGGCCGCGCCCTTCACCAGGTTGTCGATTACCGACAGCACCATCAGCCGCCCGGAATGCGGCGGCTGCGCCAGCGCAATGCGACAAAGATTGGTGCCGCGCACGCTGGCCGTTTGCGGATGGGCCCCCGGCGGCATCACGTCCACGAACGGCTCGTCGCGATAGCGCTGCTCGAAACAGGCCTGCCAGTCCGCGTCCGCCACCTGCGGGCGCAAATAGAGCGTCGCGTGAATCCCGCGCGTCATCGGCACCAGATGCGGCTGAAAGATCAGCCCGACCGACTGCCCGGCCACGCCACTGAGCGTCTGGTGGATCTCCGGCCAATGCCGATGCCCGCCACTGGCATAGGCACGAAAGTCCTCCTGCACCTCGGCGAAGAGCCCGCCGATCTGCGCCTTGCGCCCAGCCCCACTGACCCCGCTCTTGGCATCCGCGATCACGTCCAGGGGATCGACCAGACCGGCCTCCAGCAGAGGCAGGACCGCCAGCGACACCGCCGTGGGATAGCAACCCGGCACCGCGATCAGTCGCGCATCGCGAATCTGCGCCCGGTTCAGCTCGGGCAGGCCGTACACGGCCTCGTCCAGATACTGCGGCGCACCATGTGCCTGTCCGTACCACTGCGCCCAGAGCTCGGGATCACGGATACGAAAATCCGCCGACAGATCGATAATCCGCACCCCCCGCTCCAGCAGGGGCGCGGCCAATCCGTGCGCTACTCCATGCGGGGTCGCAAAGAAGACAACATCACACTGCCCCAGGGTATTCTCGTCCGGGGCCTGGAACACCGCATCCACCGCGCCGCGCAGGCTGGGGAACAGATCGGCCACCGGCGTGCCCGCCTCGCCACGCGAGGTCACCACCTGAAGATCGGCCGCGGGATGCCGCGCCAGCAGGCGCAGGAGTTCCACGCCGGTGTAGCCGGTGGCCCCGACAACCCCGATGCGGATAGGTTTGCTGTTGGTTGCGTTCGTCATGCTGCGGCATGATACCGCCTTGGCCGGGACCACGGAACGCACGCGGTTTCGGCCAGTCCACAAATGCAGGCTATTCGATCAACGGATCACACCCCTATGAGCAAAGTCAGGATCGACCGCAAGGCCATCTTCGGAGGCATCTTCATCATCGCGCTGGTCGCCGTCGCCGCGACCATCTGGTTGACCGACGACGGCATGCGCCCGGCACCGGCCTTCGCCGCCACCACCCTGGACGGCGAGCCGGTGGCCCTGGAAGACTACGAGGGCCGGCCGGTGATGATCTCCTTCTGGGCAACCAACTGCCCGTCCTGCATCCGCGAAATCCCGGAACTGATCCACCTGCACGACACCTACGCCGACAAGGGCTTCGAGCTGCTGGCGGTCGCGCTGTCCTACGACCCGATCAACCGCGTGGAGGCCATGCGCGAAGATCGCGAAATGCCCTACAAGGTCATCCACGACAGCGACGACGCCTTTTCACAGGCCTACGGCGGCGTGCGCCTGACGCCGACCACCTTCCTGATCTCGCCGAATGGCCGCATCGTCTACCAGAAGTTGGGCGACCCGGACTTCGAACAGATCGAACGCCACCTGGAACGCTGGCTCTCCTGAGCCGCCCCGCGCAGGGACACCGCACCCGCTTCCGAGAAGGACCTCCATGCAAGCCTATAACTGGTTCCTCAGCCTGCACGTGATCTTCATGGTCACCTGGTTCGCCGGGCTGTTCTATCTGCCGCGCCTGTTCGTCTATCACGCAATGACCGAGGACGCCCTCGGTCACGAGCGCTTCAAGGTCATGGAACGCAAGCTGTTCTACGGGATCATGACCCCCGGCGCGCTGATCACCATCCTTTTCGGCGTGATCATGCTGGTGGATCGCTCGTTCTATCTGGCCGAGCCGTGGATGCACTTCAAGTTGACGCTGATCGCGATCCTGGTCGCCTATCACGTCTGGTGCGGCAAGATCGTGCACGACTTCCGCGACGACCGGAACCGGCGCGATCACACCTGGTATCGCTGGTTCAACGAGATCCCGGTCCCGGTCCTGGTGGGCGTGGTCGTGCTGGTGGTCAACCGCTCCATCGTGGATGCGCTCATCGCCATCGGCGTGGTGCTCGGGATCTTCCTCCTGAGTGCGCTGATCGCGCTGTGGCGGGCACGCCGCACCTGAGCTGCGCCCCCGGCCGGCCATGGGTGAGCGCCGCGGTCAGGTCTTGCCGGCGCGCACCAGCCCGCCCAGGCCGGCCTGGACCAGGGCATTGTTGAGCAGTGAGCGGATCTGATCAGCGTTCTCCAGTAGCCGGCACTGCGCCAAAAGCGCCTCGGCGCGGTCGGTGGAAAAGCTGCGAATCACCCACTTCACCCGCGGGATCGAGGACACGCTGACGCTCAGGCTGTCGATCCCCATCCCCAGCAGCAGGATCACCGCGGCCGGGTCGGCCGCCATCTCGCCGCAAACGCTGACCGGCTTGCCCGCCCGGTGCGAACCGTCGGTAATCGTCTCCAGCGCGTGGATGCAGGCCGGGTGCAGGGTGTCGTAGAGATGCGCCACGCGGGCGTTGTTGCGGTCCACCGCCAGGAGGTACTGGACCAGGTCGTTGGTACCCACGGACAGGAAGTCCACCCGCCGGGCAAGCATCTCCGACATGTACACCGCCGCCGGCACCTCGACCATCACCCCGATGCGCGGCATCGGTATGCGGAAACCCTCGTCCAGCAACTCTTCGCGCGCCCGGTTGAGCAGGGTCATCGCGCCCTTCAGCTCGTCCAGCGCCGAGATCATCGGGAACAGGATCTGCAAGTTGTCGTGGGAGCGACTCGCCTTGAGCATCGCCCGCAGCTGAGTCAGGAAGATCTCCGGGTGGTCCAGCGAGATACGGATCCCGCGCCAGCCGAGGAACGGGTTGTCCTCCTTCACCGGGAAATATGGCAGGGCCTTGTCGCCGCCGATATCCAGGGTGCGCAGGGTCACCGGCATCGGATCGAAAGATGCCAGCACCTGCTCGTAGAGCTGGACCTGCTCCTCCTCCCCGGGGAAGCGGTCGCGGATCATGAACGGCACTTCGGTGCGGTACAGCCCGACCCCCTCGGCCCCGGACTCCAGCGACGGCTTGATATCCGCCAGCAGTCCCGAGTTCGCGAGCACCGGCACCGCGACGCCATCGCGGGTCTCGGCCGGGTCCTTGGCCAGCGCGCGCAGGTCCTCCGCCAGTTCGCGCTCCTCGCGCACCAGGCGCTCGAACTCCACGCGCAGCTCGGCGTTGGGGTTCACGAACAGCCGCCCGCGATACCCATCGACCAGGATCTCGCGCCCTTCCAGGCGCCCCACCGGGAGCTCGGACACGCCCATCACCGCAGGGATGTTGAGCGCCCGAGCCAGGATCGCGATGTGCGAAGAACCCGTCCCCTTGGCCGAGACCATGGCCCCCAACCGCTCGATCGGAACCTCCGCAAGATGCGAGGCGGTCAGGTCATCCCCGACCAGGATGCCGCCATCGGGAAATTCGTCCTGGCTGCGATCGGCCGGCAGCAGGTGCGACAGCACGCGGCGACCCAGATCGCGTACATCCGCCGCCCGCTCGCGCAGGTACGGGTCCTCCATGTCCTCGAATACCCGCACGCTCTCACGCACCGTGTCGCGCAAAGCCGCCGGGGCCCATTGCCCGTTACGGATGCGCGTCTGGGTCTTGTGCACCAGAGAGTCGGAACCCAGCAACATCAGGTAGGCATCGAACAGCACCTGCTCGTCCGGCCCCAGGGCCTCGCCCATGCGCTGCTTCAGGTCCTCGATCTCGGTCCGGGTCTCCGCCACCGCCTGCCCGAAATGCTCCAGTTCGTGATCCACCCCGGCGCCTTCGCGATCCGGGATGGAGTCCATGTCCGCCAGGCGGTAGGCCACCACGGCCCGGCCAATGGCCACGCCCGGCGAGCCGGCAATGCCGGTGGCCTCAACGTTCACATGCCCGATCAGCGGGGTCTCGGAAGAGATCTCGTCGTTGAATTCGGCATAGGCAATCGCCCCAGCCAGCTGCGCCGCCAGGGTAATCAGGAAGGAGACATGCTCGTCATCGAACTTGCGCGCCTGGTGCTGCTGCACGACCAGTACGCCCAGCAGGCTGCGCTGGTGGATAATCGGGACCCCCAGAAACGCGAGGAAGTGTTCCTCGCCGGTCTCCGGGAAATAACGAAAACGCGGGTGGTCCTGTGCGCTGTCAAGGTTGACCGGCTCGGCCCGCGAGGCAACCAGACCCACCAGCCCCTCCGACGGATCCATCTCGACCTGCCCGATGGACTCCTCGCGCAGACCCTCCGAGGCCATCAGCACCAGGCGCCCCGACTGCGGCGACTTCAGGTAGATCGAACAGACATCGATCTCCAGCGCCGCCTTCACCCGCGTAACGATGATATGCAGCGCCTCGAAGAAATCCGCGGCACCGTTCACTTCCTGCACCACACGGCGCAGGACCTCGAGCATCGAGGGCTGCTTCGGGACCGTCAACGCGAGGACACCGGCGAACGGGGCTGGGGCTGGGCCGGGCCACGGCGGCCGGAACGTCGCGCGCGCGCCTGCTCGAGCTCCGGGAACATCAGCGGCACCAGCTCGCACAGCGCACGGCGATAGACCTGGCGCTTGAAGTGCACGACCTCGCGTGCCGGACGCCAGTAGTCGATCCAGCGCCAATCATCGAATTCCGGGGTTTCCATCGCATCCAGCACCACGTCGCTCTCGTCTCCGACCATGCGCAGCAGGAACCAGCGCTGTTTCTGGCCGATGCAGACCGGGCGTTGATGGCGCCGGACCATGCGCTCCGGCAGGCGGTAGCGCAGCCAATGGCGGGTACTGCCCAGCACCTCGACGTGCCGGGGGAACAGGCCCGTCTCCTCGTGCAGCTCGCGAAACATCGCCTCCTCGGGCGTTTCTTCCGCATGCACGCCCCCCTGGGGAAACTGCCAGGCCGCCTGCCCGACCCGCTTGCCCCAGAACAGCTGCTGTTCCGCGTTGCACAGGATGATGCCTACGTTTGCGCGATACCCGTCACAATCAATCACTTGCATCAGCCAGACGCTTCTCTATTACTGGCATTGTTCCACAGCCGGTGCCCCGGCGGCAAAGCCCCTACCATGCCTCCGGTGCCGGCCCCAAAAGGGGCCTGTGGCTGCAGCCGACGACGCCCGCCGGTACACTCGCGTCCGATCCAAGCCAACCCGAGAGCACCCTCATGGCCCTGGCCCTGTTCGACCTCGACAACACCCTGCTCGCCGGCGACAGCGATCACGCCTGGAACCAGTTCCTGGCAGAGGTGGGCGCCGTCCACCCGACCTGTCACGCCGAGACCAATGACCGTTTCTACCAGGAGTATGTGGCGGGCACCCTCGACATCCACGAATTCTGCCGCTTCGCCTTCAGCCCACTGGCCGAACACCCGCGCGCGCAGCTCGAAGCCTGGAGGGAGCGCTTCATCGACACGCTGATCCGGCCAATGATCGCCCCCGGCGCCCCGCCCCTGCTGGCCCGACACCGCGAGGCCGGTGACGAGCTGGTCATCATCACCGCGACCAACCAGTTCGTCACCCAGCCGATTGCCGACCTGCTGGGCGTGGACCATCTGATCGCGACCTTGGCGGAGGAAGGCGAGGACCGAGAATTTACCGGCGAATTGGCCGGGGTACCCTGCTTCCAGGAAGGCAAGATCGAACGCCTGCGCCAATACCTCGCGGATCATCCGGATCCCGAGGACAGCATCGCGCAGGCCAGTTTCTACAGCGACTCGCGCAACGACATCCCGCTACTGGAACGTGTGGGGCACCCCGTCGCAGTGGACCCGGACCCGACCCTTTCCGCGCACGCTCACAACCAAAGCTGGCCAGTCATCTCGTTGCGCTAGGGAGCCGCTGATCCATTCGCACGTCCGCGTTGGCGCCCCATTTTTCCCGAGACAAGGCGCGGTGCGCAGTGCCGTAGTCACTCTACGGTCAAGCGGCGCAACGCAGGATCGGGGACAATGGGCCCCCAACCCCTTCAGGGCTCGGCCACCTTTGCCTTCTGGCTTCGGCCCCGCTGGCGGCGTTGCAGCTCGCTCATGTAGCTCGGCTACACTTCGCTCACCGCGCCTTGTCAGCGAGTAAACTCGACCCGAGCGCGGACGTGCGAATGGATTAGCGTCTCCCTGGACGACGGCGTCAGCTGAAGACGCTGGCGATCTCGGCAAGGCGCTGCCCCGCAGGGGTATCCGCCTTGCCGGCCGCCGCGACCGCATCGCGATAGCCGGCAACCAATTCCGGCACCACGGCCACCACCTGCTTGCGCCGCAGGCGCGCAGCACCGGTCACCGGCCAGGTCGCCCGGAAGTCGCAGTTGTCCAGCGCATCGCAGACCCACAGGCTCCATTCGTGGCGGGTCACATCGATCTCGTGCTGACGGATGACCAGCCGATAGACATGCTCGGCCTGCATGTCCTCCATGCCCACCCCGGGACCCACGTGCTCCACCTGCAGCTCCGCCGCGATCCGGTTGACCTCCTGCTCCAGGGCGGCGAGGGCCTGATCGACCTCCGCATTCAGCGTACCGCCAGCCTGGGCGGCGGCCACCAGGGGACGGAGGGACTCGACTTCGAACTCGCTGCTCATGCTGCGTACACTCCCGGAATGCGGAACAAAGAACGCCCCGGGGTGCCGGGGCGCGCGCAACCTTAGCACGGGAGCCCCCATTCATGAATCACCCCCCGATCGCGCTGACCATCGCCGGCTCCGACCCCGGCGGCGGAGCCGGCCTGCAGGCCGACCTCACGACCTTCACCCGGCTTGGCGTACACGGGGCGACGGCCGTAACCGCGATTACCGTGCAGGACACCCGCAACGTGGTGGATTTCACCGTGCTGCCCCCGGAACAACTGCGCGCCCAGATCGAAGTCACCCTGGCCGATCTCGAGGTCGCGGCGATCAAGATCGGCATGCTGGGTTCGGTCGATAACGTCACGTCTGTCTCCGCGCTGCTCGCCGCGCATCCGCATATCCCGGTGGTACTGGACCCGGTGATGGTCGCCGGCGGTGGCGGGGCCCTGGCCACCGAGGCCGTGGTCGACGCCACCCGCGAGGCCCTGCTGCCGCGCGCGACCCTGATCACCCCGAACGGCCCGGAAGCGGCCCGCCTCGCACGCACCGAAGACCCCGCGCAATGGGGGGAACGACTGCGTCAGCTCGGCGCCCGCAACGTCCTGGTCACCGGCGGCCACGAGGGGAGTGGAGACGACCCCATCAGCAACCGCCTGTACCGCGAGGACGGGCACATGCGTCCCTTCGAGCTCCCGCGCCAGCCGGCCGGCTACCACGGCTCCGGCTGCACCCTGGCCGCGGCGATCGCCGCTTTCCTGGCGCGCGGCCGCGACCTGGAACCGGCGGTGATCGAGGCCCAGGCCTTCATGAACGACGCGGTCGCCCGTGGCTACGCCCCGGGTCACGGCCAGCACGTCCCCAACCGGCTGTGCCCGCATGACGACTGAGAGCCGGTCGCCCCTGCGCGGGCTCTACTTCATCACCCCGGCCGTACCCGAGGGGATGGATGCACCCACCGCCCACCTTGGCCACGCCGGTGCCGCGCTGCGCGGCGGCGCGTCCCTGATCCAATTCCGCGACAAGACCCTCGCGGGCAAAGAACGCGAGTCCATCGCCCGTGCCCTGGTCGCCCTCGCCCACGCGCATGACGCGCGCTGCATCATCAACGACGACACCGAGCTGGCCGCCCGCGTCCAGGCCGACGGCGTACACCTGGGGCGCGACGACCCCGACCCGGTGGCTGCACGCCACCGCCTCGGTCCCGACGCGGTGATCGGCGTGTCCTGCTACAACGAACTGGAGCGCGCGCGGACCGCACAGGCCGCTGGCGCCAGCTACGTCGCCTTCGGGACGATGTTCCCGTCCCCGACCAAGCCCGCGGCCGCATATGCCGGACCGGACCTGATCCGCCAGGCCCGCTCCGAACTGGCGCTCCCGATCTGTGCCATCGGCGGGATCACCCCGGAGAATGCGGGCGAGGCCGTCGCCGCCGGCGCGGATCTGGTCGCGGTCATCCAGGGCGTGAGCAATGCACCGGATCCGGAGGCCGCCGCGCGCCGTATCAGCGCGCTGTTCGATTGAGGCGGTCGGAAAACGCCACTCGCGCGGCGTTCCCTTTGCACGACCCGGCGGCCGCCGCTATGGTTGCCGGGCCTACCGAATTCAACGAACCACAGGGACACCGTCATGCAGGAAACCGAGCGTCTGTTCGAGGCCGCCAAAGAACACATCCCCGGGGGCGTGAACTCCCCGGTCCGCGCCTTCAAGGGCGTGGGCGGCACCCCGATCTTCATGGACCGCGCCAACGGTGCCTACATGTGGGACGCCGACGGCCAGCGCTACATCGACTACATCGGCTCCTGGGGCCCAATGGTCGCCGGCCATGCCCACCCCGAGGTGATCGAGGCGGTGCGCGAGGCCTGCAACAACGGCCTGTCCTTCGGCTGCCCGACCCGGCTGGAAAACGACATGGCGGCGAAGGTCTGCGAATTGGTCCCGTCGATGGACCTGGTACGCATGACCAACTCGGGCTCCGAGGCCACCATGAGCGCGATCCGTCTGGCACGCGGCTATACCGGGCGCGACCGCATCGTGAAGTTCGAGGGCAACTACCACGGGCACGGCGACTCCCTGCTGGTGAAGGCCGGCTCCGGCGCCCTGACCCTGGGCCAGCCCAGTTCCCCCGGCGTACCGAAGGAACTGGCCGCGCTGACCAGCACCCTGACCTACAACGACCCCGACGGCGTGCGCGCCTTCTTCGCGGAGAAGGGTGACGAGGTCGCCTGCATCATCGTCGAGCCAATCGCCGGCAACATGAACTGCATCCCGCCGCAGCCGGGCTTCCTCGAGACCCTGCGCGAGGTCTGCGACCAGCATGGCGCGGTGCTGATCTTCGACGAGGTGATGACCGGCTTTCGCGTCTCGAAGAACTGCGCCCAGGGCTATCTGGGCGTGACCCCGGACCTGACCACGCTGGGCAAGATCATCGGCGGCGGCATGCCGGTGGGGGCCTTCGGCGGCAAGCGCGCGATCATGGAACAGCTCTCGCCGCTGGGCCCGGTTTACCAGGCCGGCACCCTGTCCGGGAACCCGATCGCGATGACGGCTGGACTGAAGACTCTGGAGATCCTCAGCCGGCCGGGCTTCCACGACGAGCTCGAAACCCGCACGAAGAAAGTCGTCGCGGGCTTCGAGGACGCCGCGCGCGAGGCCGGCGTGGCCGTGAGCACCAACCAGGTCCCGGGTATGTTCGGGCTGTTCTTCAACGAACAGAAGGTCACCGACTTCGCTGGCGCCACCGCCTGCGATACCGCCGCCTTCGGCCGCTTCTTCCACGCGATGCTGGGCGAGGGCATCTACCTGGCCCCCAGCGCCTTCGAGGCCGGCTTCATGTCCAACGCCCACTCGGACGCGGACCTCGACGCCACCATCGAGGCGGCGCGCAAGTGCTTCAAGGCGCTCTGAGCGCCTTTCCCGTCTCGCCGGGCCGGCCGGCTCCCTACCCGTCGGCCCGGTCCCTGCCTCACGCCCCGATCATCCCGACCCGCTCATGCTCGAGACCCTGACCCAGTCGCCGCTTGGCCTGGGGCTGCTGTTCGTGACCCTCGGTCTGGTCGCCGGCATCCCGGCCGGAATGTTCGGGATCGGTGGCGGGCTGATCCTGGTGCCGGTGTTCGTGGGCGTGTTCAGCCTGCTGGCCTTCGACTCGGCCAGCCTGGTGCAACTGGCGGTCGGCTCCTCGCTGGGCGCGATCATCCCCACCGCAATCCTGTCGGCCCGTGCCCACCACCGCCGCGGGGGCGTGGACGGCGCCGCGGTGCGCCGGCTGCTGCCCGGCATCATCATCGGCGCCCTGATCGGGGCCTGGCTGGCCACGCGCATCGACTCCGACCACCTGGGTCGCATCTTCGGCGCCTTCGAGCTCGCCATCGGCCTCTGGATGCTGCTGAACATTCAACCGCCGGAGGCGCCCGTACCCCGTCGCAGCATCTGGCTGGGCGGCGGTACGCTGATCGGGGCCATCTCGTCGCTGATCGGCATCGGCGGCGGCACGCTGACCACACCATTTCTCGTCAGCCAGGGACTGGAGCTGCGCCGCGCCATCGGCTCGGCGGCCGCGCTGGGCGTGCCCATTTCCATCGGCGCCAGCCTGGTCTTCGCCCTCCCACAGTGGACCGATCCGACCTACCAGGCGCCGGAGTGGGCACTCGGGTATCTCTATCTGCCGGCCATCCTCGGTGTGGTCATCGGCACAGCCGTCAGCGTGCGTGGTGGCGTCTGGCTGACCCATCACCTGCCGGTGGCCACCCTCCGCCGCGGCTTCGCCGGCGTGCTGATCCTCGCCGGCATCCTCATGCTCCTCCGCTAGCACCACGCCTTACCACGCCTGGGGCCAGTTCGTCACCTGGCACCCTGCGGTGCTTTTCGCCTGCATGCTGCCCAGCGCCCACTTACGACGAATTCCTGGTGCCGCGAAGCGGCGCAGCACATTTCCCCTATCGAAATTTCCCGGATCAGCCTGTGCGCCGCTGGGCAAGCGTTGGCTTGATCCAGGCGATGCGGCCTGGGCAGGCGCCACCTGAGGGCGCCGATCGCCATCGAAGCAGTATCACTAGCGTGGCAAACTGTCCTTGACGACGGTGCCGCCCTTCATAATCAGGCGCAGGCTGCCGGCCGGCTCATCGAGCCAGTCCAGATCGGTTTCCGGATCTCCGTCCACCACCAGCAGATCGGCCAACGCGCCTTCGGTGATGGCACCGAGGCGACCGGCGTACGGCGCACGAGCACCGGACAATCCCAGCAGCTTACCCGCCGCGCCAGTGGCCATGTACAGGGCCTCCAATGGGGACATAAAACGCGCGAGCTTGGCGAGCTGGCGGCCCTGGCTGGCTCCGCCCTCGGCACTGAAGAGGATGTCGGTACCAAAGGCCATGGGTACGCCGTGCCGGCGGCCCAGCTCGAAGGCTCGCACCGTGCCCTCGGCCACTTGGCGCTGTTTGGCCTGAGAGGCGGGGTCACTTTGGGGGTTGGCGTCCTCATCCGCCAAGAAGGGTTGGATGCTCCACCACACGCCTTCATCCGACATCATGCGCACGGTGTCCTCGTCGGCCAGTTGGCCGTGTTCGATGGATCTCACCCCGGAACGGATGGCGCGCTGGATACCTTTGGGGGTGTAAACGTGCGCACACACGTAAGTACCCCAGTCTTCGGCGGCTCGTACCGCGGCACGCATTTCCTCCTCCAGATACTGGGTCGCGTCCAGGGGATCATAGAGGCTGGAGACACCACCTCCCGCCATGATCTTGATCTGGCTGGCACCCTTCATGAGTTGCTCCCGAGTGCGGCGTAAAACTTCGTCGACGCCATCGGCAATGGCAGCCACACCGTTGGTCTCCATTTGCCCGGCGGGTGTACCCGGCATCCGTGGCAGCTCATGGATCTGTCGAAAATCACCATGCCCAGAGGTCTGGGAAATCATGGCTCCGGAGGGAAAGATACGCGGGCCGGTGACCACACCCCGATCGATGGCCATCTTCAGACCGAAGGCCGGACCGCCCACGTCGCGCACTGTGGTGAACCCCCGCATCAGGGTCGAACCCGCCTCGCGGCCGGCCATCAAATGCAGGAAGCCCACGTCGGCAGTCATGGCCGCCATCTGACTGACTCCCGCCAGGGTGCTGTGCCAGTGAGCATCTATCAGGCCGGGGATAACCGCACGCCCCCCGCAGTCAATCACCTGGGCATTCTCAGGGCGCTGGTCCAGCAAGGGCAGGGCCACAATGCGGTCACCCTCGATCAGAATGTTTACGTCATCGCGCATCCGAAGGGTCTCACCATCGAACAGGCGTAGTCGGGTCAACAGCAGCGGCCGCCCCGGTGTCTGGGCGCCAAGTGGGTGGGGAGCGAGACCAAAGCCCGCGAACATGCCCAGCACGGCGGCGGCACCACCCAGAAACTGTCGGCGGGTCAGGTCGGCCTCGATGCGGCGGAAGGCGGATTGGGTATGGGATGCACCACAGTGGCAAGGGTTGATGCCATGGGCCGTAGGGCTTGATGCACAGCAGCTTGTACCCATGATCATTTCCTTACCGAATTCTTAAACCGGATCATCGGCTCATTACTGTTGCGTACACAAGACCTTAATCGCCCCTGAGCAAAGGCGAACGAGGCCACGGCATTCACGTAATACCCCACGTGACCTGGCGCCAGTTTCATTATGCGTCTGCACTTGCGTTCGACTCGTCCCGGCGGAACCAGCCGCTCTTTTGGCTGCATCAGGCTCGTCGTCCGGTGTTTCACCCTTCAGCCGGACGAACGAAGGCTAGGGAAACACTGATCAATGTACACACTCGCGCTCGAGTCGCTTTTTCGTGCGAACAAGGCGCGGCGACTGCCGTGCAGTCACTCTGCACAAGGGAGCCGCAAGCCGTGCGCGCGCAAAAGCGGCCGAGCCCTTAAGGGTTGGGACCCCAGGCCCCCCGATCCTGCGTTGCGGCCCTTGCCGGTAGAACCACTACCGGCTGCACGACGCGCCTTGTCTCGGAAAACCTGGGGTACCAACGCGAGTGTGTACATTGATCAGTGCTTCCCTAGGTGTGGAGTCTCACGAGGTTGTCCTCAGGTAGGCCGAGGACGCTGATGGGTGTCTGTTTGTTCAGGCTACCGTGTGGACGGTGCCAGTTGTAGTCATGTAGCCATCGAGGTAGGTGGGCTTTGCGTTCCTCCGAGGTGGCGTAGGAGAAGGCGTAGGCCCATTCCCGCAAGGCGGTCTGGATAAAGCGCTCGGCCTTGCCGTTGGTTCTCGGGGTGTAGGGCCGGGTCCGGCGATGCCGGATCCCCAGCCGGTGGCAGGCCTGGCTGAACGCCCGCGCGTGATAGCAGGGGCCGTTGTCGGTCAGCACCCGCCGGATGGTGATCCCCAGGGCCGCGTAGTAGCGCACAGCCGATTCCAGATGGGCGATCGCATCCTGGGCTCGCTCAGCCGGATAGATCTCGCTGTAGGCGACGCGTGAGCGATCGTCGATGGCCACGTGCACGTACTCGTAGCCCGCGCCGATGGAGTCCTTGGCCCGAACACCGGTCACTCGGTGTCCAGGCTGTCGGAAGCGCGCCAGCTTCTTGATATCGAGGTGCAGCAGATCGCCAGGGTGTTCGTGCTCATAGCGCCGGGGCGGCTCGGCCGGCTCCAAAGCGCTCAGGCGGTTGAGACCCTTGCGCTTCAGGATCCGGCCGACGGTGGCCCGCGAGCGCCCTACGAAATCCGCAATGCGCTGCATCGTCCAGCGTTGTCGGCGCAGGGCCTCGATCTGACGCTGGATGCGGCGCGGCGTTCGGCGCGGCTGCTTGTGCGGTCGGGATGATCGGTCCTGCAGCCCAGCGTACCCCGCCTGTTCGAAGCGCTGGACCCAGCCGCTGACCACTTTGGGATCCACGCCAAAGGCCCGCGCGGTGGCCCGACGACTCCAGCCTTGATCCAGGACACAGCGGACCATGCGCGCTCGACCACGCGGGCCCATTAAGGCATTTTGGTGAAGGTTCACGGGGCGTCCTCCTTGGAATAGCTCAGTCGGCAAACTCAGCATCCTTCGGAGTCGCCCCGTGGACAACCTATTGAGAGATCACACCTAGGCGATGAGCGTCGTGGCGAGGGCGAACCAGAGCGGGAGGGTGATCAGGGACAGCGCCGTGGTCAGTGTGACCGCGGCCGCGTAGAGTCCGGTATCGAGGCGGAAGCGGTCGCAAAAGACCAGCCCCAGGACCATCGCCGGCATCGCCGCCTCCAGCACCGAACCGATGCCGGGCACCCCTTCGAGGCCGGTCCACAGCACCAGCCCCAACGCGAAGACCGGGGCCAGGATCAACTGCACTACCGCCACGACTGCCAGCGGGCGGGCATCCCGGCCACGAAAACGGTTGAAGACCAGCGCCAGACCCAGCGAGAACAACATCAGGGGCGCCACACTGTCGGCGAGGAAGCCGAGAAAGACATCCAGCCAGTCGAGCAACGGGACACCGGCGAGATTCAGGGCCACGCCCACCACCGCCGCCCAGATCGACGGTACCGCCGCCAGCGCGCGCACCGGGCTCCCGCCGCCATACAGACGCACCGCCTCGGGATCGCCATAGCGCCGCGCCAGCAGCACGCCCAGCGTCAGTACCAGTGGCAGGCAGGCAAAAAGGTCGTACTGGATCGCGACGGCGCGACCCGCCTCGCCGAACAGGCTGTCCAGCACCGGGAGCCCGAGGTAGGTGGCATTCGGCCACGCGGCCGCCAGCAACATCGCGCCGATCGCCGCCCGCTCGGCCATGCAGACCCGGCAGGCCAGCAGGGTAACGCCCACCATGGCCAGCACCGTAAGGCCGGCCACCAGGGCGATGCGCAGGGAATCGAGACCCAGTGGCGCGACCCACAGCACCTGCAGGACCAGCGCTGGCAAGAGGAGGTAGTAGACCAGGGTGGTCAGGACCCGCCGGGTGGTATCCGCGTCCAGACCACCGGGTTGCAGGGCCCGCCAGACCACGCCGGCGACAATCAAGGCCCCCATCTGGGTCATCACGGTGAGCATGATCGGCGTGCGTCCTTTCGGGCCCGAGACAGAGTGGCAGATTCCTTTGCGTGGCGAATGCGATATCCGTCCCGCAAAGCGTCATTCTACGAGGGTAACGCGCATCCCACACGCAAAAACCCGGCGAGCACAAGGCTCCACCGGGTTTAGCGGCGCAGGACGATTGGTCCTGCGCGGGAGGGCAGCGGTGCGGAGTGGCTTACGCGGCGCCGCCGGCCTGCTCCTGTTCCTGCTGCTGACGGGCCACGTCAGCACGGACCTGCTCCATGTCCAGCTCGCGCACCTTGCCCAGCACCTCGTCCAGCTGGCCGGCGGACAGCACGCCCGGCTGCGAGAACACGATGATCTGCTCGCGGAAGATCATCAGGGTCGGAATGGAACGAATCTGGAACGCACCCGCGATGCCCTGCTCCTCATCCGTGTTGATCTTGGCGAAGACCACATCGGAGTGCTTTTCGGAGGCCTCCTCGAAGGTCGGGGCGAACTGCTGACACGGCCCGCACCAGGGGGCCCAGAAGTCCATGATGACGATGTCATTCCCGGTGATGGTGGATTCGAAGTTGTCCTGCGTGAGTTCCTGAACGGCCATGTTTGCGGCTCCGATTAAGAGTTTGGTCCGAAACCTTAACAGCCCCGCCGCAGGCTTTCAGGATTTCGATGCTGCGAGCATGGCCGCTCGCAGGCGTTCCAGGCGCTCGATCGGGTCGTCCGCCTCCAGCAGCTGCTGCTTGACCTCGAGATCGATGGGCAGCAATTCGGTCAGGCGCGCCGCCACCCAGGTGGAGTCATCGAAGCGCCGCTCGAGGTGCGACCAGGGCGTACCCAGCTGATCCAGCAAGCGCTCCAGCAAATCCGCCAGCGAGGCGTAGTCGACCGGAAGACTCACCTCGGGATACTCCTGCAACGGCTCCACATCGCCCAGCCACAGGCCGTCGTCGGCCCGCCGCGCGTTCTCGATCACACGGCGTCCCTCGCCCTTGACCAGGATGCCCAGCAAACCATCAGGGCGCTGATCCCAGTCCACGATGACCGCCTCGGTACCAACACCATGGAAGCCCACGGAGGGGTCGGTCTCGGACGGGCGCTCACCGGAGTCGGGCTCCGGTTCCGTGGCGACGATGACAAAGCGACCATCGTCGCGCAGGCAGCGCCGCACCATGTCCAGGTAGCGGGTCTCGAAGATCCGCAGGGGGAGTAATCCCTCGGGAAACAACACCGTGTTCAGCGGAAACAGTGGCAACGTGGTCATGCATCCTCTCCCGGCATCGGTGCCGCGCCCCAGCGCGGCACCAGGGCGTGCTCGACGTCGAGGTGATCCAGCACCCGCGCCACCATGAAATCGATCAGATCGTCGATGGACTGCGGCCGATGGTAGAAGGCCGGATTCGCCGGCATGACCACGGCCCCCATGCGCGCCAGGCGCAACATATTCTCCAGGTGGATCTCGGAGAAGGGCGTCTCGCGCACCACCAGCAGGAGCTTTCGGCGCTCCTTCAGGACGACGTCGGCGGCTCGCTCGATCAACCCGCGCGAGGCGCCGGTCGCGATCGCCGAAACCGTTGCGGTCGTACAGGGGCAGACCACCATTGCCTCCGGCACGGCCGAGCCACTGGCCACCGGGGCCGTCCACTGTTCGGGTCCGTAGCAGTGGATCTGGTCGGGCGCCGCCTGATAGCGCTCGCTGAAGTAGCGTGCGATCTCCACCGGGCGTCCGGGCACTTCGAGATCGGTCTCCAGGCCCAGCACCACCTGGGCCGGCTTCGACAGCATCAGATGCACCTGGATCCCGGACTCGATCAGGCACTGCATCAGGCGCAGGCCATAGGGCGCGCCGGAGGCGCCGGTCAGGGCCAGAGAGATGCTGCGCGGGCGCTCGTTCATGCGGGGGTTCCCTGCAGGGCGTCGATCAGGCGCACGTGCAACCCGTCGAAGCCTCCGTTACTCATGATCACCAGCGTATCGCCAGCGTGCACCGTGGCAAGAATCCCCTGCAACAGGGATTCGATATCGCGCGACACGACCAGGTCGTCACCCAGTTGTTGCTGCAGGCCGTCGGTGGACCAGTCGATCTCGGGGGCATGGTACAGATGCACCGCGTCGGCCTGAGCCAGGGCTGCACCCAGCGCATCGGCGTGCACCCCCATGCGCATGGTGTTGGAACGTGGCTCCAGGATCGCCACCAGACGCCCACCTGGCACGACCTGCCCGCGCAGGCCCTCCAGGGTAAGGCGGATCGCGGTGGGGTGATGGGCGAAGTCGTCGATCACCCGGATACCGTCGATCTCGGCACGCAGTTCCTGGCGCCGGCGCACCCCTGAAAACTCGGGCAGCGCCGCGATACCGGCCGCCAGCGGCACACCGGCATGGCGTGCGGCAGCCAACGCCGCCAGGGCGTTGGCCAGGTTGTGCTGGCCGGTCAACGGCCACTCCACTCGCCCCTGCACCACGCCATCGGCCAGCACCTCGAAGGCCGAGGCCTCGGGGTTCAGGGCGCGCGCGGCCAGTGCGGTAGGCGCGCCGGTATCCGGATCGATACTCAGACGTTCCACCGGGGTCCAGCAGCCCATTTCCAGCACCCGCTCCAGCGCCGCGTCAGCGGACGGCATCAGGATGCGTCCCTGCCCCGGCACCGTGCGCACCAGGTGGTGAAACTGGCGCTCGATGGCGGCCAGGTCGGGGTAGATGTCGGCGTGGTCGAATTCGAGATTATTCAGGACCAGCGTGCGCGGCCGGTAGTGCACGAACTTGGCGCGCTTGTCGAAGAAGGCGCTGTCGTACTCGTCGGCCTCGATGACGAAGAACGGGCTCTCGCCCAGGCGCGCACTGACCCCGAAATTCCCCGGCACGCCGCCAATCAGGAAACCGGGGCTCATGCCCGCGTACTCCAGGATCCAGGCGAGCAGGCTGGCGGTGGTGGTCTTGCCATGGGTGCCGGCGACTGCCAGAACCCAGCGATCCCGCAGGATGTGTTCGGCCAGCCACTGCGGACCCGAGGTGTAATCCAGGCCGCGATCCAGCACCGCTTCGACAATCGGCATACCGCGACGCATCACGTTGCCGACCACGACCGGGCCCTGCTGGGGCAGCATGCTCGGGTCATGCCCCTCGTGGTAGGCAATCCCCGCCTGCTCGAGCTGGTCGCTCATCGGCGGGTACAGCTTCTGGTCGGAACCGGTGACCGTGTAGCCTTGCGCCCGCGCCAACTGGGCGAGCCCGCCCATGAAGGTCCCGCCGATACCGAGGATGTGGAGATGCCTGGGACTCACTGGAAGAGCCCGATCGCGGTCTGGGTGATCACGCTGGAGACCACCACATACCCCAACGCAATCAGCATTCCGATCAGGCGCATGCCCAGCCCCAGCGCCTGCTGCAGGATATGGCCGAACACCAGCAACAGCCAGGCGAGCAGTATCAGCATCCCCAGCACGACGCCGGTCGCAATGTCCTCGGGTTCCCGCCCCGGATCCGGGCCACCCGCCAGCAGCATCAGCAACGCCATCAACAGGCCGAGGATCGCGCCGGTCCCGGCCATCGCGATGAAGGTCTGGCGCCAGCGGTCGGGAACGCCGCGGATACTCAGTAGGATCACGACGAAGGCATACAGGACTACCAGGTCCATCACATTCAGCGCCAGCGCGTGGCCGAAGCCGTACAACGGTATGCCGATCACCATGCCGGCAATCAAGGCAATCCCGATCCAGAAGATCAGGGTCCCGTTATCCGCCGGCAAGTCCTGCGGGCCGGCACGCAGCCGCAGGATATTCAACATCGCCGCAAGCCCGTTCAATGCTCGGCCTCCTCGGCCTCCATCGCCTCCAGGGCCTCGAGCTCGTCCAGCTCGTCGAGCATGGCATCGGCCTCCTCGTCCGACATGCCACCGCGCACGAGGAAATCACGACGCTGCAGGTAGCCCTGGCGCATCGCGATATACGGGTCGTCGGAGAGCTGTGCCAGCATGCGCTCGGTGGAGATCAGCCCGGCCCGCATGTCGATCACATCCAGCGCGATCAGGCCGGCCCACCAGCCCGGGTGATCGTCGCGCAGATTGGTGTGATACAGCGGGCTAACGTACCCGTCCACCAGGCGCGCAGGCGCATCGCGGGCCGTGCTCGGGCCCAGGAACGGTAGCTGAAGATAAGGCCCTCGAGCCACACCCCAGGCCCCCAGGGTCTGTCCGAAGTCTTCGTTGTTCTTGTCGAGGCCCATCGGCGAGGCGACATCGATCAGCCCGAACAACCCGAAGGTGGTATTGAACATTAGCCGACCCGTGTCCGAGGCAGCGTTTTCCAGATTGCCCTGCAGCAGGTTGTTGAACAGGACGACCACATCATTCAGGTTGGAGAAGAAATTCCCGACCCCCGTCTGCACCGGCTGAGGCAGGCGCCGATACTGCACGGCCGCAGGGCGCAGCAAGGACTCGTCGAAATCCTGGTTGAATTCAAACACCGCCCGGTTATAGGACTCCCAGGGGTCGTCGGGGTGACGATCCTCGCTGGGCACCGTCGCACAGCCGGTCAGGGCCAGGACCACCAGGACCAGCAGGCCCGTTCGCAAGCGGGAGACAACAGACATGTGATTCCTTTTTCTGATCGGGCCTGCAGCGGCCACACCGGCGACCGAACGGATGATAATACCGAGTCGGCGGGTCCGCGCCCGGCTCAGGACCCGGTAATGGGATGGATATCCGCCTTGCGGGCGAGCCCGACCTGGCCACGCCCCTGGTCCTTCGCCTGGTAGCAGGCGCGGTCCGCGGCCACGAAGGCCTCGTCCACCCCCGGCACATCCGGCCCCAGCTCGACCACGCCGACCGAGGCCCCAATGGTGACGTCCCGCGCCTCTACCTGCAACGGCCGGTCGGCCAGGGCGGAGCAGATACGCTGCCCCAGTATGCGCCCGTATTCGGCATTGGTGTCCCGAGCAATCACGGCAAACTCGTCGCCCCCAATGCGCGCCACGGCATCGTGGCTGCGGGTCAGCTGGCGCAGCACATGAGCAACCTGGCGCAGCAATTCGTCGCCGACCCGATGGCCATGGCGGTCGTTCACATCCTTGAAGTAGTCGAGGTCCACCAGCAGCAGGCTGGCCACCGCACGATTGTCGCGGGCGGCATGCATGGCAATCTCCAGCTCGCGCTCGAAGGCGCGCCGGTTCAACAAGCCGGTGAGGCCATCGTGGCTCGCCTCGTGCACCAGGCGATCCACCAGCCTGCGTTCCTCGGAGACATCCGTCAGCACCAGCAGGGTCCGCACGGAACTGCCGGCTACCGGGTCAAGCGCGGTACGGGCGATACGCACGATCAGTTCGTGACCGTCACGCCGGACCAGGCGGGCATCCGAACGCTCGCCGAGGGCCTGGTTCAGCGCTTCGCCCCGGGCATCCGCCGGCAGCAGGGGGCGGCCGGTACCCAGTTCGCGCAAGTCGAGCAGTTGATCCAGGGAACAACCCAGAACCTGATCCCGGGTCAGCCCCGCCAGCTCGCGGGCCGCAGGGTTCACGTAGGAGATCCCGCCACGTGCATCCAGGGTGATCACCGCATCCGGGATCGCGTCCATGCTGCGCTCGAGGTTGCGCCCGGAGCGGCGCACCCGGGTGTGGACCCGCGAGACATACAGCAGCGCCAGCAGCGCGACCACTGCCAGCGCCGAGACCAGCCACAGGATGTTGTCACGCAGCCAGACCAGGATATCGAAGGGCTGCGGCGCATACAGGCCAACCCCCAGTTCGTACATCAGCCCGTGAACGTCCTCGTAGGACCGGGGTGCTGCCCAGCCGCCGATGCCGGCCGCCTGACTTGCCGGATGTTCCGCATCCAGCGACAGGGTCGCCAGCAGGATGGCATGCGCCAGCCCGGTATCCAGGTCACCACGCATCGCCAGCGGCCACTCGGGGTACAAACGGGTACTGGCGCGGTAAGTGAACGATGGGAAGGCGCGCTCGCCGACCACCCGGACCTGCTCCACCCGTGGATCGCCACGTGCCTCCAGGTCCTCCAGGATGCCGGTCCGGAAGGTCGCGGCATCGACCTCCCCCTGCAGCACCCAGTCGAGGCCGCGGCCGACCGGAAAGCCGGTAAACACCACCGACGCCAGATCACTCTCTACGTCCAGCCCGGCCGCCTGCAATTCGCGCCAGGTCATCCACCAGCCCCCAAAGGCATCAGGATGCACCGCGGACAAGCGCTGCCCCCGCAGATCGTCCAGCTCCACCAGGTCATCCCGATCGGCTCGGGCGATCACGACGGCCCCGAAACGGTCCTCGTCACGGCCCACCTGGCGCGGCTGCATGGTCGCGATGCGCGATATCCCGTGCTGCTGCTCCAACATCACGTAGGAACCGCTGTTGGTCAGGATCAAATCGAAGCGCTTGTCTGCTACCGCCGCCTGCAACTCGTCGTTGTCCACCGGCTCCAGCACGAAACGGGCCCCGTCGATCTGCTCTGACAGGTACTCGACGAATGGCGTCCAGCGTTGGCGTGCCACATCGTCGCCGCGGTGGGCGAGCACCCCGAGGACCAGCCGCTGCTCGTCCACCGCCGCCGTTTCCTCCGCGAACAAGGGCGCCGAGGGATACAGCAACAGACAACACACCAGGAGCACCGCCAGGCCACCAGACATCCACGCGATTCCCGGGCGCCGGAGCGGGGCAACCCTCAATGAGGAGCGCTGGCGGCCCGCCCCGCTCATGTCATGTCGGCTTGCGGTTGCGGCTGGCGGCGATTCGCAGGCGCAGCGCGTTCAGGCGGATGAAGCCCTCGGCGTCCTTCTGGTCGTAGGCGCCGGCGTCATCCTCGAAAGTGGCGATGGCATCATCAAACAGGGTGTCCTCGGAGCGACGACCCGCGACGATCACGTTGCCCTTGTACAGGCGCAGGCGCACCTCGCCGTTGACCACGCCCTGGGTGTCGTCGATCGCGGCCTGCAGCATGCGCCGCTCCGGGCTCCACCAGTAGCCGTTGTAGATGATGCTGGCGTAGCGCGGCATCAACTCGTCCTTCAGGTGCGCGGCCTCGCGGTCCAGGGTGATGGATTCCAGCGCCCGGCGGGCACGCAAGAGGATCGTGCCACCCGGGGTCTCGTAGCAGCCGCGGGATTTCATGCCGACATAGCGGTTTTCGACGATATCCAGACGGCCGACACCGTGGGCCCCACCGCGCTCGTTGAGCTTCGCGAGCAACTCCGCCGCGCTCAGGCGCTCGCCGTTGATCGAGACCGGATCGCCCTTCTCGAAGCCAATGGTCAGGGTCTCGGATTCGTCCGGCGCGGCCTCCGGGGAGACCGACCAGCGCCACATGTCCTCCTCGGCCTCGGTCCACGGGTCCTCCAGCGGGCCACCTTCGTAGGAGATGTGCAGCAGGTTGGCGTCCATCGAATACGGCGACTTGGTGCCCTGCTTCTTGTAGTCCACCGGGATGTTGTGCTGCTCGGCGTAAGCCATCAGGCGCTCGCGCGAGTTCAGATCCCACTCGCGCCAGGGGGCGATCACCTTGATGCCCGGCTTCAGCGCATAGGCGCCCAGTTCGAAACGCACCTGGTCGTTGCCCTTGCCGGTGGCGCCGTGGGCGATCGCGTCGGCCCCGGTCTCCTCGGCGATCTCGACCAGGCGCCGTGCAATCAAGGGACGCGCGATGGAGGTACCCAGCAGGTACTCGCCCTCGTAGATCGTGTTGGCGCGGAACATCGGGAACACGTAGTCGCGCACGAAGGTTTCGCGCAGATCCTCGATATAGATCTGCTTCACACCCAGGGCCTCGGCCTTGGCGCGGGCCGGCTCGACCTCCTCGCCCTGACCCAGATCGGCGGTAAAGGTAATCACCTCGCAGCCGTACTGATCCTCCAGCCATTTGAGGATGACCGAGGTATCCAGACCGCCGGAGTATGCAAGGACGACGCGCTTGATCGAGGAGCTCATAAGAATTTCTATCCTTTTCCTAAGGTAAAGATATAGTCGTTTTGACGGCTGGCGTCACTACCACGCCGGGGTCGCGGAGGGTGCGGCCGGATCCGGAACGGGGCCGGGGTCGCGGCCCTCGGACCCTTCCGTGACGGCGACGGGAGCGTCACCCGCGTCCGCATCGCCGCTGTCCAGCCACCAGATATCGCTGCGCCGCGAGGCCTGGCGCGCGCCATCGGCGGCCGGGTCGACACCCGGGGCCTCGATCTCGACACCCGCAGCCGGGACACCCGCCTCCACCAGTGCCTGACGTACCACCTCCGCACGATTGCGGCTGAGGGGACGGTTGATCTCCAACGGCCCGGCGGCATCCGTCCAGCCAACGACCCGAACGCGCGGCGTCTCCGTAGCCGCCAGGATGCGGGCCGCGCGCTCCAGAACCTCGCGTGCCTCGGGATCCAGGCGATGGCTGCCGGTTTCGAAGTAAACGCTCCAGCGATCCAGCGCGCCCCCGTCCGGGCTCGCGGCAGGCGCGTCCTGCCCGCCATAGCAGGCGCGGAAATCGCGCGCACGGAGGGCAAAACGAATGCCGCGAAAGTGCGCCGAGTCGTCACCATCGGGAAAATCGATGCGCACATCATGGCCGGCCAGCAGGCGGGCCTTCAAGAGTTGGGCCGACCCCTGAGGCACCCTGAACAAGCGATCGTCACGGGCCTGCAGCCGCAGATCCAGGGGCGGCTGGGTCGTCGGACGCAGCCATTCCGGCGCGCCGGTGCGCAGCCGCGGCGTGACGCCCGCCGGCATCGCGTAGGGGGCCTGCCAGAAGACTGCGGTCAACAGGCCCGGCCGGGCCTCGAAACGCAGCGTACCGCCGTGACGCACGGTCTGTTGGATGCGACAGGTGGCATCTTCCTCGGTCAGCTGCCAGTCACTACGCTCCAGCGGTTCGCTGTAGGGCGCAGCACCCGCCGTGGCCATACCCACCCCCAGCAGCACCATCCCCGGGAGTGCGCAACGCAGCCACTGGCGCAAGCGGGCCACGACCCGCTAGCGCTTTTTCGGCGGCAGGATGTCGGTGATCGAGCCGTGCGCGACCTCGGCGGCGAAGGCCACCGTCTCGCTGAGCGTCGGGTGCGGGTGCACGGTCAGACCGATGTCTTCCATCTCGGCGCCCATCTCCAGCGCCAGCATCGCCTCGCCGATCAGGTCGCCGGCCGACGGGCCGACGATACCGGCTCCGATCACGCGGCCATCCGCATCGAACAGCAGTTTGGTCAGGCCGTCCTCGGCACCCAGCGCGATCGCCCGGCCGGAGGCGGCCCAGGGGAACACGCCCTTAGTGTAGTCGATGCCGTCGGCCTTCGCCTGCTCCTCGGTCATGCCCATCCAGGCGACCTCGGGATGGGTATAGGCCACCGAGGGGATGGCACGGGCGTCGAAATGGACCTTGTGCCCGGCAATCACCTCGGCGGCAACCTTGCCCTCGTGAGTGGCCTTGTGCGCCAGCATCGGCTGACCGACCACGTCGCCGATGGCAAAGATGTGCTCGACGTTGGTGCGCTGCTGGCTGTCGACCTCGATGAAGCCGCGCTCACTCACCTGCACGCCGGCCGCCTCGGCCTTGATCTTCGCCCCGTTCGGGCTGCGGCCCACGGCGACCAGCACGCGATCGAAGGTGTCCTCTTCCGGCAGGCCCTTGGCCTCGCCCTCGAACTGGCAAACGATCCCGGCCTTGGTGGCCTTGGCCTCGGAGACCTTGCTCTTGAGGAAGATATTCTCGAAACGCTTCTTCGCGCGCTTCTCGAACGGGCGCACGATATCGCGATCCGCGCCCGGCATCAGGGTGTCGGACAGCTCCACCACCGTGACCTTCGCACCCAGCGACTCGTACACGCAGGCCATCTCCAGGCCGATGATGCCGCCACCGACCACCAGCATGCGATCCGGGATCTCGGCCAGGTCCAGCGCGTCGGTGGAATCCATCACCCGCTCGTCGTCCCAGGGGAAGCCGGGCAGCTTGATCGCCTGCGAACCGACCGCGATGATCGCGTGCTCGAAGCCGATCACCTCGCGGCCGTCATTGCCCTCCACCGCGATGCTGTTGGCGCCGGTGAACTGGCCGACACCCTGGACCACGCGCACCTTGCGCTGTTTGCACAGCTGCTTGAGCCCGCCGGTCAGCTTCTTGACCGTGCCGCCCTTGTAGCCTCGCAGGCCCTCCAGATCGATCTCCGGTTCGCCGAACTTGATACCCAGCGCGGCGAAACGCTCGGCCTCGTGCAGCACCTCGCCGGCATGCAGCAGCGCCTTGGACGGGATGCAGCCGACGTTCAGGCACACGCCGCCGATCTCCGGGTAGCGCTCGACCATCACCACATCCAGGCCCAGATCCGCGGCGCGGAAGGCGGCGGTATAACCACCAGGGCCGGAACCCAGCACCAGCACCTGGCACTGGCTGTCGGTGTTCGGGTCAGCGGCCGCCTTGGGGGCCGCCGCCTTTTTCGGCTCACTCGCGGCGCCGGACTCCGACTTCGCGGAATCGGCTTTGGCATCACCGCCGGAGGCGCCCTGCTCCTCGGTGCCCGCAGCGTCGCCACTGGCCTCGAGATCCAGGAGCTTCGTGCCCTTGGACACCTTGTCCCCGACCTTCACATGCATCTTCTTGACCGTGCCGGCCTCGGGGGCCGGCACGTCGATGGCCGCCTTGTCGGACTCCAGGGTGATCAGCGGGTCTTCCGGGGCGATCTCGCTGCCCGGCTGCACCAGGACCTCGATAATCTCGACGTCCTTGAAATCCCCGATGTCCGGGACCTCGATGGTCTTGGTCTGGCTCATCCAGTCACTCCGGTTGGCATTCGATTACAACAGCATGCGGCGCATGTCGGACAACAGCCCGCTCAGCGTGGTGGCAAAGCGCGCGCCCAGGGCGCCGTCGATCACCCGGTGATCGTACGACAGTGCCAGCGGCAGGATCAGGCGCGGCTCGAACTCCTTGCCGTTCCAGACCGGCTTCATGCTGGAGCGCGACACGCCCAGGATCGCGACCTCGGGGGCATTCACGATCGGGGTGAACTGGGTGCCACCGATCCCGCCGAGGCTGGAGATGGTCAGGCAGCCGCCCTGCATGTCCGCCGGCTTCAGCTTCTTGTCGCGAGCGCGCTGGGACAGGTCCATCAGCTCGGAGGCGATGTCGACCAGACTCTTGCGGTCCACGTCGCGCACCACCGGGACGACCAGGCCGTCCGGGGTGTCCACCGCGATGCCGAGGTTGTAGTACTGCTTGATGATCAGGTTCTCGCCGGTCGCGTCCAGCGAGGCGTTGAAACGCGGGTACTGCTTGAGCGCGGAGACCACCGCCTTCATCAGGAACGGCAGGAAGGTGACCTTCACGCCCTTCTTTTCGTACTCGGCCTTCAGCGACTTGCGGAAGTCCTCGAGCTCGGTGATGTCGGCCTCGTCGAACTGGGTCACGTGCGGGACGGTGACCCAGTTGCGATGCAGGTTCTTGCCGGTGAGCTTGTTGATCTTCGACAGCGGCTGGGTCTCGGTCGGCCCAAACTCGGAGAAGTCGATCTCCGGCATCGGCTCGACCCCCAGCCCGCCACCGGCGCCCTGGCTCAAGGCGCGCTTGACGAAGCCCTGCACGTCCGCGCGCAGGATGCGCCCCTTGCGCCCGGAGCCGTCGACCTTGCTCAGGTCCACGCCCAGCTCGCGCGCGAACCTGCGCACCACCGGCGAGGCATGCGCCTTGCGGAAGGCCGATTCGTCGCGGATGTGCTCGGTGGGGGACGGGCGCGGCCCGTCGGCCCGGTCGGCAGGCTTCGGCGGCTCGGGCTTCTTCGACGGGTCGGTCGCGGGCCCGGCCTCGGCCTTCGCATCCGAGGACGACGACGCCTCCTGTTTCGGTGGCTCCTCCTTGGCGGCAGTATCTTCGGTGGCACCCTCGTCGGAGGGTTCCAGTTCCAGAATCGGATCGCCCTCGTTGACGCGGTCCCCGGCCTTTACCTTGACTGCTTTCACGGTCCCGCCCTGCGGGGCCGGGATCTCGATGGAGGCCTTGTCCGATTCCAGCGTGATCAGCGGATCCTCCGGGGCGATGGTGTCCCCCGGGCTCACGATCACCTCGATGATCTCGACGTCCTTGAAGTCACCGATGTCCGGTACGTGCACGGTAGTCGTGTTGCTCATGTCTGCTCCTGCCTCGGTACCGGCGGCCTCAGGCCTGCAAGGGGTTGGGCCGTTCGACGTCGATCTTGTACTTCTTGATCGCCTCACTGACGGTCTTGGCCTCGACGGTCCCGGCGTCGGCCAGGGCCTTCAGGGCCGTGACCGCGATGTGGTAACGATCGACCTCGAAGTGCCGCCGCAGCGCCGCGCGGGTATCCGAGCGGCCGAAGCCGTCGGTTCCCAGCACGCGGTAGTCGGCCGGCACGAAGGCGCGGATCTGGTCGGCGTAGGCCTGGACGTAGTCGGTCGCGGCGATGACCGGGTCGTCCGAACCACCCAGACACTCCTCCACCCAGGACTTGCGCGGCTTGGCCTCCGGGTTCAGGCGCGCATGGCGGTCGACATCGCGGCCGTCGCGGGCCAGTTCGTTGAAGCTGGTCGCGCTCCATACCTCGGCGGCCACGCCGAAGTCCTGGTCCAGCAGTTCCGCGGCGGCAATGGCCTCGCGCAGGATGGTGCCGGAGCCCAGCAGGCGCACCTTCTTTTTCTTGCGCCCGCCCGCCTGGAAGCGATACAGCCCGCGGCGAATGCCTTCCTCGGCACCCTTCGGCATGGCCGGCTGCGGGTAGTTCTCGTTCATCACGGTGATGTAGTAGAAGACGCTTTGCTGCTCCGCGTACATGCGGCGCATGCCGTCCTGCACGATCACCGCCAGCTCATAGGCGAAGGTCGGGTCGTAGGCGATGCAGTTGGGGACGTTGGCCGCCATCATCTGGCTGTGGCCGTCGTCGTGCTGCAGGCCCTCGCCGGCCAGCGTGGTGCGCCCAGCGGTCGCACCCATCAGGAAGCCGCGCGCGCGCATGTCGCCGGCGGCCCAGATCAGGTCGCCGATGCGCTGGAAGCCGAACATCGAGTAGAAGATGTAAAACGGCACCATCGCCACGCCGTGCGTGGAGTAGGAGGTCGCGGCCGCGATCCAGGAGGACATGGAACCGGCCTCGTTGATCCCTTCTTCCAGGATCTGGCCCTTCTTGTCCTCCTTGTAATACATCACCTGGTCCTTGTCCTGCGGCTCGTAGAGCTGACCGACCGAGGAGTAGATCCCCAGCTGACGGAACAGCCCTTCCATGCCGAAGGTGCGGGCCTCGTCGGGGACGATCGGAACCACGTTCTTGCCGATCTTCTTGTCGCGGGCAAGCAGGGTCAGCAGCCGCACGAAGGCCATGGTGGTCGACATCTCGCGCTCGCCGGAGGCCTCCAGCAGGCCGTTAAACGCATCCAGCCCGGGCACTTCGAGCGGCGTGGCCAGCGGCCGGCGCACGGGCAGATGCCCGCCCAGGTCGTTGCGCCGCGCGTTCATGTACTTCATCTCTTCGGAGTCGGGATCCGGCTTGATGTATTCGGCCTTTTCCACCTGCTCGTCGGACAGCGGGATATTGAAGCGGTCGCGGAACTGCTTCATGTCGTCCGAATCCATCTTCTTCTGGCTGTGGGTGCGGTTCTGGGCCTCGCCCGCCGCGCCCATGCCATAGCCCTTCACGGTGTGCGCAAGGATCACCGTCGGCTGGCCCTTGTGCTCGGCCGCCGCCTTGTAGGCCGCATAGACCTTGACCGGGTCGTGGCCCCCGCGATTCAGGCGCCAGATATCCTCGTCGGACATGTTGGCCACCATGCGCTGGAGCTCGGGGTACTTGCCAAAGAAGTGCTCGCGCACGTAGGCGCCGTCGCGCGACTTGTAATTCTGATAGTCGCCATCGACCGCCTCCATCATGCGTTTTTGCAGAAGGCCGTCGGTGTCCTTGGCCAGCAGCGGATCCCAGTAGCGGCCCCACAGGACCTTGACCACATTCCAGCCGGCGCCGCGGAAGATGGCCTCCAGCTCCTGGATGATCTTGCCGTTACCGCGCACCGGGCCGTCCAGGCGCTGCAGGTTGCAGTTCACCACCCAGGTCAGGTTGTCCAGCTTCTCGCGCGAGGCGAGGGTGATCGCCCCCAGGGTCTCCGGCTCGTCGACCTCGCCGTCGCCAACGAAACTCCACACACGGCGGTTCTTGGTCTCCGCCAGGCCGCGATCTTGCAGGTAGCGCATGAAGCGCGCCTGGTAGATGCTCATGATCGGACCCAGGCCCATGGACACGGTCGGGAACTGCCAGAAGTCCGGCATCAGCCACGGGTGCGGATACGACGACAGGCCCTTGCCATCCACCTCGCGGCGGAAATGGTCCAGCTGCTCCTCGCTCAGGCGTCCTTCCATGAATGCGCGGGCGTAGATGCCCGGCGAGGAATGCCCCTGGGCAAACAGCAAGTCACCGCCGTGGTCGTGCGCAGGGGCGTGCCAGAAGTGGTTGAAGCCGACGTCGTACAGCGTCGCGGCGGAGGCGAAGGTGGCGATATGCCCGCCCAGCTCGGCAGAGACCCGGTTGGCCTTCACCACCATCGCCATTGCGTTCCAGCGGATATAGGAACGGATGCGATGCTCCACCGCGCCATCGCCCGGATATTCCGGCTCGAGGTGCGTGGGGATGGTGTTCACGTAGGCAGTGTTGGCGGAGTACGGGAGGTAGGCCCCGCTGCGGCGCGCCTTGTCGACCAGTCGCTCGAGGAGAGCATGGGCCCGTTCCGGGCCATCCGTCTCCAGCACGGAGGCCAGGGCGTCGATCCACTCCTGGGTCTCCTGCGGGTCGATATCGTGTTCGGTCGCGTTCGGGTCCATGCGCTCTACCCCTGAAAACGGGTTGGGAATCGGGTTGCCACTACGGGGCCGGGCCACCGGGCAGGCGGGCATTTGCTACCATGCGCCGGTGTTGGGCGGGCATAAAAGGCGCAAGTATCCCGACTGTCCCGCCAACAGGTCAAGCCAAAGCCCGCTATGGCGCCGATCGTCGGGGAAATCTGCGGGAACGTGCGCAAACCGCGCGCAACCCGCCTGACCAGCCGGAACACGGGCCAATCCCCCGCCCGGCGCCGCCGACAGCCCGAACCACCGCCCCACCCGAAACCGAGTACCCCAATGCCCGAAACCCTGCAGCTGGACCCCAATCACCGCCCGATGGCGAACCGCTTCCGCGGCTTCCTGCCGGTGGTCGTCGACGTGGAGACCGGCGGCTTCGACTGCCGCCGGCATGCCCTGCTGCAGATCGCTGCGGTATTTCTGCGCCGCGACGCGAACGATCACCTGGTGCGCGACCGCACGGTCAGCGTGCATGTGCGGCCGTTCGAGGGTTCGGAAATGGACCCGAAATCGCTGGAGGTCAACGGCATCGACCCCTACCACCCGCTGCGCGCGGCCTACCCCGAGGATCAGGCAATGGGCAAGGTGTTCAGCGAGGTGCGCCGGGAGGTGAAGGTCAACCACTGCAAGCGCGCGGTGCTGGTGGGGCATAACGCCCACTTCGATCTGGGCTTCGTGCACGCGACGGCCGAGCGCTGCGGCATCAAGCGCAACCCGTTCCACCCGTTCAGCAGCCTGGACACGGTATCCCTGGCAGCACTGGCCTTCGGCCAGACCGTGCTGGCGCGCGCGGCGGACGCCGCGGGACTGGGCTGGGACACCGAGTCGGCGCACAGCGCGGCCTTTGATGCGGAAAAGACGGCGGACATCTTCTGCCAGATCACCAACCGCTGGCAGGACGGGATCGGGGTGCCGCAAAACGCCCTGCGCCTGCCCGACCCGGAAGAACTCCCGCCCGGGAGTTGAACGCAAAAAACCCGCCGCCCGAGCCGCCACAAGGGCGCCCGGGTGACGGGTCATATGACGGACAGCCGTATGGCCGCCGGGCCGCTTCAGCCTAGCTGGCCGCGCGCTTGGCGTGGGCCTCGTCGACCATCTTCTTCAGCTCGCCGCTTTCGAACATCTCGAGGGTGATGTCGCAGCCCCCGACCAGTTCGCCGTCGATATAGACCTGCGGGAAAGTCGGCCAGTCGGCGAAGCGCGGCAGATTCTGCATGACTTCCTGATCCGCGATCACGTTCACGTAGCCAAATTCCTGGTCGCAGCGCTTGAGCGCCTCCACCGCACGGCTGGAGAACCCACACATGGGGAACTGCGGGGTGCCCTTCATGAAGATCACCACCGGATTATCTTCCACCTGCTGGCGGATGCGGTCCATTACGTCCATTACTGTACTCCCGAAATTTGGTGCCAAAACAGGGCGCAGCCGCGCATCGCGGCACACCCCAAACTTATTTCCTAGTATAACGCTCAGACATTGAAGCGGAAATGTACCACGTCGCCCTCTCTCAGCACGTATTCCTTGCCTTCGAGGCGCCATTTCCCCGCGTCCTTCGCGCCCTGCTCGCCGTTGTATCCAACGAAGTCGTCGTACCCCACCACCTCGGCACGGATGAAACCGCGCTCGAAATCCGTGTGGATCGCCCCCGCCCCCTGCGGCGCAGTGGAGCCCTGGCGCACAGTCCAGGCACGCACCTCCTTCTCGCCCGCGGTGAAGAAGGTCTGCAGGTTCAACAGGCGGTAGGCCGTCCGGATCACCCGGTCCAGCCCCGGCTCCTCGAGACCCAGGTCGGCCAGGAACTCGGTACGCTCCTCGGGATCCAGCACCGCGATCTCGGCCTCGATGGCGGCGCAGACGCTGACCACTTCGGCGCCCTCCTCGGCCGCCTTCGCCTGCACGGCCTCGACCATGGCATTGCCGCCGACCAGCGAGGCCTCGTCCACATTGGCAATGTACATCGCCGGCTTGAGGGTCAGAAGGTGCAGGTCGTACAGGGCCCGTCGCTCGTCCTCGTCCAGGCCCTGCGCCCGTGCCGGAATGCCCTGATCCAGGCCCGCCGACACCTTCTCGGCCGCCTGCAACTGGGCGATGGCGGTCTTGTCCTGCGACTTGGCCGCACGTGCCAGACGGGAAAGCGCCTTGTTCACGGTCTCGAGGTCCGCCAGCATCAACTCGGTGCTGATGGTCTCGATATCCGCCAGCGGATCGACCTTGCCGGCGACATGCACGATGTCGTCATCCTCGAAACAACGCACCACCTGGGCGATCGCATCCGTCTCGCGGATATGCGCCAGGAACTGGTTGCCCAGCCCCTCGCCCTGAGCGGCGCCGGCGACCAGGCCGGCGATGTCCACGAATTCGACCGTGGTCGGCAGCGTGCGCTGGGGCTTCACGATCTCGGCGAGCCGCGTCAGCCGCGGATCCGGGACCTCCACCACGCCCACGTTCGGATCGATGGTGCAGAAGGGATAGTTCTCCGCCGCGATGTCCGCGCGCGTGAGGGCATTGAACAGGGTGGACTTGCCGACATTCGGCAGGCCCACGATCCCGCATTTCAGACTCATCGGGCTTCCTCGGAGTTCTTGGGGCCGGCCGGCTTCGACCCACCCCCATGCAGATTGCGCACGGCCTCGTCCCAGCGCCCGGCCACCAGGGCCGGGATCTGGTCCAGGGCCGTATCGATGGCCTCCTCGATGGCCCGGGCATCATCCCGCCCAGGGCGATCGAGCACGAACGGCACCACGTCATCGCGATGCCCCGGGTGCCCAATACCAACCCGCAGCCGGGCGTAGTCCGGCCCGCCCATGTGGCGGTGCAGATCACGCAGCCCGTTGTGTCCACCATGGCCGCCGCCCAGCTTCAGCCGCACTACGCCGGGATCGAGATCCAGCTCGTCATGCACGACCAGGATGGCCGCGGGCGGGATGCGGTAGAAATCCGCGCACTTGCGTACCGGGAGGCCACTCTTGTTCATGAAGCTCATGGGCTTGAGCAGCCAGCAGTCGCCGTCCGGCAGGGCCAGACGTGCCGCTTCACCATCGAAGCGACTCTCGGGGCGGAACTCCGCGCCATGGCGGCGGGCCAGGGTGTCCACAAACCAGAAACCCGCGTTATGCCGGGTTTCGGCATAACGCGGGCCCGGATTCCCCAGCCCGACCACCAGACGGATCGGTTCGGGTTGGATCGCCATCAGTCAGGCGGCAAGCCGCAAGGCTTACTCCTTGTCCCCGGACTCCGACTCGTCGCCGGAAGCGGCCTCGTCGCCACCCTCGGCTTCTGCGCCACCTTCGGCTTCCGCGGCTTCGCCTTCGAGCTCTTCCTCTTCCGCCTTGGCGGAACGCGGCAGCAGCACGCTGACCACGGCGTAGTCGTATTCCTCGCCGTGCATCAGGGCCACGCTCTGCACGCCTTCCGGCAGTTTCAGCTCGGAGATGTGCACGGTGTCACCGACATCCAGCTCGATCACGTCGAGATCGATGGACTCGGGCAGGTCGCCCGGCAGACACTCGACCTCGAGCTCGTTGATCATGCGGCTGACCATGCCACCGCCCAGCTTCACGCCCTTGCACTCTTCCTCGTTGTGGAAGTGCAGCGGCACGCTGACGCGGATCGGCTGATTGGCGCTCACGCGCATCAGGTCGACATGGTAGATGGTCGGCTTGAACGGATGGCGCTGTACATCACGCAGGATCGCCTTCTCGGTCTTGCCGCCCAGCTTCACGCTCAGGATGTGCGAATAGAACGCATCTTCCTTGAGGTTGTGGACCATCGCGTTGTGATCCAGGGTAATTGACACGGGGTCCTTGTCCGCCCCGTACAGGATGGCGGGCAGCTTGCCGGCACGACGCAGGCGGCGGCTCGCACTCGAACCCTGTTCGTCACGCTTCTCGGCTTCAATGGTAAAGCTCATGCTCATTGCTACGGTCTCCAAAATGAAAGGCGCTTCACCCGAAGCGCCTTGAACACACCCCGCCCGCGACCAGGCGGGGCGCTGAAGGGAGGCAAGCCTCCCGAAATCGGTTATCGCCGGTCCACAGCTCCAGCCCACACGAGGCTAGTCCATGAACAACGAGCTGACAGACTCCTCGAGGTTGATGCGACGGATGGTCTCCGCAAGCATCTCCGCGACCGACAACTGGCGAATCTTTTCGCAGGCCTGCGCATTGGGCTGCAGGGCCAGGGTGTCGGTCACCACCAGCTCGTCAAGCGCCGAACCGTTTATGTTATCAATTGCCGCGCCGGAAAGCACGGGGTGCGTGGCATAGGCCATCACCGAGTGCGCCCCGTGCGCCTTCAGGGCCTTCGCAGCCTGGCAGAGCGTACCGGCGGTATCCACCAGGTCGTCGATGATGATGCAGGACTTGCCGCGCACATCCCCGATGATGTGCATCACCTCGGACTCGTTGGCACGCGGGCGGCGCTTGTCGATGATCGCCAGATCGGCGTCATCCAGCCGCTTGGCGATGGCGCGGGCCCGCACCACCCCGCCGACATCCGGCGACACCACGGTCAGATCGCCCGAGACATGCCGCCAGACGTCGCCCAGCAGCACCGGCGAGGCATAGATGTTGTCCACCGGGACGTTGAAGAAACCCTGAACCTGGTCGGCGTGCACGTCGATGGTCAGCACGCGATCCGCGCCCACCGCCTCGATCATGTTGGCGACCACCTTGGCCGAGATCGGCACCCGCGCCGAGCGAACCCGGCGATCCTGGCGCGCATAACCGAAATACGGGATCACCGTGGTGATGCGTCCGGCCGAGGCACGGCGCAGCGCATCCACCATGATCACCAGCTCCATGATGTTTTCGTTGGTCGGCTGCCCCGTCGGCTGGATCAGGAAGACGTCGCGGCCGCGCACGTTCTCCAGCAACTCGACCTGCACCTCGCCATCGCTGAAACGCCCCACGATGGCCTTGCCCATCGGCAGCCCCAGGTGTTCCGCAACGGCCTGGGCGAGACGCGGGTTGGCATTGCCCGCGAAGATCATCATGCGATTCTTGTCGACCACGGTTTTTCCCGGTCTGAGTGAAGTGGAGCGGGCGGACTGGACGCCCGAGCCTTCAACTATAGACCCCAGCTGGAGGCCGGGGTCTTTTGTGGTTGTGCCTCGCGCTCGACTGGCACGGGACATCATTTGTATGGCTGGGCCGGCAGGATTCGAACCTGCGCATGGCGGGATCAAAACCCGCTGCCTTACCGCTTGGCTACGGCCCAATATCTCGCTGAACTCTCAAATTGTATTGCCCGAGCCGGGATCGTGCCCGACCTTACCGCGGATCGGCGGGGCCGATCCGGGCCGGCAGGATGATGGCGCTACGCGCCACCCTTACGGGCCGTCACCTTCGGCGACGGTCGGTCGCGGCTTCGCCGCTCGCGTCGAACCTGCGCATGGCGGGATCAAAACCCGCTGCCTTACCGCTTGGCTACGGCCCAATATCTCGCTGAACTCTCAAATTGTACTGCCGAAGCCGGACTCGTGCCCGAGCGTACGCGGATCGGCGGGGCCGATCCGGGCCAGCAGGATGATGGCGCTGCGCGCCACCCTTACGTGAACTTATTCTTTTTCGGTGTTACCGCCGCACGGCGGTAACCAGGCCTGCAAGGGTGACGTGTTCTGCAACGTCGTCACCCAACTTTTCCACGGGGCGGGCTGCGCGGACTGCGCTGCCCGGGCCGCCCCCTCATCGGGAAACATCCCGAACACACAGCCGCCACTCCCGCTCAAATGCGCCCGGGGGCTTTGATCCGCCAGCCAGGCCAGCGCGTGATCGACCTCCGGATAGCGCGCCCGAACGACCGGTTCGAACACGTTCACGAACCGCTCGGCATCGATCGCGGACGAAATTGTCTCGGTGGCGCAGTCGCGTGTCAATTCCGCACACCCGAACATGGCCCCCGTGGCAACCGAAACACCCGGGTCGATCAGCAGAATCCAGCCGGTGTCCGGGGCCACGGGCGCAAGTCGTTCGCCCACCCCCTCGGCCCACGCCGCATGCCCGGCAATAAACACCGGCACATCGGCGCCCAACTCCAGCCCGATCGCCGCCAGTTGCTCGACTGGACACCCCAGATCGAACAGGTAATTCAGGGCCACCAGCGTGGTGGCGGCATCGGAGCTGCCGCCACCCAGGCCGCCGCCCACCGGGATCCGCTTGTCGAGGCGGATGCGCACACCAAAGGACTTGTCCGCCACCTCGGCCAGGCGCCGGGCCGCCCGCAGGCAGAGGTTGTCCAGCCCATCGATGGCCTCGCCGGCCATCTCGAAGCGCCCCTCGGGCAGGGGATCGAAGCGCAGGTGGTCTTCCAGCCCGAGGAACTGGAACACCGTCTGCAGCTCATGATAACCATCCGGCCGGCGGCCGGTGATGTGCAGGAAACGGTTGATCTTGGCAGGGGCCGGAAAGGGCATCCCGAACCTCCCACTCGTCGCCGCACTCACCACGTCTCGTCCGGCCCTAGCTGCCACCGGCCGATGCGCGCGCGCAACTCGACCTCCTCGCGTTCGAGGACCATGGCAACCGGCATCGAAACGCCGTCAACCTCCTCGAACTCGGTGTATTCGATGGCCCAGCCGGACTGCAGGATCTCCAGGGGGCGGCCGTCCGCATCGATATCCAGCTGGTAGGAGGCCTCCGGGTGCAGCAGGCCGCGCACCCAGTAGATCATTCCGCTGACCGGGATGGATTCGCCCAGCACCCGGGCCACCAGGGTATCCGGGTCCTGCGCCTGGAAGCGCTCGCCGGACCGCGTGACCAGCAGCGCGCGCCCGTTATCCGAGAGCGTCAGACGCCCGCCGCCGCGCCCCATCGGGCCGGACAGGTCCAGCACATGCTGGCCTTCCTGCACCCGCCAGTTGAGCTGGGCCGACCAGTATTCCTCCCCGGAGGCAAGCCCGAGACGTGCCACCAGCCGCCAGCTGTCCAGCGCCGCCAGCTGCTCGGTGCGCTCCTCGAAAGCCGCCTCGGCCGCTGGCGAAGTGTCCGCCTCGGGCAGAGGGGCAGCACAGCCCGCGAGCAACAGCCCCCAACCACCCACCAGCCCGGCCAGCCACCCCGTGCCCCGGATCCGTCGCGGCGGTCGCGTCGCCCCGTGCCCGTTCATTCGATCAGATCGTTGCGCACGCGCTGCAGGCGCTCATGCCCCGGCTCGCGTTCCAGCGCGGCCTCGAGGAGCTCCCGGGCTTCTGCACGCTCGCCGCGCTCCCACAACACCACCGCTAGGTTGCTGGCGATCTCGCCGTCCTCCGCCAGCGAGTAGGCTCGCCGCAGCTGGGTCTCGGCCTCTTCGAGACGGCCCAGGCGGTACAGGACCCAGCCATAGCTGTCGATGATCGCGGCGTCATCCGGCTCCCGCTCGTAGGCGCGCAGGATCAACTCGTAGGCCTCGTCATAGCGATCGGTTCGATCCGCCAGGGTGTAGCCCAGGGCATTAAGCGCAGCGACATTCTCCGGATCGGACTCGAGGATCGTGCGGAAATCGGCCTCGGCCGCCGCGATGTCGTCCTCGCGCTCGTGCACCAGTCCGCGCAGGTACAACAACTGCGTATTCCCGGGAAACTGCACCAGGCCGCGGTTCAAACGGCTGCGGGCGTCGGCATACTCGCTCAGCTCGCGCAGGGCGTTCGCCTCGGCCAGATAGGCGCGCCGGGCCAGATCCTCATCCACGCCTTGCTGCATGGGGTCGAAAAGGTCACGAGCGGCCTCGGCCCCGTCTTGTTTGAGCGTCAGGCGCGCGCTGCGCAGGCGAGCATCCTCGGCATGGTCTCCGGCCTCCACGCGGGCGTAGGCGTCCAGGGCGGCCTCCGGCTCGTCGGCCATCTCGTGCAAGCGCCCCAGGTAGTACGCGACGTCGTTCTCGCGCTCGCCCAGGGCATCCAGGCGTTCGAGGTAATCCCGCGCGGGGCCCAGCTGCTCCGCCTCGAGATTCATCAACGCCAGTGCCAGCAGGAGCTGGGTATCCTCCGGCGCCATCTCCACCAGGCGGTCCATCTCTTCGCGGGCGAAGACATCATCCTCCATCTCGGTCAGGACCCGCGCGTATCCCAGACGGGCCTCGCGACTGTCCGGGTGCGCCGCCACGGTCGCGCGCAGGGTCTCGACCGCCGCATCGTCATGCCCGGCCTCGCTCTGGGCCCGTGCATGCAGCAAACGCAGCTGGACCGATTCCGGGAAGCGCTCGGCGGCCCGCGCGGTCACCGCAAGCACCTCCTCCCCTGGCTCACCAAAGCGCAGCGCGGCCTCGGCCTGCACACGATGCACGCCCACGTCGTCGCGGCGACGCTCGGCCAGCAGGTGCATGGTCTCCATAGCCGCCTGCTGGTCCTGAGCCTGACCAATCACACCCCCCAGGGTCGCGTAGGGGTCGCCGCCCTGCACCACGACGCGATTCATCAGCGAATCCAGCTGTTCAGCCGCCTGCCCGGCATCACCGGCGTTGATCCGCAGGACCGTTGAAACCTGGCTGGCATCGGTGCTCTCGGGGGCCAGACGCAGCCAACGGTCGGCCGAACGCTGTGCGTGTTCCGGCTCGCGCGCGAACAAGGCGATCCGGGTGGCACGCTCGGCGATGGCCGGATCGTCGCTCAGCAACGCCGCGGCTCCGTAATAGCGCGCCGCCTCGGCATGCTCGCCGGAACGCACCGCGATCTCGGCGGCCAGGACGCTGAACATCAGCACAGCCTCCGGATCCTGGGTCTGCATCAGGGGCAGCACCTCGGGGCGATCCGACTCCGGCGGTTCGGAGGCGTCCAGCTGGGTATGCGCACAACCCGCCAGGGAGAACACGGCGGTGAGCGCGAGCAGGCTTCGAATCATGTTGTGTCCAATCGGGATCATTGCGGCCATATCGGATGGGACGGGGCAGCGGCCCCAGGGTTCCACAGCTCGGGCTCCACACAACGGGTATACGGATACGCCCGGCCGGCGCGCGCCACCTCCTGCTAACCGTACAGCACAGTACACTATCGGGAAATTCGGCCACGCGCCCGCGTTTTCCGGCACAATACGCGCCAGCATGCTGTTCACTCTCGGGATCAATCACAAGACGGCTCCGGTCGCCATTCGCGAACGGCTCTCCGTCAACGAGCACGAACTCGGCGAGGCCCTGCACTCGCTGCGTTCCGGCGTGCTATTGCCGGAAACCGCGATCCTGTCCACCTGCAACCGCACCGAGGTGTACTTCCGCGAGGACGATCAGCAAAGCGAGCAGCGCGTCATCGACTGGATCGGCGGCTACCACGGCATCGACCGCGACGAACTGAAACCCTACCTCTACCTGCACCACGATGGCTCGGCCGTGCGTCACACTCTGCGCGTGGCCAGCGGACTGGATTCCATGGTCCTCGGCGAGCCGCAGATCCTGGGGCAGATGAAGACTGCCTACCAGCACGCCCACAACGCCGGCACGCTGGGACGCTCGCTTGAACGCCTGTTCCAGCACGCCTTCGCCACCGCCAAGGACGTGCGCACCCAGACCGCCATCGGCCAGAGCGCGGTCTCGGTCGCCTTCGCGGCGGTGTCACTGGCACGCCAGATCTTCGGCGACCTGAAGCCGCTGACCGCCCTGGTGATCGGCGCTGGCGAGACCATCGAGCTGGCCCTGCAGCACCTCTCCGGGGGCGGCATCGGCAACGTGATCGTCGCCAACCGCACGGTGGAGCGCGCCCGCGCCGTGGCCGGACGCTTCGATGCCGAGGCCATCAGCCTCGACCAGCTCCCCGATCGCATGGCCGATGCCGACATCGTGATCTCCTCCACCGCCGCACCCTTGCCGATCCTGGGCAAGGGCGCGGTGGAACGCGCGCTGCGCAAGCGCCGGCACAAACCGATGTTCATGGTGGACATCGCCGTGCCGCGCGACATCGAGCCCGAGGTCGGCCAGCTGGAGGACGTCTACCTCTACACCGTGGACGACCTGCAGGAGGTCATCGACGAGAACATGGCTTCGCGCCAGGCCGCTGCCGAACAGGCCGAAGAGATCATCACCCAGCGCGCCGGCGAGTTCATGCGCTGGCTGCGTGCCCGCGACTCGGTGGACAGCATCCGCCAGCTGCGCCAGCGCGCCGACAGCGTGAAGGCCGAGGCGCTGGCCAAGGCCAAAGCCATGCTGCGCGCCGGCAAGTCGCCCGAGGAGGCCATGCAGCTGCTCGCGCACAACCTGACCAACAAGCTGATGCATGCCCCCTGCAAGTCGCTGAACACCGCCGCGCACGAGGGCGACGCCCGCCTGCTGGAGGCCGCACACCGGCTGTTCCAGCTGCCCGCCCCGGAAGACGACCCCGGCGACGATTCCGACTCCGGCACCCGTTCGTGAAGGCCTCGTTCCGCACCAAGCTCGAGGGCCTGACCGAACGCCATGCCGAGATTGCGCAGCTGCTGGCCACCCCCGACGCCGCCGAGGACCCGGACCAGCTGCGCCGACTGTCACAGGAATACAGCCAGCTGGAACCGGTGGCCGAGGCCTGGAAGGCCTGGCACGATAACCACGCGGCGCTGGAAGAGGCGCGCGCGATGCTCGAGGACGACGACGCCGATCTGCGCGTCATGGCCGAGGCCGAGATCGAGTCCCTGACCGAACAAACCGAGGCACTGGAGGCGGAGCTCTACCGCCACCTGATCCCGACCGACCCGCACGACAACGCCAACGTGTTCCTGGAGATCCGGGCCGGGACCGGCGGTGACGAGGCCGCGATCTTCGCCGGCGACCTGCTGCGCATGTACACCCGCTACGCCGAGAATCAGCGCTGGAAGCTGGAGATCCTCAGCGCCAGCGAGGGCGAACACGGCGGCTACCGCGAGGTCATCGCGCGCCTGGCAGGGCAAGGCGCCTACTCGCGACTCAAGTTCGAATCCGGCGCCCATCGCGTGCAGCGCGTCCCCGAGACCGAATCCCAGGGCCGCATCCATACCTCCGCCGCAACGGTCGCCATCCTGCCGGAACTGGAGGAGGTCGAGATGCCGGAGATCAACCCGGCCGACCTGCGTGTGGACACCTTCCGCGCCTCCGGCGCCGGCGGACAGCACATCAACAAGACCGACTCCGCCGTGCGCCTGACCCACCTCCCCACCGGCATCGTGGTCGAGTGCCAGGAAGAACGCTCGCAACACAAGAACCGGGCCAAGGCGCTCACCTACCTGGCGGCGCGCATCTTCGAGACCGAGCGCGAGGCCCAGGCGGCCGCGCAGAGCGCCGAACGCAAGGGTCTGGTCGGCAGCGGCGACCGCTCCGAACGCATCCGCACCTACAACTTCCCGCAGGGCCGTATCACCGACCACCGCATCAACCTGACCCTGTACAAGCTGGAACAGGTGATGGCCGGTGACCTCGACCCGGTCATCGACCCGCTGATCCACGAATACCAGGCCGAGCAGCTCGCCACCCTCGCGGAGGCGTAATGGAGGCCCCACCCACGCTGGATACCCTGTTGCAGGGCCTGCGTACCCGCCTTCAGCAGGCGGGCGTCGAGAGCCCGGGGCTGGAGGCGCGCATGCTCCTGAGTGCCGCCACCGGCCTCGACACCGCGCAGCTGATCGCGCGCGGTAGCGACCCCGCCAGTACCGCACAGGCCGCCCACGCCGAAGCGCTTTGCCAGCGCCGCTGCGCCGGCGAGCCCATGGCGCACATCCTGGGGCGCCGCGCCTTCTGGACGCTGGAGCTGGGCGTCTCCCCCGCCTGCCTGATCCCACGCCCCGAGACCGAGCTGCTGGTGGAACAGGCGCTGGCCGTGATCAACGAGCTGGACACCGACGCACCCCGCGTACTCGATCTGGGCACCGGCCCCGGCACCATCATCCTGGCGCTGAAGAGCGAACGCCCGGACATCCAGGCCTTTGCCAGCGACCGCAGCCACGGTGCGCTGCAGCAGGCGCAGACCAATGCGCACGCGCTGGGGCTCCCGGTTCAGCTCTGGCAGGGCGACTGGCTCGACGCACTGACCCCGCAGCCGCACTTCGACGTCATTGCCTGCAACCCGCCCTACATCGATCCAGCCGACCCGCACCTGACGCGCGGCGACCTGCGCTTCGAGCCACGCACCGCCCTGGCTGCGGCGGAACACGGCCTCGCCGACCTGCACCGGGTAATCGACAACGCCCGCCCCCACCTGAAGCCCGGCGGCTGGCTGCTCCTGGAACACGGCTTCGACCAGGGCGAACGCGTTCGACAACGGCTGCAGCAGGCAGGCTATCGGGACGTCCACACCCAGAAGGATCCCGCCGGCCACGAACGGACCAGCCTGGGGAGACACTGAACAACGTCAACGTGACGCGCATGACCCGACCACAAAAAAGGCCCCGGCCAGATGGCCGGGGCCCAGCGTGTGACAGTCGCTCTCGGGTCAGAACGGCAGACGCAGATGCAGGTTGACCGAGCCACTGGGCGAAGACCGGTGGCGGTAGCGGCTCGAACGATTGTCGTAGTAGTGATAGTGATGATGCTCGTGACCACGTGAATGCTTTTGATGGCCACGCCCACGACTTTTCGCGCGCTTCGCCTGCTTGTGCCCGCGCGCGCCGGGATGGCCACGGTAGTCCTTGTGCCCGCCCGAATGGCCGTGACGCACGTGCTGCAGGGCACCCGCATCGAAGGTCGAGGCACCCGCCGCCGCGACCGGATGGGCCGCATGCGTCGGGGCGGACAGGACGAATGCCAACAGCGCGGCCGGCGCCAGAATGGCGAGTCGTTTCATGAGGGATCCCTCCTTCCATGCAGGCCGCCTTGAGAGAGCATCGACGGCCCGGGGTTGTGGCAGGATTGCCAGGATCAAGCGTATGCAGCGTTCCTGAATGGCTCCTAACTGAGCCCGTCCACGAGCGTGACGCCGGTTACAATTTCGGCCTTACCCCGGAGATTGCCCCATGGATGACGACCAACTCCTGCGCTACAGCCGCCAGATCATGCTCCCCGGCGTGGGCATCGAAGGGCAGGAATCCCTGCAGCAGGCGCATGCAGTGATCATGGGGCTCGGCGGGCTGGGCTCCCCGGTGGCCGCCTACCTGGCCGCAGCCGGGGTGGGCCGGCTGACGCTGGTCGACCCGGATCATGTGGAGGTGACCAACCTGCAGCGCCAGATCCTGCATACCGATGCGGACATCGGCCGCGACAAGGTGGCCTCGGCCGCCGATCGCGTGGCGGCCATGAACCCCCGCTGTCAGGTAGAGACGCGCGTCGAGCGCCTGGATGACGCGGCGATGACCCGGCTGTTCGCCAGCGCCGACGTCGTGCTGGACGGGACGGACAACTTCGCCGCGCGCGGGGCCATCAGCCGCGCCGCACTGGCGGCCGGCACGCCGCTGGTCTCCGGAGCGGTGATCCGCTTCGAGGGACAGCTGACCACCTTCGACTACCGCGATCCGGAGGCCGCCTGCTACCACTGCCTGTACGGCGAGGGGGGCGGCGACGAGGACACCTGCGCCGCCAACGGCGTGCTGGCCAGCCTGCCCGGTGTGGTCGGCAGCCTGCAGGCGACCGAGGCCCTGAAGCTGCTCATGGGGCTACCGATCCTGAGCGGCCGGCTGCTGATCCTCGACGGGCTCGCCATGCAGTTCCGCGAGATCCGGCTGCGCCGCGACCCCGCCTGCCCGGCGTGCAGCCACCGCCACACCCCGGCCTGAAACGAACGGATACGCGCGGATCAGGCGCAGGAGCGGGGATGAAAGGGCAGGACCTTGCCACGCGAGGGCGGTGGGGCAGTTTCGGCAATCGCCGCGCTCAGCTCCGCCTCCATCGCAGACAGCGTGCGGTTCATCACCATGCTGGCCATGGCATGGAACAGCAACAGCTCGCAGGCCACCGGGCGATGAAGGCTGCGCCGACCACGGGAATGGAAGGCCGTCCAGGCAACCACCGGCATGTCGTTCAGCACCCGGTCCACGACGATCCAGGCATCGCGCTGGAGGATCAGGTCCAGTTGTTTGAGCCCCGACGGCGACAGGCGGATCTCCGGTCCCAGCCGAGCCAGGGCGCGACGCACCTGGTTGAAATAGCGCGCCTCCACCAGCCAGCCGGGGCGGACATCCAGGGTCGGGATTTCGGTGTGCCGGGAATACATCGCGCCCTCGTCTGCAGACTGCTGCAAGGTCAGTCTGTTCTATAGCAAGGCCGGGGGACGATGGGGACCACGGGTCCCTGTGGCAGAGTTGCCGAACGTCACGACAGGCTAACGAGGGGAGTCCGGGAAAGGCTTCGGGATCGGGGCACCCCGGAAAGCCCTGTCTACTGGCGGGTGTCCGGGATCGGCGGCTGGGCAACCTCGGGCGCACAAAGGGCCTCGGCGTCGACCGGATCGAAGTGGTAATGCGCGTTGCAGAACTCGCAGGTCACCTCCACCGCGCCCTGCTCCTCGATGATGCTGCGAATCTCGTCACGCCCCAGACTGCGCAGGGTTTCGGCGATGCGCTCGCGCGAGCAGGGGCAATGAAAAGTCACCGGCGTGCCGTCGAACAGGCGCACCCGCTCTTCGGCGAACAACCGGCCCAGCAGGGCACCAGCGTCCAGCTTCAGCAACTCGTCGGCGGTGGTGGTCTCGGCCAGGATCGTGGCGCGGTTCCACTCCTCCGAGTCGCGCGTCACCGCATTGCCACCCTCGGCCGGCAGCGCCTGCAACAGCAGACCGGCGGCGGACTGCGCCCCGCTCGCCAGCCACAACCGGGTCGGCAGCTGTTCCGAGCGCTCGAAGTAGACGTTCATCGCCTCCGCCAGCGAGTCGCCCTCCAGCTCCACGACGCCCTGATAGCGCTCGCTGCCATCGCCCGGGTCCAGCGTCAGCATCAGCCGTGCGTCCTCGCCGGCGCATTCGGCCAGGGTCGCGCCCTCCGGCGGGGTCTCGCGAAAGCGCGCCAGGCCACGCAGCCGCCCCTGGCCATCGGCCTGGGCGACGATCATGTGCACCGGCCCGGGGCCGGTGATCTGCAGGATCAGCGAGCCGTCGAACTTGAGCGTGGCGGCGGTCAGGGCAACGGCCGCATAGGCCTGGCCCAGCAAGTCGCGCACCACGGGCGGGTACTCGTGCAACTCCAGCAGGGCCTGCCAGGAGGCGTCCAGGTGCACCCACTCGCCGCGTACCCCGGCCTCCTCCAGCATGAAGCGGTGGAGGGTATCAGTCTCACGCATGGTGGCAGGACTCCGAAATACGCAACGGCATCAACCGTCCAGCTTGGACTTGAGGCGCTCGTTGACCTGGGCCGGGTTGGCCTTGCCCTGGGTCGCCTTCATCACCTGGCCGACAAAGAAGCCGAACAGCTTGTCCTTGCCGCCGCGATACTGCTCGAGCTGCTGCGGGTTGTTGGCCATGACCTCGTCGATGATGGTATCGATCGCGCTGGTATCGGTGATCTGCTTGAGCCCCTTGGCCGCGATCACGGTATCGGCGTCGCCTTCGCCGTTCCACATCGCCTCGAAGACTTCCTTGGCGATCTTGCCGGAGATGGTCTCGTCCTGAATGCGCGCGAGCAGGCCGGCCAGACCCTCGGCATTGACCGGGGCATCCGACAGCTCGACCTCGGAGCGGTTCATCGCGGCGGAGAAGTCGCCCATCACCCAGTTGGCGGCCAGCTTGGGCGCATCGCAGCCGGCGGCCACGACCTCGTAGAAATCGCCCATCTCGCGCGCTGCGGTCAGTACGCCGGCGTCGTAGTCGGACAGGCCGTACTGTTCGACGAAGCGCTCACGCTTGGCATCCGGCAACTCGGGCAGCTTCTCGCGCACGGAGTCGATGAACGCGTTGTCCACGACCAGCGGCAGCAGGTCCGGATCGGGGAAGTAGCGGTAGTCGTTCGCCTCTTCCTTGCTGCGCATGGAGCGCGTCTCGTCGCGATCCGGGTCGTACAGACGGGTCTCCTGCACCACCGAACCACCCCCTTCGATCAGGTCGATCTGACGCTCGACCTCGAAGTTGATGGCGCGCTCGACGAAGCGGAAGGAGTTCAGATTCTTCAGCTCCGCGCGGGTGCCGAACTCGGTCTGGCCCTTGGGCCGCACCGAGACGTTGGCGTCACAACGGAAGCTGCCTTCCTGCATGTTTCCATCGCAGATATCCAGATAACGCACCAGCGAGTGCATCTTCTTCATGTAGGCAACGGCCTCCTTCGCGGAGCGCAGCTCCGGTTCGGAGACGATCTCGATCAGCGGGGTGCCGGCACGGTTGAGGTCAATGCCGGTCATCGCCTCGAAACCCTCGTGCAGGCTCTTGCCAGCGTCCTCCTCGAGGTGCGCGCGGGTCACGCCAACGCGCTTGATGGTGCCGTCTTCCAGTTCGATATCCAGATGGCCCAGGCCCACGATCGGCAGTTCGAACTGCGAGATCTGGTAACCCTTGGGAAGGTCCGGATAGAAGTAGTTCTTGCGCGCGAACACCGAGCGCGGGGTGATCTCGGCATTGATCGCCAGGCCCAGCATCACGGCCCGCTCCACCGCGCCCTGATTCAGCACCGGCAGTACGCCGGGCATGCCCAGATCCACCGGGCAGGCCTGGCGGTTGGGCTCGGCGCCGTAGGCGGTGGGCGCCCCGGAAAAGATCTTGGAGACGGTATTGAGCTGGGCGTGAATCTCCAGCCCGATGACGGTTTCCCATTCCATGTTCAGGGCCCTCAGGCGAAGGCCGCCGGCACGCGGGCGTGCCAGTCGGTCTCTTGCTGATACTGGTGAGCAACGCCCAGCAGGCGCGCCTCGTCGAAATAGTTGCCGATCAGTTGCAGCCCGACCGGCAGGCCGTCGATCTCGCCGGCCGGCAGCGACATCGCCGGCAGCCCCGCGAGGTTCGCGGCGATGGTGTAGATGTCCGACAGGTACATGCTGACCGGGTCGGCCTTGGCACCCAGCGCGAACGGCAGCTCCGGGGTGGTCGGCGCCAGCAGCACGTCGACGTCCTCGAAGGCGCGACGGAAGTCGTCGGCGATGATGCGCCGGACCTTCTGCGCCTTCAGGTAGTAGGCGTCGTAGTAGCCGGCGGACAGCACGTAGGTGCCGACCATGATGCGGCGTTTCACCTCGTCGCCGAAGCCCTCCCCGCGCGAGCGGGTGTAGAGGTCCATCAGGTCCTCGGGATTCTCGCAGCGGTAGCCGTAGCGCACGCCGTCGAAACGCGCGAGGTTGGAGGAGCACTCGGCCGGGGCGACTACGTAGTAGGCCGGCACCGACAGGTGGCTGTTCGGCAGGCCGACCTCGCGCACCTCGGCGCCGCGGCCCTTGAGCACCTCGATGGCGGCATCGATCACGCCGCGCACGCGCTCATCCAGTCCGGCCTCGCCGAAGAATTCCGTCGGCAGGCCGATGCGCAGGCCCTTCAGGTCCTGCTCCAGTCCGGCGGTGAAGTCCTCTTCCGGGCGCTCGACGCTGGTGGAGTCGCGTTCGTCGAAGCCGGCCATGGCGTTCAGCATCCGACCGCAGTCCTCGGCGGTCGCGGCCATCGGGCCACCCTGGTCGAGACTGGAGGCGAAGGCGATCATGCCGTAGCGCGAGACGCGCCCGTAGGTCGGCTTGAGCCCGGTGATGCCACAAAATGCGGCTGGCTGGCGGATCGAACCACCGGTGTCGGTACCCGTGGCGCCCGGCACCAGGCGCGCCCCCACCGCGGCGGCAGAGCCGCCGGAGGACCCCCCCGGGACGCGTTCGGTATCCCAGGGGTTGCGAACGGGACCATAGAAACTCGTCTCGTTGGACGAGCCCATCGCGAACTCGTCCATGTTGGTCTTGCCCAGCATCACCGCGCCGGCGGCATTCATGCGCTCGACGACGGTGGCGTTGTAGGGCGAGACGAACGGATCCAGCATGCGCGAGCCGCAGGAGGTGCGCACACCCTCGGTGCAGAAGATGTCCTTCTGCGCGACCGGCACGCCCAGCAGCGGGGTCTTTTCACCCTTCGCCAGGCGCGCATCGGCGGCATCGGCCTGCGCCAGCGCCTGCTCGGCGGTCACGGTGATGAAGCTGTTCAACTGCGGATCGAGACGCTCGATCCGGTCCAGATACAGCTGGGTCAATTCGCGCGAGCTGATCTCGCGGGCCTGGAGCTTGCGCACCCAGCCGGACAGGGTTTCCTGGGCCATGGTTTCGGGGACTCTTGCTGGCTAGAAGCGTGACGGGTTCAACAGAACGGCGACCGCGCGGATCATTCGATGACGCGCGGGACCAGGTACAGACCACCCTCGACCGCCGGGGCGATGGCCTGGAAGACCTCACGCCGATCCGGCTCGGTCACCGCATCCGGGCGCAGGCGCTGCTCTGCGTCCAGCGGGTGGGCCATCGGCTCGACACCCTCGATGGCCGCACCATCCAGTTGTTCGACAAAGTCAAAGATGTCGCTCAGCCCCCCCGCGAAATCCCGGGCCTGGTCATCGTTCATGGCCAGACGGGAGAGATGGGCGATGCGCCGGACTTCGGAGGTATCGACGGACATGGCAGGGAAGGTCCTGTAGCGTTCGGATTCATTGGGTCAAACGGAGCGCAAACTTACCACAAAGCCGTTGTTGCCCAAACCCCGGGCGCTTGCTAGAGTCGACGGCTTTCCCGCCCGCCCACTCAAGCAGGTTTCTTCTTCATGTTCAAACGCCTTCTGGGGTTGTTCTCCAACGACATCTCCATCGATCTCGGCACCGCCAACACCCTCATCTATATGCGCGGCCAGGGCATTGTCCTGAACGAACCCTCCGTGGTCGCCATTCGTCAGGACCGCGGCCCGGGCGGCCCGCGCTCCATCGAGGCCGTGGGGATCGAGGCCAAGAAGATGCTCGGCCGCACGCCGGAGCACGTGGTGACGGTGCGTCCGATGAAGGACGGCGTCATCGCCGACTTCACCACGACCGAGAAGATGCTGCAGTACTTCATCAAGAAGGTGCACGAGCGGCGGATCTTCCGCCCCAGCCCGCGCGTGCTGGTCTGCGTGCCCTGCGGCGCCACCCAGGTGGAACGCCGCGCGATCCGCGAATCCGCCTTCGGCGCCGGGGCACGCAAGGTCTACCTGTTGCAGGAACCCGTGGCCGCAGCCATCGGCGCCGGCATCCCGCTGGACGAGGCGGTCGGCTCCATGGTGCTGGATATCGGCGGCGGGACCTCCGAAGTCGCGGTGCTGTCGATGAACGGCATTGTCTATTCCGAATCGGTGCGCATCGGCGGCGACACCTTCGACGAGGCGATCATGGCCTATGTACGCCGCAACTACGGCGTACTGATCGGCGAGGCCACCGCCGAACGCATCAAGCACACCGTCGGCTCGGCCTATCCGGGCAAGGAACTGCTGGAGATCGAGGTCAAGGGCCGCAATTTGGCCGAGGGCGTGCCGCGCTCGTTCACCCTGAACTCGAACGAGATCCTGGAAGCGTTGCAGGATCCGCTGTACGGCATCGTCTCCGCCGTACGCACCGCCCTGGAGCAGACCCCGCCGGAACTCGGCGCGGACGTCGCCGAGCGCGGCATTGTGCTGACCGGCGGCTCCGCCCTGCTGCAGCAGCTGGACCGGCTGATCATGGAAGAGACCGGCATCCCGGTGGTCATCGCCGACGACCCGCTGACCTGCGTCGCCCGCGGCGGCGGCCGGGTGCTGGAGATGCTCGACGAGAAACGGGTCGACTTCCTCGCAATGGAATAAGGCCGGACCACCCCGCCCGCGTCGCCACGGCGCGGGCCTGGTTCGGGTTACACTCCGGGCCGCAACAGGTCGGCAAAGCTGCACGGGACGGGGTTCCGCAGCGGCTTTGCCTTGTCGACGCGATCCGGAACCGGAGGTCACGCCATCAGCAAGCCGCTGTTCAGACTGGGTGTCTCGCCCACTCTGCGCCTGCTCGCGGTGATCCTGCTGGGCCTAGCGCTGATGGCGCTGGATCACCGCGTCAACGAACTGCAGTTTGTCCGCGGCGCCCTGGCCACCGTCACCTACCCGCTGCAGGTCGCGGTGGACGCACCGGTCCGCGCGGTCAGCCGGGTGTTCGAATCGTTCACCAGCCGCGAAGACCTGATCACCGAGAACCGCATCCTGCGCAGCGAGAATGCCGAGCTGCGCGCGCGTCAGCTGCGCTTCGAGGCCCTGCAGCTGGAAAACGACCGCCTGCGCGCCCTGCTGAATACCGCCGAGCAGGCCGAAGAGCGAGTCGAGATCGCCAAACTGCTGGCCGTGGATCTCGACCCCTTTCGCCAGCAGATCGTGCTCAACAAGGGGCGCAATGACGATGTCTATGCCGGCCAGCCGGTCATCAATGCTGACGGCGTGATCGGTCAGGTTCTGTCGACCCGTCTGACCAGCTCGATCGCTCTGCTGATCTCCGACCCCAGCCACGCGCTGCCGGTACTGAGCGCGCGCACGGGGCTGCGCGGTCTGGTGGTCGGCACCGGCAACCCGCAACGCTTGGAGATGCGCCATGTCCCGCTGCAGGAGGATGTGGAGCCCGGCGACCTGCTGCTGACCTCGGGGCTCGGCGGACGTTTCCCGGCCGACTACCCAGTGGCCCGGGTCACCTCGGTCGAGCGGCCACAGGGCCAACCATTCCTGAGCATCGAGGCCGAACCGCTGGCGGCCCTGGACCGCTCCCGCGAGGTCCTGTTGCTGTGGACCGACGGTGCCATGTCAGCGATCGCCCCGCTCAATCTGGGCAACGACCTGGAGACGGCCCCGGGCGCGCTCGAGTCAGAACCGGACGAAGGGACACCGTGACCCGCGCCATCGGCATCCCCTGGCCGGTGGCGTTGACCCTGCTGGCAGCTCTCGCCCTCGCCATCGTGCCGGTCCCGGATATCCTGCGCCCGGCGCGCCCGGAGTGGCTGGCGCTCATCCTGATCTACTGGGCCATGGCCTTCCCGTCGCGCATCGGAATCCTGACCGCCTTCGTCGCCGGCCTGTTGCTGGACACCCTGCAAGGCCAGCTACTGGGACAGAACGCCATCGCCCTGGCAGTGGTCATCTACATCGTGCTGCAGATCCACCCACGCCTGCGGGTCTATCCGGTCTGGCAACAGATGATGGTGGTCGCCATCCTGATGGCCCTGTTCAAGCTTCTGGCCCTGTGGCCACAGGGCATCACCGGGTTTCCGCCGGGCAGCCTCTGGTACTGGGCGCCGGTCCTCACCAGCGCCCTGGTCTGGCCCCTGATCTTCTCCCTGCTGCGCGACCTGCGTCGGCGCTGGCTGCTGCACCTCACTTGAGGAAAACGCCAAATCCATCCCGGTCGAAGCAACCCGGGGCTGTGACGCATACTGTGCCCGAACCGAAACAAGGAGCCTTGCATGGACCCGAACAAGCAAACCGAGATCGAATCCGCCGTGTTGCGACGCCTGCTGCAGCACCTGGACGAACGCAAGGACGTACAGAACATTGACCTGATGAACCTGGCCGGCTTCTGCCGCAATTGCCTGTCAAAATGGTACGTGGTCGCCGCCGAAGAACGCGGCGAATCCATCGACTACGAGGGTGCCCGCGAGATCGTCTACGGCATGCCCTACAGCGAGTGGAAAGAGCGCTACCAGAAGGAGGCAACGCCGGAGCAGAAGGCGGCCTTCGAGGCCAGCCAGAAATCGCCCCATGCATGATCACGGCCTGATCGAGACCCCGGAGGCCCTGCAGGGTTTCCTCGACACCATCGCCGGGACCGACTGGATCGCGCTGGATACGGAGTTCATGCGCGAGAAGACCTACTACCCGCGCCTGTGCCTGATCCAGCTGGCAACCCTGGACCAGATCGCCTGCGTCGACCCGCTGCAACTGGACATCAAGCTGCTTGAACCGCTGCTGTTCGATGCCGACGTGACCAAGGTCTTCCACTCGGCCTCGCAGGATCTCGAGGTGCTCTATCGCGAGCTCGGGCGGGTGCCGACCCCGGTGTTCGACACCCAGATCGCTGCCAGCATGCTCGGCCACGGCGAGCAGATCGGCTACGCCAACCTGGTCAAGGCGATCCTCGATCGCGACCTCGACAAGAGCCAGACCCGCACCGACTGGGCACGCCGTCCACTGAGCAAGGAACAGATCCTTTACGCCGCCGATGACGTACGCTTCCTGGCCACCGTGTTCATGCGCCTGCTGCACGAACTGGAAAGCCATGACCGCATGCACTGGCTACGCCCGGAGATGGAGGCCCTGAGCAACCCGGCCCTGTACGAACCGAACCCTGAGGCGGCCTGGCAACGGGTCTCCGGGGTCAAGCGGCTCAAGCCCCGCGAACGCGGCGTACTCAAGGCCGTCGCCGCCTGGCGTGAACGCGCCGCGCAGGAGAGCGACCGCCCGCGCCGCTGGATCCTGGCCGACGACATCCTGATCGATATCGCCCGGCGCACGCCGGAGGACGCCGCCGCCCTGCACCAATTGCGCGGCTTCCCCGACGGCATGAAGCCGCCGCGTCAGGAAGAGCTGCTGGAGGCGATCCGCGAAGGCCAGGCCCTGCCCCGCGAGGAATGGCCACAACTGCCGGACAAGGCCAAGCTGACCGAGGCGGAAGAGGTCCTGGCGGACATCGGCATGGCCCTGCTGCGCGAGTGCGCGCGACGCAACCAGATCACCGCCGGCGCGATTGCGCAGCGCAAGGATGTCATCGAGCTCCTGAAGGGCGACGGCACGCGCGGCCGCCTGGGCAGCGGATGGCGCCACGAGATCGCGGGAAAGACCATCGCCCGCTGGTTTGCGGGCGATGGTGAGCTGACACGCACGGAGGAAGGGCTGCAGATCCGCCCGTGACCGCCGTCCTGGCGGATCTGCAGCCGTAGCGTCAGGCGGCCTTGTAGATCCCGCGGCGCGGCGAGGTCAGGCGACCCTGGCGCTTCAGGTAGGCCAGGGTCTGGCTGATGTTCTTGGTATCCAGGCCGGCCTTCTCGGCCTGTGCCTTGATCTCCTTGATCCCCATCTCCGGCTGAGTGGCGACGATGTCGCACAGCTTCTGGCTGATGGACTCGCCACCGGCCCGGCGCCCGCGACGTCCGCCGCCCGCGGTACGGCCCACGCGCCCGCCCAGTTCACGGATCTGGCGCTCGAGCTCGCCGAGTTCCTTGCGATGCCGTGCCACCATTTCCTTGCGCTTTTCCATCAGCTTCTCGCGCTTCTCGCGGCGTTCGGCTTCCTTGCCCTCGGCTTCTTCCTTTTCCCGCTGGCGCGCGAGGGCGTACAGTTCTTCCGCCGACAGATCGGAGGCCTTCTTGTTATCCATGCTCATACAGAACTCCCGGGTTCTTAAAACGGATGCGATTACAGGTTAAGACCAAAGGGTTTCCGGCTATTCAGTCTAGCCTCTAACATTTGACCACCATAGAATAGCACCACCCCATGGATAGATGCTGTAACGATCATAATAAGGCGCACACGACACAAGAGCGGCCACACACCCTTTCTGGCGAAAACCGCACACTCATACGAGAAGAGGTCGCCCGATTGTATAACCAGGCCGCGGGCACGCGCGCATCCGATCCTCCCGCCGTTCACTTTGACTTGAAAGGCCGGGCGGCCGGCCAGTGGCGCTTGAGAAAGAACACGGAAACCCTGCGCTTCAATCCGGAAGCCTTCAGTCTGGACTGGAATCAACATTTCCCGGAAACAGTGGCACACGAAGTCGCCCACTCTCTGGTATATCGCACCTACGGCGCGCGCAGGGTTCGGCCTCACGGCCCTGAATGGCGGGGGTTCATGCAGGCGATGGGGTTTCAAAAGCCCCGGGTCACACATGCGACCGCGCTGACCACACGCAAGATGCGCCAATATCACTACGAGTGCGCCTGCGGCCCTCAACTACTGAGCGCGCGCCGACACTTTCTTATTCGCAAACGCGGCTACCACTACCAGTGCCGCCAATGCGGCGAATGGCTAAAGCGCTCCAACGGCGGAGCGGCCTGAGGAGCCACCATCATTCCGGGGCCGCGTGGCTGTTGATATAGTCAACCAGCCGCACGGTTGCCCCCTGATGCTCCGCAATAAAAGCGGCCGAACGGCGCCGCAAGGCCTCACGCCCGGGTTCATCCATTACCAGCAATGCCCGAATACGGGTAATGGCCTCGTCGGCGTCGGCCGCTCGCCCCAGCACATTCGCAGCCTGCATGCGCTCCACCAGGAGTTCAAAGTTGTCCACGTGCGGGCCCATAACGACCGGGCAGTGCCACAACACCGCCTCCAGAGGATTGTGCCCGCCCACCGAAACCAGCGACCCCCCTATGAAGGCCGCATCGGCCAGCCCGAAGAAGCGCTTCAGTTCCCCGAGGGTATCGAGAAGCCAGAAATGGGTGGCGGCGTCCGGCAGACCCTCACTGCGACGCACGAAGGTGTGGCCGGAACGCTCCAGCAAGTCCGCCACTGCGGGAAACCGCTGCGGATGGCGTGGCGCCACAACAACCAGGAGGCGTGGATACTCGGTGCGTAGTGCGCGCAGTCCCGAGAGCAACTGGGCCTCTTCGTCGGCATGGGTGCTGGCAAGAACGACCACCGGGCGCCCATCAACCACCGGGCGCAGGGACTCGACTTCCTGACGATCGGCTTCCTCGACGCGGATATCGAACTTGATGTCGCCGTTGACCGTCACGCGATCAGGCGCGGCCCCGAGCGCGACGAAACGCTCGCGGTCCAGCGGATTGCGACAGGCAATCCAGTCAAATCCGTTCAATGCCGGCGTAATCAGCCGCGGGAGCCGCGCATAACGCCGGGCCGAGCGCCCGGACATACGGGCGTTCGCCAGCACGACCGGGATACCCATCCGTCGGGCCGCCGCCAGCATATTCGGCCAGATCTCGGTCTCCATCACCACGATGCACTGCGGCCGCAGCGCTCGCAGGAAGCGCCCCTGTAGCCAGGGCAGATCCAGTGGCATGAAGCGATGCATGACACGGTCGCCGAGCCGCTCGGTCAGCATGGCGGCGCCGGTCGGCGTCGTCGTGGTTACCAGGATGCGACGCGGGCCGGATGCCAGGAGCCGGCGAATGAGCGGTTCCGCCGCCAGCACTTCACCTACCGAGACCGCATGGATCCAGATCTCCGCCGGCTCCGGCGGAGGGGCCCAGCCCATCACCTCGCCCGGGCGCACACGCACCGATGCCCGACGACTGCGCAGTCCGTGGCGGATCAGCAGCAAGGGGGTCAGCAACGCAAGCAGCGCCGTGTAGACTACGCGGGTCATTCGCAGGGAGACTCCGATCCGTGACGGCCCGCCCCGAACATCCGAGCGCGACCGAACGCCCGCCCCGCGGCCCCGCCACCTGGCCCATGTGGGCGGTGATCGGCCTGGCTCGGCTGGTCATCCAGTTGCCCATTCGCTGGCAACAGGCGCTTGGGCGCGGCATTGGGCGGCTGTTCTACCGTTACGGCCGCAAGCGCCGCGCGATCGCCCGCACCAACCTCGAACTGTGTTTTCCCAGCCAGCCGCCGGAACGGCGCGAACAGTGGCTGCGCGAACACTTCGAGGCGGCCGGAATGGGTGTCCTGGAAATAGCCATGGCCTGGTGGGGACGCGACGCGCAACTCAAGGGGCATTACACAATCCACGGGCTGGAGCATCTGGACAAGGCACTGGAACAGGGCAAGGGGGCACTGCTGGTCAGCGCCCATTTCACCACACTCGAGCTTTGCGGGCGCCTGCTGGCGCTGCACCGGGAGTTTGCCGCGATGTACCGCCCCAGCGAACGCCCCCTGATCAACTACCTGTTCAAGGTCAATCGCAACCACCACACAGCCGGCGTGATCGCACGCGACGACGTCAAGGGACTGCTGCGCACCCTGCGCGAGAACATGCCCGTGTGGTATGCACCCGACCAGGCCACCAGCGGGCGCCAGACCGAGCTGGTCCCGTTCTTCGGCGAACCCGCGAACACGCAGACCGCCACGCATCGCATCGCCCGGGTCAGCGGCGCCCCGGTCCTCCCCTTCTTCGGCTACCGGCGCGAAGACGGCCACTACGTCGTGACCATCCACCCTCCGGTAGAGGGCTTCCCTACCGAGGATGCCCACGCCGACACCCTGCGCATCAACCACATCATCGAAGAAGCCGTGATGGATGCCCCGGGGCAGTACTTCTGGACCCACAAGCGCTTCAAGAAACGCGCGGGCCTGCCCGACCCCTACGCGCCCTAGCGTGGAATCTCGAAGGCTGCCTCCGAGCAGGAGACAATACGCCAGCCACCATAATCATGGCGAGCCGCCTGCCGTTATACTGCCCGGGCCATTGCAAGAGCCCCTCCGGAAGGCTCCAACTCCGGCACTCACCCGCAAAGGTGCTGGCCGTACTCCTTACCCAAACCCTAATGGATAACGAAGCGATGGAATTGCCCAAAGAGGCTGTTTACTCCCACTGGCGCCAGCGCTTTGCCTGGTGGCTGCATTATCTCAAGGCCCGCCAGAAACCCAAGGAGCGCCCACGAGTACGTCGCCTTGCAGGCTTCATTCCCGAGGGAGGGGTAATCTTTGATATTGGCGCACACTTTGGCTATCTGGCCAAAGAGTTCGCCGTGATCCACAACGGCAGCTGCATGGTCCACTGCTTCGAGCCAGTACCATACACTCGCTCCATCCTCGAACGAGTGGTCGATAGATTCCAAAACGTCCATATCGAATCACGCGCGCTTTCAAATCAGGCGGGGCACATGAAGCTAAGCATTCCCATAAAGGAATCCGGGCGCTTGGGCATCGGACTTGCGCATTTTGGCGACGAGGTACGGCGAGACTACATCGTGGAGCCCGTGGAAACCCTCACCCTGGATGCCTATGTAGCCGAGCAGGGTCTGGCGCGCCTCGACTTCGTCAAGATGGACGTGGAGGGGGCCGAATTCCAGATCCTCCAGGGCGCAGAAAAGACCTTGAAAGAGCTTCGACCTCATGTCTACTGTGAGCTGATTTCCACTTCCACCGCACGTATGGGGTACAAACCCGAGACAGTGTTCGATTTCCTAACCAACCTCGGCTATCGAGCCGCCGTGATCGAAAGGTCAGGAGAAAAGCGCCCCGTCGAGGGTTTGATCGAGGGAGAGGAGGACTACCTCTTCTACCCGGAACGAGCCGAAAAGTAGCCCGGGTGGCTCCGAAGCGCCCCCGTACGACCTCTCTATTGGACACAAGCGGATAGACTGTCCAATTTCGGAGCTGGAATTTTGCTCCGGCCCTCAGTTTTCATGGCCACAAGCCAAAAATTGATACTTCCGGAAAACCCCGTGGACACCCCACCTAGAAATCACGGCGAGAGAGACACGGATTCTGGTGCGGCACCAGCTTCTAGCCCCAGTTCGCGGCGGATATGTGCCGCCACCTTCGGCGTGTCATTCACTGGCGTGTAGACCCACTGGTCAAGCGCGCCGGTGAATGGCCGGGTCACCCCTTCCGCCTCCAGGGCGGAATGGAAGGCCTGCAGGCGGCGGCCGAGCGGCCCCAAGGCTATGGTGTACACCGGTACGCCAGTCGCCGCTGCCTCGGAGACCATGGACACGGAATCGGCACTGACCACGATGTGGTCGGCCGTTGCCAGCATCGCCATGAAGGGGTTCTCGCCCTGCCCGCCCCAGACAAACCCCGGGACATCCGCCAACCCCTCCACCAGTCGTCGGGTACTGGCCTCGCCCGTCCGCCGCGAAGGGGTCACCAGCACGCTACCCCCGGAGGCCCCGGCCGCCGAACGCAGGTCACGGATCAGGGCATCCAGCCGCTCCTGGCCCAGATCTCCCCGCTGGGTGGCACCCCCGATCAGCACCGCGATCCAGGGCCGGGGAAATGCAGCCCAGGCATCCCCCAGGTCCGCACGCGCCGACTCCAGCCGCTCGGCCGTCACCCGGTGCAGGGCGCCGCGCGTCGCGATCACGTTCGGGCCGGTCAGTCCATCGTGGCGCGGCGGCACCACCCAGTCGAAATGCCGCGGGGCGATCTGCGGATCCTGAATATGCACGGTCATGATGGCGCCACCGCTGGCGCGCTTGAGTGCCACGGCCACCGTGGCACCGCGGCGCCCGCAGGAGATCAGCAGTCGCGGCCAGGGCGGCGTCAGGGAATCGCTATCGGAGGTGCGCCCTCGCAATACGCCGGGCGCGAAGGAGCCGCGCATCCAGCGCCAGGGCGGGCGCAGCCCCACTGTCTTGTGTTCGTAGGGCAGCCCCACGGCCTCGGCCAGGCCACGAACCTGACTGGTCATCCCGGCTTCGCCGGTCGTCAGTGTCCAGCAGGAAGCCTCGGTCACAATGAAGCGTTCGTCGCCTGGCCTGCGGTCACGCCGGCACGCGGCGCTGCACAGGTGTGTCGGGAGAGGCCAGCTCGTGGCGATTGCGCCACTCTTCGGTGACGTAGTTGATGATCAAAGAGCGTCGCACGCCTTCCAGGGGGCGACGATGGTAGCCATGCCAGGTGTTGTCCGCGGGCACGAATACCAGCGCACTGTTATACGTGCCTGGCGCCGTCTCGTAGTGCGTGTCCGCGTCCACGTACACGTCCGTGCCCCAGTTCTCGTAACCGGGATCGGTGGACAGGTACAGCAGCATGGTGAATTTTTTCACGCCAAGATCGGTATGCGGTGCCAGCCAGAAACCCTCGGTATCCAGGCAATGCTCGATACGCAGATAGTTGCCGCTGACATCCACGCCGCACACCTCGTAGATCGCATCCAGCACCTGCGGGCTCTCGAACGCCGCTGCAACGCTTTCGCACACATCGGAGGCCCGCCGGTTCTCGACGTCGAAGAAGCGCCGCGAGCTGTTGTGCGTCTCGCGCTTGCCCTCGGTGTCACCAATCGCTGGCGGCTCGAACGGCAGCGCCTCCACCGCGCGCGCCGCCGCCTCGGGCAGTACCGCCTGCGGATACCACCGCCGATACGGATACGCCTCTGACTGCGCCCGGCGCAACGACGCCTCGACCTGTCTTGCTACTTCAGCGGCGGTATCCATTTCTTTTTCCACTAAATTCAACAACGCCGCACAGTGTAGTGCAAACCAGGGGGATTCCACAAAAACCAGCGGTCAGACAGGCTGCTAGACTGGCGACAATTCCGATATCGCACCCCCCAAAGATCCACCGTTACCCAGGCCAACGCCATGACACCTTCAGACGGGCCCTTATCGGACCCTGATACAACCCCGTTTGGCACATATCGCCCCAAGGGGTTTGCCCACGCCTTACTCTGGATCGTGCGTCTAGGGCTGGCACGAGGCACGTTGTCGCGCCAGCTCAGAAAATTCTGGAACAGCCGCCTTCCAACCACCGTCGATATCGAACGACGAGGCATCCGGTATCGGCTCAACGTTCGGGACAATGTCACCGACGCGAAAATACTCCTTTCATCGAAGGTCTACGACCGCGAGGAACTGGAGCATCTCGCGAACGCATGCGATGACGGCACGTTCATCGATATCGGCGCCAACACCGGGTACTACAGCCTGCGCGTGGCGGCCGCCGGGGCACGTCAGGTCCTAGCCATTGAGCCCAACCCTCCGACATTCCGTCGACTTTTGTTCAACCTGGAATGCAATCGCTTTGCAGAGGCGATTCAAGCCCTCCCGCTGGCCATTGGCCCAAACGGTACCGCCATGCTGCACTTGGCCGAAGGACTGGGTTCCGCCTCGCTCAATCCGTCGGAACAGTCACGGGGCAACACGGTTGAGGTCCAGACCGAGCCCCTTCTGGATGTACTCACCAATGCCGGAATCGAACGCATCGACGGCCTCAAGATCGACATCGAAGGATACGAGTACCAGGCCCTGGAACCGTTTTTCCGGGACGCGGCTCCATCGCTGCATCCTAGATGCATCGTTATAGAAAGCTGTCACGGGCACATCTGGGAAAAAGACGTCCTAGCCCTGCTTCGGGAGCATGGTTACCAAATCCAGAGCCGCTCACGGTCCAACTCGATCCTGTACCTGAGTTAGACCCGACCTCGGGCACCAAAACAATTAGCGCCAAGAAACGCACTACTCCACGAGGAAGCCAGCCCCATGGCAACTATTCTGCAAGTCTTGCCCGCCCTGGAATCCGGCGGCGTGGAACGCGGTACCCTGGAAATGGCTCGTGCCATCCAGGCTGCAGGAGAACGCTCCCTGGTCATGTCCGGCGGGGGCAGCATGGCTCCTTCGCTGGAAGCCGAAGGGAGCCAGCACTTCACCTGGCCGGTGGGCAAAAAGTCCCTGCGGTCATTGCGCCTGGTGCGCCCGCTGCGAAATTTCATACGCGAACAGGAAGTAGACCTGGTACACGTCCGCTCCCGCGTACCCGCATGGATCGTATGGCGCGCGTTACAGGGCATGCCTCGGACTGAACGCCCGGCCCTGGTCACGACCTTCCACGGGTTTTACAGCCCCGGCCGATACAGCTCGATTATGACCCGCGGGGACCGCGTCATTGCCGTCTCTACGAGCATCTCGGCCTATATTCAGAAGCACTTTCCGGCATGCCCGACAGAACGTATTCGCGTCATCCATCGAGGCGTGGACCCCAGCGAGTTCCCTTATGGTCATAAGCCAGGCGATGACTGGATTGAAGACTTCTTCCAAGGCCTTCCGGCGCACGCCCGCGATCGAGCGCTTATAACGCTCCCCGGTCGCATCACGCGATGGAAGGGGCAACTGGATTTCGTGAAGGTCATGGATTCCCTAATCAAGCAGAACCTCCACGTCCATGGCCTTGTTGTGGGAGGAACGGAAAGACGCCGTCAGCGCTACGAAGCCGAAGTGCGCCAGGAAATCCAAGAACGGGGACTGGAATCCCACATCTCCTGGCTGGGACAGCGTTCCGATCTTCGGGAGATCATGGCGATGTCGTTCGCGGTACTTTCGCTCTCGCGCGAGCCAGAGGCTTTTGGCCGGGTCTCGCTCGAAGCTCTATCCCTGGGGCGACCCGTGATTGCCTACGATCACGGAGGCGTGGGTGAGCAGATGGCCGCTTTGTTCGGCGAGGGAACAATCCCGCCATGCAGGCCCGAACTGGCAGCAGACAGGATATCTGATTGGCTGAAAGGCTCCGCCCCGCGGCCAGCGCATCTTAGGGGGTTTACGCTCGACGAGATGCAGGGACAAACCCTCGACGTCTACCGAGAGCTTCTTTAAGACAAGCTGGACTCAGAGGGTGGGCATGTTGGTCAGACGCGATCACGCCAGCCGGAGGCGCTGCTCATTCTTGGTGGCCACCCGCGCCAAGCTCGGTTCTCTCTCCCATCCCCTCGCCGCCGCGCTCAGGCACGGGCCTGTGATTGCTTGATTGAATGAGCGGTGCCAGCGCGAGAGCGACCACCAGCCAGAGAACCGCTGTCGTGTATGAACTGTAGACAGTCCAGTGGACGTTGATGGGGTTAAGAGCCACGAAGATCGCCACACCGGCTACGAGAACATCAGGAGAAACAACGGCCCCATGCTCTCTCGCACGCCGCCACAACGCCGAAAGAATCCCTAGCAATGCCGCGAGGTAGGCGAACAATCCCACAACCCCGGTCGAGACCAGGACATCAAGAAAATACAAATGGATATGCGCGAATGGCATGTCCGAGTAGCCTCGCGCCTCCGCCACCGGCTCGACCCCTCGCACACCCACGCCAAGGATCGGCTCATCCATCGCCACGCGCCAGGAAGCAAGCCAGATCGTCCCGCGCTTCGCCGTCGCCTGATCCAGGCCCTCAATACTGAGCTCGGACATCTTGGAGATGACCACCAGCCGGTCCCGGGTTTCCGGTGACACCCACAGCGCCAACACGACGCCCAGCACAAGCGCCAGGGCGAAGGCTGACACGGTCCTAATTCGCAAGCGGTAGAACCAGATCAGAAAGGCGCCGTAGGCAACCAGCGTGATCAATGTCGCCAGCATGGCAGCCCTGGAACCCGAGAGGAGAATCGCGATGACCACGATCAGGGGCAATACCGCAGCCAGGCGATTGCGAGAAGCCAACCGGCGGGATGCCTCCAGGACGAACGGAAGCAAGTGGGCCAGCACAATGCCAAGGCGCATGTTCGGGTGAAACAGACCGTCGATCCGGCGCCCGTTGTACGGATAGCCCAGCACGTTTGCACCAGTAACAAACTGAAAAACCCCGTCGAGCGACCAGAATACGGCCAGCGCCAGCACAACGTATAGCAGGGGTGTAGCCACATCACGGCGACGCGCAACCCACAGCAGAGGAAGTATCGCAATCGCGAACAATGGATAGGTCAGGGCTGTCCGGAGGGCCCGGTCGAAATCGACCGCCACGGTCAGTGACACCAACTGCGGCACCCAGAGCGCCAACAAGAGCAGCAACGCCCAGCGGATCCACCGCTCCGCCCACAAGCCGGGCAACCTGAGAGCGATCAAAACAAGACCGGCGAGAGAGAGTGCCGCCAGTGGGAAAAAGGCCCCCGTCCCAAAAGGCAGAACAAACAAGGCCAGCCCCACCAACCCCAGCACAAGACCGAAGATCCAGCGCTCTTGCGCGCCATCCGCCGAATCGCCCCCAGGAACCTTAGCGAGAAAAGTCATGCCACCCCCATCCGAAGGCGCGTGATCTTAGCGCAAATTGGCACTCGCGTGACCCAGCAGCTCGGCCACCGAGCCGCACCATGACACGGCATACAACCCTGGGGGATAATTACTGATGCAAATGACTCGGGGGTCCCATGCAAAACCAACCAGGTTCAGTCACGATCGAAGTAGGCGCAGGCGAGTTGCTGGACAAGATCACGATCCTGAAGATCAAGAATGAGCGCATCAGCGATGCCGAGAAGCTCGGGAACATTCGCCATGAGCTGAATGTGCTCCAGGAGACCTGGGTGCAAGCCGGTTTGCGCAGCCCCGAGGTCGAAGAGCTCGAGCGGGACCTGCGCGAAGTGAACTCCAAGCTATGGGACATCGAGGACGAGATCCGCGAATGTGAAGCGAAAAAGGATTTCGGTGAACGCTTCGTACAGCTGGCGCGGTCGGTGTACATCACCAACGACGAGCGCGCCCGGATCAAAAAGGCCGTTAATACACTCTGCAACTCGGCGATTGTCGAGGAAAAATCCTATTCGGACTACAAAAGCTAGGCGGGCCGAAGGTCCGCCAGCACTTCCCGCAACACGGTCTCCATCGGGAGTTCCTTCAGGTCGTCCGTCTCGATAGCCCGGAAGTTGGCGCGGGACAGTCCCGTGCGCACGGGCGATGCATGCGCCCCGAACAAGGCCAGCCCGGGCTTGCCGAGACAGGCCGCAACATGCGTCGGCCCGGTGTCGTTCCCGACCACATAGGAGGCACCCCGCATCACACCCGCCAACCCGAACCAATCGAGCACCTCGTCGTTAGTGCCAAACAAGGGCGTCGCGGATATCGATCGGCAGAGCTCGATCTCATCGGGCCCGGGGACAGTGACGACCTGATAGTCCGTCCGGTTGGCGATCGCGGCTGCCAGGGTCGAGTAATAGGGCCAGCGTTTCTCGGGATGGCTGGCGGAGGATCCGGGGATAAGAACCAGGTACTTTCCGGTCACGCCACCTGCCTGAAGGATGGGCGTGACGTCATCCGCCATCCAGCCAATGTCGGGCTCAAGGGTATGAGACGTGTCCAACCCTGCCCTCACAAGCTGTCGCTGGAACGCGGACAGGGCTGACTCTTCGCCACGCTTGCGCTCGCCAAAAACCCAGGCGGCACGATTCAGGATGTAGCGGCGATAGATCGACGTTCGGCTGGAATTCTGCAGGTCGTAGACGAGATCAAAACGCTCGCCCCGCAACATCCGCGCCAGACACCACCATCGCAAGGGCTCACGCGCCTTGGGCCGAGTTTCGGTCAACACGCGATCCACGTGTGGGCAGCGCTCGAAGATCGATCGGTACGGCGGCGTCGTCAACACGACGAGTTCATCGCCCGGGTGATGCTTCCGGATATCACGTAGCGCTCCATCCACCTGGACAACATCACCGAAGGCGCCGTGTTTGATTACGAGGATTTTGGCCATACGGCTTTCGCCCCACTCCCCCGAGTCAATTGGAGTGGCGGGTTTTGGATATCAGATCAAGAAAACCTGACAACTCAGTCGTCGTCTTTAAGGATGAACTGGGTGCCGCAGTAGGGGCACAGGTAGCGGCCGTCGGGGGTCTCGTCGATCGGGAGAAAGACGCGCGGGTGCGAGGACCACAGCGCCATCGTCGGCGTGGGGCAGTGCAGCGGCAGGTCCTGGCGCGTGACCGTGATCTCGGTCTGCGCGTTGGCGGTCGGGTACTGATCCTGGTGGTGGGCGGTATCGGGGTTCACCATGGTTTTTCTCGCATCCGGTTGACGGAAAGTTCGGGCGCCTCAGACGAAGGTCAGCCAGCCCTCGTGGCGGCTGTCCCGGCCCTGCACCACATCAAAGTAGCGCGTTTGCAGGCGCTCGGTGATGGGGCCGCGGGTGCCGGTGCCAATCGGGCGGTCATCGACCTCACGGATCGGGGTCACCTCGGCGGCGGTACCGGTGAAGAAGGCCTCGTCGGCGATGTACACCTCGTCGCGGGTGATGCGCTTCTCGATGACCTCCAGCCCCTCCTCGTGCGCCAGCTCGATGACCGTGCGGCGGGTAATGCCGTCCAGCGCGGAGGTCAGGTCCGGCGTGAACAGCACACCGTCGCGCACGATAAAGATGTTCTCGCCGCTGCCCTCGGCCACGTAGCCCTCGGTATCCAGCAGCATGGCCTCGTCGTAGCCGCAGCGGGTCGCTTCCTGCAGGGCCATCATGGAATTCATGTAGTTGCCGTTGGCCTTGGCCTTGCACATGGTCACGTTCACGTGATGCCGGCTGAAAGAGGAGGTGCGGATGCGAATCCCCTTCTCGATGCCCTCGTCGCCCAGGTAGCTGCCCCAGTGCCAGGCCGCAACCATCGCATGCACCAGGAGATTGTCGGCGCGCAGGCCCATCCCTTCGGAACCGAGGAAGCACATCGGACGCAGGTAGGCGCTTTCCAGCCCGTTGTCGCGTACAGACGCGATCTGGGCATCGTTCAGCACCTCGGCGGTATAGGGGATGGTCATGCCGAGGATCTTGGCCGAGTTGAACAGCCGCCGGGTATGGTCCTGCAGGCGGAAGATCGCGGGGCCGCGCTCGGTCTTGTACGCGCGCACACCCTCGAACACCCCCATGCCGTAATGCAGCGTGTGGGTGAGCACGTGGGTCTTCGCCTCGCGCCAGGGCACCATCTGCCCGTCCAGCCAGATCACCCCGTCGCGGTCGGCCATCGACATTGTCTAGTTCCTCTATGTGGTCTCGTTCGCGGCCGATTTCGGCTCGCCGAACAGGTCATTCCAGGCTTCGGTCACGCCATCGCGCACGGCGCAGAGCTCGTCGTCGGGCTTCTCGACCCGGGCGTCCAGGCCCGCCAGCGTCAGGCGATGGATGCGGTTGCGAAGATCGCGGTAGGCATCCGCCAGCGCCTCGCTCAACGCCGCGTCGATCACGCCCTCGCGCCCCAGCGCATCCAGCGTGCGGATCTTGTCCGGCCAGTCACACACGGCGGGATGATCGTGAGCGGATACCAAAACCCAGTATTGAACCATGAATTCGATATCAGTGATACCGCCGCGGTCGCGCTTGAGATGGAAGCCGTGGCCCCTCTTCGAGGCGTGCTCGGCCAGCATGCGATCCCGCATTTCCACGACCTCGGCGCGCAGGCGATCGGCATCGCGTTCGCGGGTCAGCACCTCGCGCCGCAGGGCATCGAACTGCTCGCCCAGTTCGGCATCCCCGGTCACGAAGCGCGCGCGCACCAGCGCCTGATGCTCCCAGGTCCAGGCCGACTCGTCCTGGTAACGCCGGAACGCCTGCAAGCCGCTGACCAGCAGACCCGCGGTCCCGCTGGGCCGCAACCGGGTATCCACCTCGTACAAGCGACCCGCCGGGGTGAAGGCCCCCAGGAGGTGCACCACCCGCTGGGCGACGCGGGCGAAGAATTCGGTGTTGTCGATCACCTTGGGCCCCGCGGTCTGCGCCTCGTCGCCCTCGCTGTCGTGCAGGAACACCACGTCCAGATCCGAACCATAGCCCAGCTCGAAGCCACCCAGCTTGCCGTACCCGATCACCGCAAAGCGCGCGACGCGACGCGCATCCGTGGCCCCGCACTGCGGCTCGCCGTGGCGTTCCACCATCTTGTCCCAGGCCAGCTGCAGCACCCGCTCCAGAAGCACCTCGGCCAGCCAGGTCAGATGGTCGGAGATCTTCATCAGCGGCAGAAAGCCCATGATGTCGGCGGCCGCCACGCGCAGCGTCTGCACCTGCTTGAACTGGCGCAGCCGGTCCAGCATCTGCTCGTGGTCCTGCCCGGGGAACTGCGCCAGCTCGGCCTCCAGTTCCTCGCGCAGCCCGTCACGATCGGGCGGCGCGTATAGCGCGCGCGGGTCCAGTAGCTCGTCCAGCAGCACCGGGTGGCGGGTCAACTGCTCGTTGATCCACGGGCTGGCGGCCACCAGCTTGACCAGCTGCGACAGCGCCAGGGGGTTTTCCACCAACAGCGACAGGTACACCGAGCGCCGAGCAATCGTGCGCACCATCTGCAGCGCCCGCGGCAGTACCGCATCCGGCGCATCCATCTCCGCGATCGCCCCGATCAGCAACGGCATCAGACGGTCCAGGCGCTGGCGCCCGGTCACGCTCATCGCGCGCACGCCCGGACTCTCGCGCAGATCGGCAATCCCGCGCAGAGCCTCGTCCGCATCCTGAAAGTCCATCGCCTCCAGCACCGCCCGGGCATCCGCCTCCGGCAGCGAGCCCTGCCACAGACGATTGAGCTGCTGCTCGCGCCCGGTCTCGGGCGAGGCCTCCATGGCCTCCCCGTCCGCGCGCTGCGGGGCACTGAATACCTGCTCGAAGTGAGCATGCACCCGCCGCTGCTCGCGCAACAGCGCCATCTCGAAGGCCGCCTCGTCGTCGAACCCCAGCGACAGCGCCAGTCGATGCCGGTCCTGGCCATTGGAGGGAAGACGGTGGGTCTGCTGGTCATTCAGCATCTGCAGACGATTTTCTACCCGACGCAGGAAACGATAGGAACGTTCCAGCTGCTCGACGGCATAGCCGGGCAGCAGGTCGCGCTCCTGCAATGCCGTCATCACGCCCAGCAGGTCACGCCGCTGCAGCCCTTGGTCGCGCCCCCCGCGGATCAACTGGAACGACTGCGCGATGAACTCGATCTCGCGGATCCCGCCCTCGCCGTGCTTCACGTCCTCGAAGCGACCACGCCGCGCCGACTCGTCGTTGATCATCTGCTTCAGCTCGCGCAGGTTGGCCAGCGTGCCGTAGTCCAGATAGCGCCGGTATATGAACGGGCGCAGCCGGCGCATCAGGCGCGCGCCGGCGTCCGGGTCGCCCGCCAGCGGACTCGCCTTGATCAGGGCGTAGCGCTCCCACTCGCGGCCGTGGGCCTGGTAGTAGTCCTCCATTGCGTCGAAGTGCATCACCAGCGGTCCGGAATCCCCGAACGGGCGCAGGCGCATATCCACGCGATAGCAAAAGCCGTCCGCAGTCACGTCCGACAGCGCCGCGATCAGCTGGCGCCCCAGACGCTGGAAGAATTCCTGGTTCTCGATCACGCGCTTGCCATCGGTCTCCCCCGCCTCCTCGAAGGCGAAGATCAGATCGATATCGGAGGAGAAGTTGAGCTCGCTGCCACCCAGCTTGCCGAGCCCGAGGACCACCATGGACTGGGCCTCGCCCGCGGGGCTGCGCGGTTGGCCGTAACGCTCCTGCAAATGGCGGTCCAGCCATTGCAGGCCACCCTCGATAAGGGAGCGGGCCAGACGGCTCAGGTCGTGCATGACCTCATCGAGGTCGGCGTGCCCGGCCAGGTCGCGCCAGGCGATGCGGATCATCTCGCGATGCCGCGTTTCGCGCAGCGCGTGACGCAGCCCGGCATCGTCGGTCACGGCCTCCAGGCGCGCCTGCAGCGTGCGCTCGAAGTCCGCATCGTCACAGGCCGGTATTTGGCCGTGTGGATCCAGCGCCTCGAGCAAGTACTCCGGATGCTGACGCACTGTCTGCACCAGGTAGTGGCTGAAGGCGAACGGGGCCGGCGTCGACGCCAGGAAGGTGTCCGGCCAGGCGAGCTTTTCGTCCAGCTCGGCCAGCAGATCGCGGACCTCCTGCTCCAGCGGCGGCGACAGGCGAGCGGGGGATTCGGGTAGGGGCTTGTCCATGCGCCAAGCGTATCAGCGTTGCGGCCCGGGGACGCCACCCCATGCCACGTACCGGTCGCGGGGTATTGACTTGGATGAGAACACAAATGACAATCGTTCTCGTCTACTCGCCTAATGAATCCACACGAGGATCGCACGCCATGAACTTTCGCCCGCTTTCCTGGCTGATCGCCACGGCCGCCGCCATCGCCGTCAGCATGCCCCTGGTCGGCTGCAGCCCCGCCGACCAGGACGAGGTCAACCTCTACTCGGCGCGCCAGGAAAACCTGATCAAGCCGCTGCTGGACGACTTCACTGATCAGACCGGCATCCCGGTCAACCTGGTGACCGGCGGGGCGGACAGCCTGCTGCAGCGCCTACGCCACGAAGGTCGCAACTCACCCGCCGATCTCTTCATCACCGTGGACGCGGCGCGCCTGCACCAGGCCAGCGAGGCCGGCGTGCTGCAGGCGGTCGAATCGGACGTGCTGCGCGAGAATATCCCGGAGCGCTACCGCGATCCGGACGGACAGTGGTTCGGCCTGTCGTCGCGCGCGCGCCCCATCCTCTACCACAAGGACCGCGTGGACCCGGCGGAACTCTCCACCTACGAGGCCCTGACCGATGCTCAATGGGAGGGCCGGATCTGCATCCGCTCCTCCAGCAACGTGTACAACCAGTCGCTGGTGGCCGCGATGATCGCCACCGAGGGCGCCGAGGCCGCCCAGGACTGGGCCGCCGGGATTGTGGCCAACATGGCGCGCCAGCCGCAGGGCGGTGACCGCGATCAGATCCGCGCCGTGGCCGACGGTGTCTGCGACATCGCGATTGCCAACACCTACTACCTGGGCCTGATGCTGGACGGCGAGGGCCGTGATCGCGAGGTCGCCGAGCAGATCGGGGTGTTCTGGCCCAACCAGGACGGCCGCGGCACCCACGTGAACATCAGTGGCGCCGGCGTCACCGCGCATGCCCCGAACCGGGACAACGCGATTCGCCTGCTGGAATTCCTGTCCTCCACCGAGGCGCAGGAGTGGTACGCCGAGGTCAACCAGGAATACCCGATCCGCGACGACGTACCGGCCAGCGACATCCTCCAGAGTTTCGGCGAATTCCGGTCCGACGACATCGAGCTCTACCGTCTGGGCAACCACAACGCCGAGGCCGTACGCATCATGGACCGCGTCCGCTGGCGCTGATGCGCGTCCACGACACCCCACTCACTCTCGCCCCCAGTCCTCCGGGGGCGTTCTGTTTGGCACCACAGAATGCGCGCAGGGCAAGGGGCCGAACATGCGGTGCGGTGTAGCCACCGCGATCGCGGCACATGGCCACGACAATCCGCCAGTCACAAGGCGGCCATAGTGGTATTCGAAACAAGAACCTTTATTATTCGCAATCCATGACCGCCCAGACCACCAACCCGCCCGCGACGCCTGCGAACCCCGCGGTTCGCCAGCGGCTGCCGTTCAGCCCGTGGTCGGCGGTCGCCATCGTCGTAGCGCTAACACTCGCCCTGCCGATCCTGGTCATCTTCGGGCACGTCTTCATCCCCGCCGGCGAGGTCTGGACCCACCTGCGCGAGACGGTACTCGCGGACTATGTCGTCAACTCCCTGGCCCTGTTGATCGGCGTCGGGGTCGGGGTGCTGCTGATCGGGGTACCGGTCGCCTGGCTGGTCAGCGTGTGCGAGTTCCCCGGCCGCAGCATCTTCCAGTGGGCGTTGATGCTGCCGCTGGCCATGCCGGCGTACATCATCGCCTACACCTACACCGGCATGCTGGATTTCAGCGGTCCGGTACAAAGCCTGATCCGCGAGCTCACGGGACTGGGTTACGGCGAGTACTACTTCCCCGAGATCCGTTCGCTGGGCGGCGCCATGGCCATGCTGACGCTGGTGCTCTACCCCTATGTCTACCTGCTCAGCCGCGCCGCCTTCCTCGAGCAGTCGGTCTGCGTACTGGAGGTCTCCCGCACCCTCGGTGCCGGTCCATTCGGTGGCTTTCGCCGGGTCGCCCTGCCACTCGCACGTCCGGCCATCATCGCCGGGTTGACCCTTGCGCTGATGGAAGTGCTGGCCGATTACGGCACGGTCGCCTACTTCGGCGTGAGCACCTTCACCACTGGCATCTTCCGCACCTGGTACGCCCTGGGCGACCCAGCCGCAGCGGCCCAGCTCGCGGCCGTGCTACTGACCTTCGTATTCGTGCTGATCGTGCTGGAACGCTGGTCGCGGGCCAAGGCGCGCTTCCATCACACCAGCCGCCGCTACTCGACCCTGCCGCGTTACCAGCTGCGTGGCTGGAAGGCCACCGCGGCCTTCCTCGGCTGCCTGGTTCCGGTCCTGCTGGGCTTCCTGCTGCCGGCCCTCCAGCTCGGACTGTGGACCGTGCAGACCACCGAACAATGGATGAACCCGGCCTTCGGGCGGCTGGTCTTCAACAGCTTCTGGCTGGCCATCGCCGCGGCCGTGATCGCGGTCGTCCTGGCCCTGGTCCTCGCCTATGCACGGCGCATGGAGGGCGGGCGTTTCACCGCGGCTGCCGTGCGCGTCGCCGGGATGGGCTACGCGGTACCCGGCATCGTGATCGCGATCGGCGTGATGATCCCGTTCGCCGCCTTCGACAACGCCCTGGACGGCTTCATGCGTGACACCTTCGGGGTGTCCACCGGCCTGTTGCTGTCGGGCACGCTGTTCGCCCTGCTGTTCGCCTATGCCGTGCGCTTCCTCGCCGTCTCTCTGCAGACGGTCGAGGCCGGGCTGGGCAAGATCCAGCCGAGCATGGACGATGCCGCCCGCTCGCTGGGGATGCGTCCACTGCAGACCCTGACCCGGGTACACCTGCCAATCATGCGCGGCACCTTGCTGACGGCATTGCTGCTGGTATTCGTCGATGTCCTGAAGGAGCTTCCGGCGACGCTCATCCTGCGCCCGTTCGACTTCAACACCCTCGCGGTGCGCGCCTTCGAGCTGGCCAGTGACGAGCGCCTGGCCGAATCCTCCAGCGCCGCCCTGGCCATCGTGCTGGTCGGGCTGGTTCCCGTTATCCTGCTGTCGGTGACCATCGGCCGCTCGCGCCCCGGCCAGCAAGGCCCGGCCCGCGCGGCGGACGAAGAATCGCCGCAAAAACCCCTCGCCATGCCCGCAGGCACGACGAATACGCCATGACCCAGCCCATCGAAACCACACTGCAGGTGCCCCATACCCCGCTGATCGCCCTGGATCGAGTGGATATCGGCTATGACGGTACCGCCGTGGTCCATCAGGTATCCCTGGCCCTGCCCAAGGGTCAGATCGGCTGCCTGCTGGGCCCCTCCGGCTGCGGCAAGACCACATTGCTGCGGGCGATCGCTGGCTTCGAGCCCCTGAGGGCGGGGAGCATCCAGCTGGACGGGCGCAGCGTCAGCGATGCCCGCAGCACGATCCCGCCGGAGAAGCGCGGGGTCGGCATGGTGTTCCAGGATTTCGCCCTGTTCCCGCATCTCAGCGTGGCCGACAACATTAGCTTCGGCATCCGCCACTGGAGCCGCAAGGATCGTGACGAGCGCATCCGCTCGCTCCTCAAGCTGGTGGGGTTGCCGGGCTATGGCGAGTCCTACCCACACGCCCTGTCCGGTGGCCAGCAGCAACGCATCGCCCTGGCCCGAGCCCTGGCCCCGAGGCCCAAGCTGCTGTTGCTGGATGAGCCATTTTCCAGCATGGACGTGGAGCTACGCAGCGAACTGGCCCGCGAGGTCCGGCGCATCCTGCGCGCGGAGAACACCACCGCCATCCTGGTCACCCACGACCAGAACGAGGCCTTCGCCTTCGCCGATCGCATCGCGGTGATCCACCAGGGCCGTGTGGCCCAGTGGGACACTGCCTACAATCTCTACCATCGTCCGGCGGATCGTTTCGTCGCGGACTTCGTCGGCGAGGGTACGTTGATCCCCGGCATGGTCTGCGCCGAGCACGTGGTCGATACCGCCTTTGGCCAGATCGAGGGCACGCTGTCGGAACAGCTGCCGCCCGGCACGGCGGTGGACGTCCTCGTACGTCCGGATGACATCGCCATCGACAACGAGGCCGGCACGATCCGCACCGAGGTCCTGGACAAGGCCTTCCGCGGCGCGGATTTCCTCTACACCCTGCGCCTGCCCGACGGGCTGAGTGTGTTGTGCATGGCGCCCAGCCACGACAATTTCGTGATCGGCGAGCACGTGCGCCTGCGCCTCGACTTCACCCATCTGGTGGTGTTCTCGCGCGGCAGCGGGGTCGACTGCCCGGCCTCCTGACCCGCGCGCGCTCCGCAGCCCGCCAGGGTCGGTGGTGCAGGCCCAGCGGGAACTCGCGTGATTTCGCGCGTTCCGACATCGACACGCTCCCCTTTCCGCAACCGCTATCATCGTTTCATGACCCACGCCCGCGCCCCTGTTGTCCACCGCCCGGCCCGCACCGGGCTGAGCGTGGTTGTGATGCTGCTCGTCGCACTGGCGGGCATCCCGGGTGCGGCCGGTGCGGAGGATGGCTCGACCCCCGGCTTGCAGATCGAGGGGGGTACCGACGCTCAGCGCAGCAATATCCGCAACAGCATCAACCTGGCGCGCCACCCCTGCGACTTGCCCGGGTTTCGCGAGGGCCGCGTGTTGCGCGACACCGAGGCGCGCGCCACCGATGCCTTGCGTGCAATCGGCTTCTACGACCCCGAGCTGGTTCTCGACTTCGAACGCCATGAGGCCTGCTGGGATATCCGCATCACCCTGGACCCCGGCCCGCCGACCACGGTGGAGCAGGTGGACCTGCAGATCACCGGCGAAGGAGCCGGTGATCTCGGCTTCGAGGCCGTGCTCAGCCAGACCGAGATCCGCGAGGGCGACACCCTGCGCCATGATCGCTACGAGACCCTGCGCAACCGCATGACGCGGATCGCGTCGGATCGCGGCTATTTCGACGCCGATCTCCACACCCGACGCCTGGAAGTGGACCGCGACACCCGCACCGCGACCATCCGCCTGCACATGGATACCGGCGATCGCTACCGCGTGGGGCAGGTCCGCATCGACCAGGACATCCTCTCCGACGACTTCGTCCAGCGCATGGTGCCATTCGCGGCGGGCGACCCGTACAGCTCCGCGCAGATCATCGCACTGCAGCGCAACCTGAACGACAGCGGCTACTTTGGCGGCGTCCGTGTGCGCCCGCAACGCGACGCGGCGGAGGGACTGCAGGTCCCGATCCTGGTCGAACTGGAGCCGCGCAAACGCCATAGCTACGAGGCCGGCATCGGCTACTCCACCGATATCGGCCCGCGTATCCGGCTGCGCTACGAGCATCGCTACGCCAACCAGATCGGCCATCGCTACCAGGCCGAGATCGAGGCGTCGCCGGTACGTTCCGGGATTGGCTACAACTACGAGATCCCGCTGCGCGACCCGCTGCGCGAACGCCTGAACCTGTTCACCACCTATCGCACGGAAGACACCGACACCCAGCAGTCCGATCGCTTCCAGATCGGCGCCAACCGGGTCCTGCAGCGCCGCAGTGGCTGGCAAACCACCGAGGGGCTGCGCTACGAGTACGAGGACTACACCGCCAGCGAGGACGACAGCGGCCGCAGCAACCTGCTGATCCCGTCCTACCGGATCAGCCGGATGGAAGCGGACGAACCGATGACCCCGCGCCGCGGCTACCGCTTCGAGGCCACCGTGCAGGGCGCACGCGAAGAGATCCTGTCCAGCACTTCGTTCGCCCAGATCCTGGCCAGTGGCAAGGTGGTCCGCGGGCTCGGCACTGGCCGGGTGCTGGCGCGCGTGGATGCCGGGTTCACCGAGGTTGACTCGGTGCACGAGCTCCCCAGCTCCCTGCGCTTTTATGCCGGGGGCGATGCCAGCATCCGGGGCTATGGCTACCAACGGGTGGGGCCACGCAACGACGACGGCGACGTGATTGGTGGTCGCCACAAGGTCGTGGGCAGCCTCGAATACGACTACCCGGTCGTCGGCAACTGGAGCGCCGCGGCCTTTGTCGACGCCGGCAACGTCGTCAACGAGTGGGACGCGTTCGATCCGGTCTACGGCGTCGGGGTCGGTGTGCGCTGGCGCTCCCCGGTCGGCCCGCTCCGAGTGGACCTGGCCCACGGGCCGGACTCGGACGATGACTTTCGCATCCACTTCTCCATGGGTCCGGACCTTTGAGACCCCTGTTGCGCGGCACACTGTGGGGACTCTCCACGGTCCTTACCCTGGTGATCATCCTGCTGGGCACCCTCGGGGCCCTGCTCGCGACCGAATCGGGGACCCGCTGGCTGGTCGAACAGGGCGAGCGCCTGGCCCCCATCGAATTGCGCATCGACCGGGTCGATGGGACCTTGTTCACCGAGCTGCACCTGCACGGGCTGCACCTCGCGCTGCCCGACGGCCCGGTGATCGACTTGCCCGCCGGGCGCGTCGGGATCAGCGCCCGCAGCCTGCTCCGCGGCGAGTTAAACATCCGGATCTTGGCCGCCACCGGGCTGCGCGTGGACCTGCCTCCCCCTGACCCGGATGCGCCACCCGCGGACGAACCCTTCGCCCTGCCCGATTCCTTCCGGCTGCCGCTGGCGGTGCGCCTGGGCCAGCTCCAGGTGGAGGACACGGAGATCCTGCTGGCGGGCGAACCCCTGGCCTCGATCACCCGCCTGACGGCCCGCGCCCGGTCCAGCGGCTCGCGCATCGAACTGCACGAGCTGGAGTTGGACATGCCGGAGATCCGGGCCCGACTGGCCGGCGAGATCGAGGCCGATGGCGACTACCCCCTGCATCTGCGGGGCCAGTGGCAGGCGCCCCTGCCCGTGGCCCTGGCCGAGGGACTGGGCACCGACGAGGCCCATGGCGAGCTGGAGATCACCGGGGCCTTGCGCGAAGGCGTGCAGCTCGAACATGACCTGCGCGCCGGGATCGAGCTGAGCCTGCAGGCCAACGCCCACGAACTGTTCACCACCCCAGCGCTGGAACTGGCGGCGCAGTGGCAGCCCTTCACCTACCATCTCGATCCCGAGCAGGACATCGCCCTGGAGGGCGGCCGCCTCGACCTGCAGGGGACTCCGGAGGACTGGGCGCTGAGCCTGCAGACCGCGGCCACCCTGGCGCCCTGGCCCCGCCTTGCGCTGAACACCCGTGCGCACGGGGACCTCGAATCGCTGGAGATCGAAGCCCTGGACATCGAGTCCGAGGCCGGGCGGGTCACGCTCGCCGGGCCCGTTCGTTTCGTCGATGCCCTGGACTGGGACCTCACCCTGGAGGCCGAGGACCTGACCACGTCCGGAATGGGTTTGGAGTTCGATGCTGCGGTCGAGCGCCTGAAGGGACGGTTGCAGGGCACCCTGCCGCTGGGAACCGACACCCCGCCTCTGGCGGCCCTGGACGCGAGCCTCACCCTTGACGAGCTGACCGGGCACTACGAGGGGGAACCCATCACCGGCAGCCTGAACGCCTGGCTGGTCGACGGTCAGGCGCGGATCGAGGACACCCGCCTGACCATCCGCGATACCGCGCAGCTGGACCTGACCGGCTCGGCCACGGGCCTCGCGGGCGACCTGAGCGACCCCGATCATCGCCTCGTCTTCGACCTCGGGCTGGATCTGGAGGCCCCGGATCTGGCGCGCCTGCACTCGGAGCTGGACGGGCAGATCGAGCAACTGCGACTCGTGCTGGACGGCAACTACGCCCCCGCCAGCGGCGCCCTGAGCGCGCAGCTTGGCCTGGACCCATTGCGCGCCCGACTGCGCGGGATCGATATCACGGGCGATGCACTGATCGCGCTGACCGAGACGGGGGGCGAGATCGAGCGGCTGCAACTCGCCACCGACACCGGTGCCCGGCTCGCCCTGAATGGTGATCTCGACTGGTCCGAGGGCCTGCGCTGGGACCTCGCACTGGAAGGCGACGGGCTGGATCCGTCGCTGGTGGTCGCCGAGGCCCCCGGCCAGATCGCCCTCGCCCTGCTCAGCCAGGGGCACCTCGACGCCGACGGCACCCCCCGCGTGCAGGCCCAACTCCAGCGGCTGGAGGGTACGCTGCGCGACCAGCCCGTATCCGGTCAGGGCCAACTGCAACTCGAGGGAGAACATCTACGAGTGGACCAGCTGGACCTGGCGCTGGGCCGGAACACCCTGACCGCCCACGGCGAATGGGCCGAGGCCCTGGACTTCGAGCTGCGCCTCGATGCCCCGGAACTGGACCGCACCTGGCCTGGCCTCGCCGGCCGACTGGAGCTCGATGCCCACATCACCGGTGAACCCGACCGGCCACGCGTGGCGGCACGCGGCACCGGTGCGGGGCTGCGTCTCGCGGATATCACCCTGGAGCAACTGGAGCTGGGGGCCGACGTCGGCCTCGAGGTCTCCGCCCCGGCCGAGATCGACCTGCGCCTGACCGGCCTCGGGCTGGCCGATGGCACACGCGTGGAGACCCTGCGCCTGGGGGCCTCCGGTCGCATCGATGGGCATCGCGTGACACTGGCGGCCGATGCCGGGGATCTGGGCTCGCTGGATCTGGCGCTGCAAGGCGAACTGAACCCCGACACCCTGCACTGGCACGGCCAGATCGCACGGCTGGATCTGGACCAACCCGCGGGGGGCCCCTGGCAACTGACCGAACCGGTCGCACTGGAAGGCGGGCCGGAAGATGCACGGCTGGAGCGCCTGTGCCTGGCACGCGACGACGGACGGCTGTGCGTCGAGGGGGATTGGGGTGCGGCGACAGGGGCCGAGTTCGCCGCCGATGCCCGCGCGGTGGACCTAGCCTGGCTGGAACCCTTCCTGCCGCCGGAACTCGCTATCGCGGGCCAGCTGAATGCCGACGCCAGCGGCCGTATAGAAGCCGATGGCACCGTGACGGCCGACCTGACCGTGACCCCGACCGATGGCCACCTGGTCGTGCGCGACGAGGACGGAGACCTGGAGGAGGTGCCCTACCGCGATGTGCGGCTGACCGCCCGGGTGCGCGATCGCGACGTAGACGCCGCCCTAAGGCTCGATTTTCTGGACGGCGGGACGGCGCGCAGCGATATCCGCCTGCGCCCGGACGGCGATGACCTGCGCATCGACGGCGATTTCGTCGCCCGCCTCGACGACCTCACCTGGCTGGGTGCCCTGAGCCCCGACATCCAGCGCCTGCGCGGCTCGCTCAACGCCCGCCTCGATTTCGGCGGCCGCCTGGATGCGCCGCTGGTGGAGGGCGAGGTGGCGTTCCGCGATGGCGGGGTCCTGATCCCCGAGGCCGGCATCGACATCGTCATTCCCGAGATCACGGCCCGGGTGGTCTCGGCCGAACAGCTGACCCTGACCGGCCGCCTGGAGTCCGGGGGCGGCGGCATCGACCTCGACGGTCACGTGGACCTCGGCGACGCCGGGCCCCGTGCCGAGCTGAGCCTGACCGGCGAGGACTTCCTGGTCGTCAACCGCGTAGACGCGGAGGCCCGCATCACGCCGGACCTGCAACTGGTCTTTACCCCCGACGACGGCATTCGCGTGCGCGGCGAGGTCTTTCTGCCCTGGGCGCGCATCCGTCCGCCGGATCTGCCGCCCGGAGCGATCCGCGTCTCCGGCGACGAGATCATCCTCGGGGAGGAGATCACGGAGGCACAGGGACTCAAGACCGACATCCGCATTCGGATCCGCCTGGGGGATGACGTGCGCTTCGACGGCTTCGGCCTGACCGCACGCTTCGCCGGCGAGGTGGATGTCGAGGAGGTCACCGGGCAACCGACCCAACTGTTCGGCGAGATCACGATCCCCGAAGGCGAGTACAGCGATTACGGCCAGGACCTGCGGGTGGAACGCGGCAGCCTGGTCTTCCAGGGACCGGCCGAGAACCCGGAACTGGACCTGCGCGCGGTACGCACCGTGCGCGAATACAACGTGACAGTCGGGCTGGAGATCCGCGGCACGCCGGACAACCTGAGCTCGCGGGTGATCTCGGACCCGCCGATGGACGAGACCGAGGCGATGTCCTACCTGCTGACTGGACGCCCCCTATCCGGCGCCTCGCAATCCGATGGCAACATGATCGCTGCTGCCGCAGCCGCGTACGGGCTGGAACAAGGGGCCGTGATTACCGAACGCATCGGCCGCGAACTGGGACTGGACGAAGTGGAGCTGGACACCGAGGGCGGGCTGGACGAAAGCGCGCTGACACTGGGCCTGTACCTCTCGCCGCGCCTGCTGCTGCGCTACTCCATCGGGCTGTTCGACAACACATCGAAGGTCCTGCTGCGCTACGAACTGACCCGCAACCTGAGCGTCGAGACCGCCTCCGGGACGACGGAACAGTCGGTGGATCTCATCTATCGATTCGAGCGATAAGGAGACGCTGCGGATCTAAGATCAAAGGCTTTATTCACCACGAGCACCCGTAGGCACGAAGAAAACAGCAGTGCCGGTGCACCACGGAGGACACGGAGTTCACGAGGCGCCCAAAACTGCGCTCGATGATGATCAACACTCGCATGACTTCACCTTGAGTATCTCCTCAAGGGCGGCTGACCGGCCAGCCCGTCCTCGCGAGGAGCGAAGCGACGTGGCGATCTGCCTGGAAGTCCCTCTAGAGTGCCCCGGGGCTGCCGCCCTGAGCCGGAAAGGACCGGCCTTGTTGCTTTCTGCTGGTGCTAGGGAGACGCTGATTGAATCGCACGTTCGCGCTCGAGTCGCTTTTGCGTGCGAACAAGGCGCGGTGACTGCCGTGCAGCACTCTGCACAAGGGAGCTGCAACGCCGTGCGGGCGCCCGTTTTCGTCCACAACGGGCGGCCAAGCCCGCCCTTTCAATCACTTGTCGGGTTGGTGCCCCCCGCTCCAATGAGAATGGCCCGATCCTGCGTTGCCCCGCTTGCGGGTAGAACCACTACCCGCTGCACGACGCGCCTTGTCTCGGAGCATTCTCATGGAAAGCCGAGGGAGGCATCAACGCGAACGTGCGATTCAATCAGCGTCTCCCTAGGATCGAGCGACTAGCTTGAGGTATCGCGAGCGCCGTTGCGTGCGGCGTCGATGCGTACCCGGATCTGGCTGCGGTAGAGCTGTTCGTTGGGGATGCCCACCAGGGGACGGCCGACCGGCTGGCCCTCGGCATCGAACGCCATGATCGTCGGCACCACCCGCACGCCGTAGGCACGACCCAGCTCACTGCCCAGCTTGGTCGAGCCATCGAAATCGCGCACCTCCTGGCGATCCAGCATGACCTTGCGGATGTTCACACCCTGGAGAGCCGGGTCCTCGGTCATCGGGCCAAGATAACGCTGTTCGGCACGATCACAGTAGGGACAGCTACTCGACGCGAACATGATCACGGTCGCCTTACCATTGCCCTGGGTGTTCAGCGCCTGGAGGTCCGTGGCGCGTTCGACGCCGCTCGCCGCGACCGCAGTAGCCAGCAGCATGCCGACCAACAAGGCACCGGAGCGCAGCAGCATCGGGGCGAATGGGGAGCGGGGAAGGTTCGTATTGAGGGTCATGGTCATCATGGATCCTTGGGTGTTTGGAACCAGTCTAGGGCCGCCACATTAACGCAGGCTGAAGAGGCAGCAATCGCGCCCCGCATCCGGCCGGCCCGAAGGTCCGCCGAATAGCGCCCGCGAGTTGCCCACAAAAAAGGCCCCGCCGGAGCGGGGCCTGATTCCAACGCGCCGGCGAACCGGCGGTCAGGGTCTTGCCGGCGACCTTAGTCGGCGCGCTTGCGCACGTCGGAGGTCACTTCCACGCGGCGGTTGGCTTCGCGGCCTTCCTGGGTGGAGTTGTCGGCGGTCGGGCGGTCTTCACCGTAGCCGACGGTGCGGATGTCGCTTTCACGCACGCCTTCGCTGGCCAGGAAGTCGGTGACGGCCTGGGCGCGACGCTCGGACAGGCCCTGGTTGTAGTCGGCCGGGCCGATGGTGCAGGTGTGACCTTCGACCAGCACCGAGCTGTACTCGGCGTCGTCGGAGGTCAGGCTGCGGGCCAGATCACGCAGGGCGGAACGACCTTCGGAACGCAGGTCTGCGCTGTCGAAGTCGAACAGGGCCTGGGCGCTCAGCGTGGTGGTGGTGAATTCCGGTTCCGGCTCCGGCGCCGGGGCGGCGGCGGGCTCGGGCGCGGGGGCCTCGGCGGTTTCTTCGATGTAGCCCGCGCAATGCGGGAACTTCACGTTTTCTTCCGTCCAGGAGCGCGTACGCACGCATTCACCGGAGCGATCGACCACAACCTTGCCGCTACGGTCGGTCACGTTGGCAGCCGGCGGTTCCTGCGCCACAACCTGCCCGGCGGCGCCGAGCACCAGCGAGGCCACGGAAGCGGCCAGAAGATTCTTAACGAGCTTATGATTCATTGCAAAGCCTCCTTGTAAAAACAATAGACGTCGGACCCGGGTTGAACCGCGCGACCACCATGGTACGCGCCGCGACCGCAATCCAAAGCAGCGAGCTCCTTGCGCCAAGCCCCCTACAGTACCCTGATAGTGGCACACAAGTTCGGGTTTTGCACGCATTGGAACGCAAATTATGTGTCGACATCACAACATCGTCACATTCCGTAAATTTCCGAATATCCAGTGACTTTCGACTGCCCTGTTTCGATATTGCAACAGACGAAACCCGAATCGCACAGAGACATTCCGGCAAACTGTACTCCGGAAGACACACAACCCTGCTAAGGGTTCCTGAAACCGCGGATTTGGCACCCGAACCCGGACCCCAGGAAACGGTACCGGTCAGACAAAAAGACCCCGCCGAAGCGGGGTCCCTAGGTACATCAACGATGCACGGGTAAAGCGGCGAATTACATCATGCCGCCCATGCCACCCATGCCGCCCATGCCACCCATACCGCCCATGTCGTCGCCACCGGCGCCGCCACCGTCATCCTTCTTCGGGATGTCGGCAATCATGGCCTCGGTGGTGATCAGCAGGGCCGCGACCGATGCGGCGTTCTGCAGCGCGGAACGGGTCACCTTGGTCGGGTCCAGGATGCCCATGTCGATCATGTCGCCGAACTCGCCGCTGGCGGCGTTGTAGCCGTAGTTGCCCTTGCCTTCCAGGACCTGATTGAGGACCACGGACGGCTCGTCACCGGAGTTGAAGACGATCTGGCGCAGCGGCTCTTCCATCGCACGACGGCAGATGTTGATACCGGCGGTCTGCTCATCGTTCTCACCCTTGAGCTTGGTGATCGCGGCGCAGGCACGCAGCAGGGCCACGCCACCGCCGGGGACCACGCCTTCTTCCACCGCCGCACGCGTGGCATGCAGGGCGTCTTCGACGCGGGCCTTCTTCTCTTTCATTTCGATCTCGGTGGCAGCACCGACCTTGATCACGGCCACACCGCCGGCCAGCTTAGCCACGCGTTCCTGCAGCTTTTCCTTGTCGTAGTCGGAGCTCGCTTCCTCGATCTGCGCACGGATCTGGTCGACGCGGCCCTTGATGTCCTTGTTGGACCCCATGCCGTCGATGATCGTGGTGTTCTCCTTGGTCACCTGCACCTTCTTGGCGCGGCCCAGGTCTTCTACCGTGGTCTTCTCCAGCGACAGGCCAACCTCTTCCGAGATCACCTGGCCACCGGTCAGCACGGCGATGTCCTGCAGCATGGCCTTGCGGCGATCACCGAAGCCCGGGGCCTTCACGGCGGCGACCTTGACGATGCCGCGCATGGAGTTGACGACCAGGGTCGCCAGGGCTTCGCCCTCGATGTCCTCGGCGATGATCAGCAGCGGCTTGTTGGCCTTGGCCACGCCTTCGAGGATCGGCAGCAGATCACGGATGTTCGCGATTTTCTTGTCGAACAGCAGGATGTACGCATCCTCCAGCTCGGCACTCATGTTCTGCTGGTTGTTGATGAAGTAGGGCGACAGGTAGCCGCGATCGAACTGCATGCCTTCGACGACATCCAGCTCGTTTTCCAGCGAGGAGCCTTCCTCGACGGTGATCACGCCTTCCTTGCCGACCTTGTCCATCGCATCGGCAATGATCTCGCCGATCGCGGTGTCGGAGTTCGCGGAGATCGAGCCCACCTGGGCGATCGCCTTGTGCTCGGTGCACGGCTTGGAGAGCTTCTTCAGCTCTTCGGTGGCGGCCTTCACGGCCTTGTCGATGCCGCGCTTGAGATCCATCGGGTTCATGCCGGCGGTGACGGCCTTCATGCCCTCGCGGACGATGGACTGGGCCAGCACGGTCGCGGTGGTGGTGCCGTCACCGGCGGTGTCGGAGGTCTGCGAGGAGACTTCCTTGACCAGCTGGGCGCCCATGTTCTCGAACTTGTCTTCCAGCTCGATTTCCTTGGCCACGGACACGCCGTCCTTGGTCACGGTCGGGGCACCAAAGGCCTTGTCCAGGACCACGTTGCGGCCCTTCGGACCGAGGGTGACCTTCACGGCGTTGGCCAGGGTGTTTACACCCTTGGCCATGCGGGTACGGGCGTCGGTACCAAAGCGTACTTCTTTAGAGCTCATGATTCGTTCTACTCCTGAAAATTCGTGTTAGACGGTCGCGGTTCGGGGCCTTAGCCCTCGATGACGGCCATGATGTCGTCTTCGCGCATCACGAGGACTTCGTCGCCATCGACCTTGACCTCGGTGCCGGAGTACTTGCCGAACAGGACCGTGTCTCCGGCCTTCACGTCCAGGGGACGGGCTTCGCCGTTGTCCAGGATCTTGCCGTTGCCTACTGCAACCACTTCGCCACGGATCGGCTTCTCGGCCGCGGAATCCGGGATCACGATGCCGCCGGGGGTGGTGCGTTCTTCTTCCATACGCTTCACGATGACTCGATCGTGCAAAGGACGCAGGTTCATGGCGCGAACTCCTTAATAGAATGTCTCAAACAGGAAAATTGGTTTGTCGGGCGGGCACCCTGTTAGCACCCACCCCTGACGAGTGCTAATAATAGGGGCACACAAGGGCGAGTCAAGAGCGCGCGTTACGAAAACGGGGCCAGAAACGTGAATCAGCGACGGTCGTCGTGGTCCAGACGGTCGTCGGGCGCCTCGGGGCGGTCGTCGTGGTGGCGGAATTCGCCCTCGATGGTACCGCCGCCCTGCGGCCCACCAGGGCCACCGGTGCGCGTGCGGACCATGCCGCGGCGCAGGATGCCGGCGGCCGCCCAGCGCCGCAGCGGCGGAATCAACAGCACGAAGCCGGCGGCATCGGTAAAGAACCCCGGCAGCAACAGCAGCACGGCGGCCGACATCAGCAGCCAGCCCTCGACCAGCCCGCGCGCCGGGACCTCCCCCCGCGCCAGGCTTTGTTGCAGCCGTCGCCAATGGTAGAAGCCCTGCAATCGGAACAACATCAACCCGGCCGCCGCCGTGACGATCACCAGCACCACCGTCATCAGGGCGCCCACGGCATCGCCCACCCAGGCGAAGCCGAAGATCTCGAGCAGCACCAGACCGAGAAAGACAAACAGGGGAAAGAGGGGGTTGCGCATCGAAGGGTTCCGCAGATCAGGCCTGTTTATTGGAACATGCGCCCCGGGTGGTGTCGATTGGAACCTCGCTGATGCGCGGACACTCCAATTTCCAGGCACCCGCGGGGAGCCCGCCCCCTTTGTCCTTGCACGGCAAAGGGAATTAAGCCAGTCTCCTGCACGTCATTGGTGCATACGGCTATCTACATATTCGGAGAGTGACGGCTCATGTTGCGTAATCCAATCCTGATGCTGGCCCTGCTGGCCTTCCTTGTCCCCGCTCTGGCAACCGCCGCGGTCGAAGACCCGCGCGATCCGACACATCACTTCTTCGACCCGACCTTCGGCGAGTTCCCCGAAGAGCTGGAAGACGCGCGCGCGGCCGGCAAGAAAGGCATCCTGATCTTTTTCGAGATGGCCGACTGCCCGTTCTGCCACCGCATGAAAAACCAGGTACTGAACCAGCCCGAGGTTCAGGAATACTTCAGCGAGCACTTCCGGGTGTTCAGCGTCGATGTCGAGGGCGCCATCGAGATCGTCACCTTCGAGGGCGAGACCAAGACCCAGATGGACTGGGCCACCCGCGACTACCGGGTGCGCGCCACACCGGTGTTCCAGTTCTTCAACCTCGAGGGTGAACCGATCGCCCGCTTCACCGGGGCCACCCGCGACTCCCGCGAATTCCTGCAGCTGGGCGAGTTTGTCGCCGAGGGGCATTACAAGGACCAGAACTTCACGCGCTTCAAGCGCGAGCAGGACGGTCGCTAAACCCATCTTCTTGCCACTCCCGAGGATCGACGCCTGATGTCGCCGATGCACCCCCGCTCGTCCTGCACCGGACGCCGGCGGCCCCTGGCTCGCCTGCTACTGGCCAGTCTGCTCCTGTGGCCCCTGGTCGGGCCGGCGACCGCACAGGAAGCCGGCGGCGCAACCGGCCTCGGCCCGCTGCCCAACCCGATGCGGGTGGGTGACGCCCTGGAGCGAGTCGACGCCCTGCACCCTCGGGTGCGCCAGGCGCGCGCCGACCGCGAACAGGCCCGCGCCGCCCTGGAGTCAACCCGGGCCGAGCGTGATGCGCGCGTCGACGCGCGGCTTGAGGCCCGCTGGATCGAGCCCAACGACCTGATTGCCGACCGCAGCCGCAACGACTCCCGCGCCTCCATCGTTGCCCGCAAACTGCTGGGCGATTTCGGGCAGTCGCATGCACGCGAATCCGCAGGCGAACAGCGACTCGAGGCCGCCCGCCAGCAGGAGGAACTGACCCACGCCCGTCACCGCATCCACGTCCTCGAGCGCTACTTCGAGGTGCTGCTGGCAGATCTCGCCTTCGCCCGCGACACCGAGGCCATGGCCGCCGCCTACGTATCCAAGGAACGGGCCGAGGAGCGCAACCAGCGCGGTCAGGTCTCGGACATCGAGGTCTTCCGCCAGGAATCCGAATACCAGACCCTGCGCGTGCAACGCACCCGCGCCCTGCAGGACCAGGCCCGCACCCGGGCCGCGCTGGCCGAGGCCCTGAACCGCCCCGACCGGCGCGTGCGTACCGTACTCGCCCCCATGCTGCCTCTGGATCTGCCCGAACTGCCCGAACTGGATGCGCTGCTCGCCGAACTCGATAACACCAGTCCGCGCCTGATGGCCGAGCGCCGCCACGTCGAGGCCGCCAGCCGCGAGGTGGCAGCCTCGCGCGCGCAACGCCGGCCGCGCCTGTACGCCGAGGCCGAATCCGGCTGGTGGCACCGCGACCTCGGCGGCAGCGATCGCAACCCGTTCGCCGCCGGCCTGGTCCTGGAAATCCCGCTGTACGAAGGCCGCCGCCACGACAGTCGGGTCGGGCAGGCCGTCGCCGCCCGCCATCGAGCCGAGGCCGAGCTGGGCGAGGCCCGCATCGAGGCGCGCAACCGCCTGCGCGAGCTGTACGACGAGATCCGCGCACTACGAACCCAGCGCGACGAGGCCGCCTGGCGCATGGACTATCGCGAGCTGTACATCGACCGCGCGCGCTACCTGTACGACATCGAGGACCAGGCCGACCTGGGCGACTCGATGGTCCAGCAAAGCGCCGCGGCGCACTTCAATGCAAGCACCGAATTCCAACTGGCCCTGGCCTACGAGCGCCTGGCCCTGCTGAGCGGGCGCGACGAGCTGAGCCCGTTCCGCGCCACGGACGAAAACCCTTGAGCCGCCCACCCACCGGCGACCGGACGGGAGACCTGACCATGCCCCGCATATTCCATGTCCCATCCCTGCTGACCACCGGCAGCCTGCTGGCCCTGCTCGCCCTGGCGCCAGTGCCCGTGCTGGGCGAGGACGGCTTCGCGGCCCAACTCGACTGGGGTGAGCGCTACCGCATTACCGCCCCGATCGCGGGCCGTATCGAAGCAATCGAGACCCGTGCCGGCGACCGGGTCGAGGCCGACGACGTCCTGTTCCGGCTGGATACCCGGCGCGGCGATGCCGACCTGCGCGCCGCCCGCGCGATCATGGAACGCCTGCAGATGGAGCTGGACGAAGCCGAGCGCGAGCGCGACAAGGCCGACGATCTCTACGACCAGACCCTGATCGCCGCCCGCGAACTGGAGTTGGCACGTATCGAGTACGCGACCGTCGCGGCCCGCCTGGCCGAGGCCCGCGCCCAGCGCGACCGCATCCGCGCCGATCTCGAGGACGCGACGATTCGCGCCCCGGCCAGCGGGCGCCTGGTGCGCATCGACGCCAACACGGGGCAGTACGTCAATCCGGCGTTGCTGCCGCCGGTCCTGGCGATCCTTGGCACCATCGACCCGATGCGCGCCGTGGCCACCGTCCCGGCCGCCACCGCCGCCGACCTGGAACCCGGGGAGACCGTTACGGTCGTAGTCGGCGACCAGCGTCTTTCCGGCACCATTGCGACCATCGGCTGGGAGCTCACCGGCGAAGAGCCCGAGCAGGGTTACCGCGTCGAGGTCGAATTCTCGCCGATGGACGACACCCCACTGCGCCCGGGTCAGCCCGCACGGATCGAACGGGACTCCTGATACATGAGCAATGAGCAATCGCCATCCAGCGCCCGCGCCTGGCTGGTCATTACCACACTCGACGACCCGAACACGGCGGACACCCTGGCCGGCGCCCTGGTGAAGCAGGGTCTGGCCGCGTGCGTGCATATCCTCCCGCCCGGACGCTCGGTCTACATGTGGAAAGGGAATATCGAAATCGACTCCGAAGTCACTCTACTGATCAAGACCGCGCCTGCGCGCCTGAACGATCTTCAGACGCAGCTGGCTGAACAACACCCCTACGACACACCCGAGATCATCGCCCTGCCGATTGAACGCGGGCTGCCCGATTACCTGGACTGGATAACGCAATGCACCTCATGAATCCGCGCACCTGGCTGGCAACCCTGCTGGTCGCACTCCTGCTGGCCCCGGGACTGACGCACGCCCTCTTCGAGGACGACCTGCTGGACCCGGATGACGCCTTCGCCCTGAGCGCCGAGGCGATCGACGCCGACACGGTACGGCTAACCTGGGACATCGCGGACGAGTACTACATGTACCGCGAGCAGTTCAACTTCACCCCGGAAAGCGACGGGCTGGAACTGGGCGAGGCCGAGATCCCGGATGGCGAGGTCAAGGAGGACGAATTCTTCGGGCGCGTCGAGACCTATCGCGGCCAGGTGCAGGTAGAGCTGCCGATCAAGGCGGCCGACAGCACCAGCATCGAGCTGACCGCGCGCTCGCAGGGCTGCGCGGACCTGGGCGTGTGCTACCCGCCGCACTTCCAGACCGTATCCATCGAGCTGCCCGGCCTGCCAAGCGGCAATGGCGAAACCCGCGCGGACGAAGATGCCGGGGAAGAACGCAGCGCGCTGGGTGACCTGGGCAACCTGTCCGGCGACCTCGGCGCCGCCGATGACCTGCTGGAACCGGAGAAGGCCTTTGCCGCCTCGCTGGAGGCGATCAGCCAGAACGCGGCGATCCTGCGCTTCGACATTGCCGAGGGCTACTATCTCTACCGTGAGCAGCTGGATGTGCGCATCGCCGAAGGCGATGGCATCGAGCTGGGGCCGGTCAACCCACCGGACGGCGAGCTCCAGGAAGACGAGTTCTTTGGCGAGAGCCAGGTCTACCGGGGCCAGGTCGAGATCCTGGTTCCGGTCCTGCGCGACGCGGATGACGTCTCCGAGATCACCCTGGCGATCGACTACCAGGGCTGCGCCGACGCCGGCGTGTGCTACCCGCCGCTGACCCAGGAGGTCTCGGTCTCCTTTGCTGCCGATCTGGCCGCCGAGGCCGACACCGACGCCCTGCCGGAAACCGGCGACGGGGCTGCGGAAGACGACGAGGCCGCGGCACCGGTCACCCAGCAGGACCGCATCGCGGCCCAGCTGGCAGACGGCCAGATCTGGCTGGTGGCCCTGGCCTTCTTCGGCTTCGGGCTGCTGCTGACCTTCACCCCCTGCGTGTTCCCGATGATCCCGATCCTGTCGAACATCATCATCGGGCAGAAGAACCTGACCACACGCAAGGCATTCCTGATCTCGCTGGTGTTCGTGCTGGCCATGGCGCTGACCTACACCATCGCCGGCGTATTCGCGGGCCTGGCGGGTGCCAACCTGCAGGCGGCCTTCCAGAACCCCTGGATTATCGGGACCTTCGTGGCCATCTTCATCGCGCTGGCGATGTCGATGTTCGGCTTCTACGAGCTGCAGATGCCGGCCGGCGTGCAGAGCAAGCTGTCGCAGATCAGCAACAAGCAGGAAGGCGGCACCTACGTCGGCGCCGGCATCATGGGCTTCCTTTCCGCCCTGATCGTCGGCCCCTGCGTGACCGCACCGCTGATCGGGGCGCTGCTCTACATCAGCCACACTGGCGATGCGGTGCTGGGCGGGATCGCGCTGTTCGCGCTGAGCATGGGCATGGGTGCGCCGCTGCTGGTCATCGGCACCTCCGCCGGGCGCCTGCTACCGAAGGCCGGTCCCTGGATGGATACCATCAAGGCGGTGTTCGGGGTCGGCCTGCTGGCCATCGGCATCTGGCTGCTCGAACGGGTGATCCCGGGCGAGGTCGCGATGTTCCTGTGGGCGATCCTGCTGATCGTGACCGCCGTCTACATGGGCGCACTAAGGACCCTGCCGGAGAATGCCTCCGGCTGGTACAGCCTGTGGAAGGGCCTGGGTGTGGTGATCCTGATCTACGGCGTGCTGCTGATGCTCGGCGCGGCGACCGGCGGCAAGGACATCTTCCGCCCGCTGGCCACGTTCAATCAGCCCGCGGTGACGTCCACCGGCGAGCAGTCCGGGCCGACCGAGATGGCGTTCACCTACGTCGACAGCCTCGAGGATCTGGAACGTGAGGTGGCTCAGGCCGGTGAGAACGGCCAGCCGGTGTTTCTCGACTTCTACGCCGACTGGTGCGTGGACTGCGTGCGGCTGGATCGCACCACCTTCCAGGACCCGCGCGTGATCCAGGCCATGGGCGATGTCCACCTGCTGAAGGTCGACGTGACCGACAACACCTCCGAGCACCGCGACCTGATGCGTCACTTCAACCTGTTCGGGCCGCCGGCCATGATCTTCTATGACACCGACGGCAACGAGCTGCGCAACTACCGCAATGTCGGCTACCTGAATGCCGACCGCTTCCTGGCACACGTGGAAAGCGCCATCGGGGTGACGCCATGAAAAACCGCACGCACACACTCGCAGGGGTGGTGGTCGCCACGGCCAGCGCCCTGATCCTGACCGCCTGTGGTGACCCGGAACCCGAGATGGACGCCGGAGCAACCTCTGCCAACGCAGCCACCGAGGTCGCCGCCGAGGAGACCCAGGGCAATCAGCGCATCGACTTCACCCTGCCCGACCTCGCCGGTGAAGAACGCCAGTTCAGTGAGTGGGACGGCGACCTGATCGTGCTGAACTTCTGGGCCACCTGGTGCCCGCCCTGCAAGAAGGAGATGCCGCTGTTCCAGGACACCTTTGATGCCAACCGCGAGGATGGCTTTACCATCGTCGCGGTCGCCGTGGACGAACAGACAGCCACGCAGCATTTCGTCGACGATTTCGGCATCGAATTCCCGGTACTGATCGGCCAGGACGACGCGGTCGCGATCGGCCGGGAATACGGTAACCGCATCGGCGCCCTGCCCTACACCGTACTGATCGACCGTGACGGCACCATCCTCGACACCCACCGCGGCGAGGTGGAGCCCGCTGACCTGGATGGCTGGCTGGAGGCGCACCTGTAACGCCCCCACAGGGACGCCAAGGGAGACGCCGATCAACTCGCACGGCCGCGGGCCCCTTCCGCAACAAGGCTGGTAAGCTTGGCCGCCATGACCGAGCGCGAACGCCTGTGGGAACTCGCCCGCCTGATCCGGCTGGATCGCCCGGTGGGCATCTACCTGTTGCTGTGGCCCACCTTCTGGGCCCTGTGGGTGGCGGCCGAGGGCTGGCCGCCGGCCTACCTGATCTTCATCTTTTCCGCCGGCGTGGTGCTGATGCGCTCGGCGGGCTGCGCGATCAACGACTACGCCGACCGCGACTTCGATGGACACGTGGCGCGCACCCGCGACCGGCCGCTGGCGCTCGGCACCATCACCCCGCGCGAGGCGCTGGGAACCTTCGTGGCCCTCAGCGTGGTCGCCTTCGTTCTCGTGCTGTTCACCAATGTACTGACCATCCTGTATTCCCTGGTGGCGGTGGCACTGGCCGGCACCTACCCGTTCTCCAAGCGTTTCCACCACTTCCCGCAGGTCCATCTCGGCGCCGCCTTTGCCTGGGCCGTGCCCATGGCGTTCACCGCCGTCACCGGCGAGCACCCGCCCGAAGTGGCCTGGCTGTTGTTCGTAACCGTGCTGGCGTGGACGGTGGTGTATGACACCTTCTACGGCATGGTGGATCGCGAAGACGACCTGAAGATCGGGGTAAAATCCACGGCCATCGCCTTCGGCGAACTCGACCGCCTGATCACTGGCGGGCTGCAGGTGCTCGTGTGGCTGGGGCTTTATCTCGTCGGCCAGCACGCCGATTTCGGTGGCTACTACACCGCCGGGCTCGTGGTGGTGGCAATGCTGATGTTCTACCAGCAGTTCCTGATCTTCGAACGCGAACCCGCCGACTGTCTGCGCGCCTTCAAAAACAACCACTACCTGGGCGCCGTCATCCTTCTGGCGATGATCGCCGACCACCACCTGGGGGCCTGAATTCCGCGCCCGCACAGTCTCAGGCGCGCGCGAGGACCAGTCCCTCCACCCGTGCGGCACCCTCGCGGCGCAGCACTTCGGCCAGTGCGGCCAGCGTCGCGCCCGTAGTCGCCACGTCATCCACCACCAGCACATGCTGCCCGGCGAGGCTCGAACCGTCCCAGGCAAACGCACCGTGCACATTGCGCCGCCGCGCCTTGCGACCCAGCGCCTGTTGCGACTCGGTCGCGCGGATGCGCCGCAGTCCGCGGGTATCCAGCGGGACATCCAGCACCCTCGCCACACGCCGCGCCAGGTAGTCCGACTGATTGAAACCCCGCTCGCGCAGCCGCCTGCCATGCAGCGGCACGGGGAGCACTAGATCGGGCAGATCGCCGTTCTCGCCCACCAGACGGCCCGCCACCTGCTCCGCCAGGGCCGCGAGGATGCGTTCGGCCCGTGCATTGGCGCCGTGCTTGTAGGCCAGGATCAGCTGATCCAGCGGCCAGGCATAGGCCCAGCCGGCATGCAGTGCATCCAGGACCGGCGCGCGGCGGATGCAAGTCGGGCACACTCCGGCTACCGGCAGGGGCAACGCACAGGTGGGGCAGGGGTGCGCGAGCGGCGCAAGATCCGCCCGGCAATCCGCGCAGATCGCCGGACCGGAGGCCAGGCACAGTCCGCACTGACCGGGGTACAGGGCCTCCCCCAGCCAGTCGACACAGGCCACAGCCCGGGCCCTCAAACGCGCGGCCGGAGACCGCCTGGAAACGGGTCGCAATGAAGGGTCCGGGGCCATAATGGTATGCTCTGCTTTTTGCATGCAGGGTAGACCATGGCCACCAGGACCGTCTCCGGGCGCAGCTCGCGGCGCGCCGCGTCGATGTTCGATATCGGCAACCTGATCAGCGTGTCGATTGCCGGCATCCCGCTGTTCCTGGTGAGCAGCGAGGGCGTCGGGGTCGGCTTCATCATCGCCGCGATCATGGGCATCGTCCCGCTGGTACTGTGGTTTGGCGGCTCGATGCTGGTCTACGCCCTGAACAAGCACCACCCCGATCCCCGCGTCGGCCACTTCACGCAGTGGGCCGCCTATCGCTACTACGCCCTGATGGGCCTGCTGATCGGGGTCGCCACCTTCTTTCCGCCGGATCTGAACTACTACCGCGCCTACTGGGCGGTGGCCGCGGCCATCCTGCTGCCGTGGACGATCTACGCCCTGCTCAATATCTATCGCGAGCCCTGGACGGACGTCGAGATCCCCGCCGAAGCCGACAAGGAACATCATCTATGAGCACGCCCCGCCACGACTGGAACACCGACGAGGTCGAGGCCCTGCTCGACCTGCCGCTGAATGACCTGATCTTCCGCGCGCAGACCGTCCACCGCGAGCACTTCGACCCGAACGCGGTCCAGGTGAGCACGCTGCTGTCGATCAAGACCGGGGCCTGCCCCGAGGACTGCGCCTACTGCCCGCAAAGCGCGCACCACGAGGTCGAGATCGAACGCGAACGCCTGCTGCCGCTGGACGAGGTGCTGGAGGCGGCCCGCAACGCTCGCGCCCAGGGCGCGACCCGCTTCTGCATGGGCGCGGCCTGGCGCAACCCCACCGACAAGAACCTGGAGCGCGTGATCGAGATGGTCCGCGCGGTGAAGGACGAGGGGTTAGAGACCTGCATGACCCTCGGCATGCTGAAGGCCGAGCAGGCCAAACGCCTGTCCGAGGCGGGCCTGGACTACTACAACCACAACCTCGACACCTCGCCGGAGTTCTACGGCCACATCATCTCGACGCGCACCTACGACGACCGTCTCGAGACCCTGGAGCACGTACGCGAGGCGGGCATGAACGTCTGTTGCGGCGGCATCCTCGGCATGGGCGAGTCGCGCCGCGATCGCGCGCGGCTGCTGCAGCAGATGGCCAACCTCCCGAAGCACCCGGAGTCGGTGCCGATCAACCAGCTGATCCAGGTGGAGGGCACGCCGCTGCACGGCATCGAGCACCTCGACCCGCTGGAGTTCGTGCGTACCATCGCGGCCACCCGCATCCTGATGCCGGCGTCCTACGTGCGCCTGTCCGCCGGGCGCACCGAGATGTCCGACGAGATGCAGGCTCTGTGCTTCCTGGCCGGTGCCAACTCGCTGTTCTACGGCGACACCCTGCTGACCACGCCAAACCCCGGCGAGAACCACGACCTGGCACTGTTCGAGCGCCTGGGCCTGCGCCCGGAGACCGGCCCGGAAGCCCCCGCGCAATCGGACCAGCCAGCCTCCGCCTCGGCCTGAGCCAGACCGGCGGTGAGCGGCGGCTTCCCCGACCATTTCTCGGCGGTGGCTACCGCTTACGCCCGCCACCGCCCGGACTACCCGGTCGAGCTGTTTGACTGGCTGGCAGCACGCACCCCGCGGCTCGCACGCGCCTGGGACTGCGCCAGCGGCAACGGCCAGGCCGCGCGGGGCCTGGCGCCGCACTTCTCGCACGTCATCGCCACGGATGCCGCCCCGGCACTACTGGCCGCGCTGCCGGGCGATACCGAAATCGACCGTGTCGCCTGCGCCGCCGAGGCCTGTGCACTGGCCGATGACTCTATCGACCTGGCCTGTGTCGCTCAGGCCGCGCACTGGTTCCGTCACACTGAGTTCCACGACGAGGTTACCCGCGTCCTGCGCCCGGGCGGGCTGCTGGCGATCTGGGGCTACGGCGTGCTGCGCGCCGAGGACCCAGCGCTAGACCGCCTGCTGATCGACTTCCACGATGCCACCCTGGCCCCCTGGTGGCCGGAAGAGCGCCAGCACATCCGCCGCCACTACCGCGACCTTCCGTTTCCCTGGCCCGAGATCGAGGCGCCCGAGTTTCGCATCACGCGCGAATGGGATCGCGCCACCCTGCTGGGCTATCTCGATACCTGGTCCGCGATCCGCCGCGCCCGCGCCGCTGGCCAGGACCCGCTGGCCGCGCTGGCGCCGGCCCTGCAAGCCCTGTGGTCCAACCCGAGCATGCCGGCACGAGTGCACTGGCCGATCTTCCTGCGCGCGGGCCTGCGCCCATGAGCGACTCGCTCGATCATTACCTGGAGCAACGCCTGAACACTGTGCGCGACGCCGGGCTATGGCGCCGCACCCGCATCCTCGATGGCCCGCAACGCCCCGAACAAGTCATCGACGGCCGCAGCGTGATTGCCTTCTGCTCCAACGACTACCTGGGCCTGGCCGGTGACCCGGCGGTCGCCGCCGCCGCCCGCAAGGCGCTGGATCAGTACGGCGTCGGCGCGGGTTCGGCCCACCTGATCAACGGCCACACCCGCGCCCACGACGAGCTGGAACAAGCCCTGGCCCGCTTCACCGGGCGCGCTCGGGCACTCGTCTTCTCCACCGGCTACATGGCCAACCTGGCTCTGGTCCAGGCCCTGGTCGGGCGCCACGATACCGTCTTCGAGGACCGCCTGAACCACGCCTCGCTGATCGACGCCGTGCGCCTGTCGGGCGCGCGCAGCCAGCGCTACCGCCACGCCGAGCCCGAACACCTGCGCGAGCGCCTGGAGAAGGCGCCAACCAACAGCCAGCGTCTGATCGTCACCGACGGCGTGTTCTCCATGGATGGCGACATCGCCCCGCTCCCGGAACTCGCCGCCCTGGCGCGCGAGTACGATGCCTGGCTGATGGTGGACGACGCCCACGGCCTGTCGGTTCTGGGCGACACCGGCGGCGGCAGTTGCCAGCACTTCGGTCTCGGCGGCGACGACGTACCGGTCCTGATGGGCACCCTGGGCAAGGGCTTCGGCACCGCCGGGGCCTTCGTGGCCGGCTCCGAACCGCTGATCGAGACCCTGATCCAGACCGCGCGCCCCTACATCTACACCACCGCGATGCCGGCCGCCCTGGCCGTCGCCACCCTGGCCTCGGTGCAAATCGCCGCGTCCGCCCACGACCGCCGCGAGCACATCCAGAACCTGTTGCGACGCTTGTGCGACGGGCTGGATCGCCTCGGCCTGCCACACCCACCGCCCCTCACACCCATCCAGCCTGTCACCCTGGGCACCGCCACTCGCGCGAGCGCCGTCGCCGAGCGCCTGTTCGAGGCCGGCTTCCTGGTCCCCGCGATCCGCCCCCCGACCGTCCCGGAAGGCGAGGCCCGCCTGCGCATCACCCTGTCCGCCGCCCACACCCAAACGCAGGTCGACGCACTGCTGCAGGCGCTGGAACGCGCCCTCGATCAGACCTAGACATGACTCTGCTCGAACGCCGCAACCGCGACTTCGCGATGACCATCGACGGCCAGAGCCACACCGTTACCGCCTGCCCAGACGAACCCGGCCACAGGGACATCCACGGATAGACCCAGTTGCGGACTATCCACCAACCGTCATTGCGAGGAGCAAAGCGACGAAGCAATCGTCATCCGGATGCCCACGGGCAGATTATTGGCAGATTACCTACCCCGGCAGATCGCTTCGTCGCCTTCGGCTCCTCGCAATGACGACTTGGTCGTCTCACCGCGTTGCAGCGCGGACGCGTGAATGAATCAACGTCGCCCTAAAGCTCGCCGCGTTCGGCGAGGGAGACGGCCTCGTCGGCAATGATCACGTGGTCGAGGACGCGGATGTCGACCAGCCCCAGGGCGTCGGCCAGGCGGCGGGTGATGGCGACGTCCGAACGCGATGGCTCGGCCACACCCGAGGGGTGATTGTGGGCCAGGATGACGGCGGCCGCGTTGTGGTGCAGGGCGCGGCGCACGACCTCGCGCGGGTGCACCGAGGCGCCGTCGATGGTGCCGCGAAAGAGCTCCTCGAACGCGATCACCCGATGGCGGTTGTCCAGGAACAGGACGCCAAAGACCTCGAATGGATAGTCGCGCAGACGCGATGCAAGAAACTGGCGAGTGGTCGCGGGCGAGGTCAGGGCATCACCGCGGTCGAGGTCAGCGGCCAGATGCCGCCGCCCCATCTCCAGCACGGCCTGGAGCTGGGCGTACTTGGCCGCACCCAGTCCCGGTGCCGCGCAGAACCCTGCCTGATCGGCCTGTAACAGCGGCCGCAGCCCACCGAAGCGGCTGAGCAGATCCCGCGCGAGATCGACCGCGCTCTTGCCAGCCACGCCGGTGCGCAGAAAGATTGCCAGCAGCTCCGCATCCGACAGCGCGGCCGCGCCGCGCTCGATCAGCTTTTCCCGCGGGCGCTCGGCCGCGGGCCAGTCGGTAATCGCCATCACCACCTCCCTGTGGTTGCGTTACGTTCGATTTTTTCGGTCCGGGTCCGCCTCCGCGGATCGTGTCATCCAATGGAGGTCGGGTGCGTTGAGCCCCGCGAAACGCACCGTTCAAACGCTCGGACCATCCACCATCGTCCGGGGGCGCCCCACACCTCCGCGATGCGATTCGCGGCGCTCATCCGCATCCTACAACCCGGAACTGCGCCCAACCGTAGATACCGTCTTGATCTATGAGTTGCAAGGCATGTCATTACGGGGTTGATACGGGGTTTGCGACTTGAGCACGCCGAAGGCGATGTGCAGGAGCTTGCGCATGGCCGCCCCGATCGCCGCCATCTTGGCCTTGCCCCGCCTCAGGAGGCGGTGATACTGGTGCCGCACGTCCGGGTTGTAGCGGGTGGCCACCACAGCCGCCATGTAGAGCGTCTTGCGCAGCCGGCCCGAGCCGGCCTTCGCCAGTCGCGGGGGCCGCTGGATCGAGGTCCCGGACTCCTGATGGACCGGTACCAGCCCATGGAACGCCGCCGCCTGCCGGGCGCTCGTGAACG